>JBKBOJ010000085.1:0-11648 GCA_046294815.1 Roseateles sp. | reverse complement strand
CACCGGCGCCGCCGTCGAGCCGGCCGGCGGATCCACGAAGGCATTGAACTCGCGCGTCAGGCGCAGCGGACAACCCAGAGCCAGCGTGATGCGCAGCGCGGGCTCGTCGATGCGCACCAGGCTCTGCAGGCGGATGCGCTGCTGGCCGGGCACCCCCTCGATGCGCAACTGCAGCAGGCCTGCCGGCACGCGCGCATCGCCGGCCGAGACCTCGGCGCGGGCGCAGGCCTCGGTCAGCTGCTCGCCGTCGGCCAGGCTCAGCGGCACGCTGACGTCCAGCGGCTTGCCTAGGGTGGACAGCACCTGGGGCCGCCCGAGTCCCAGCGCCTGGGTGTCGGGCGCTGCCAGCCCCAGCAGCAGGGCCAGGGCGCAGGCGGTGGCAGTCAGCAACGTCGGGCGCGGGGCCTGAAGGGGCATTGGCGGCTGGCGGCTGTGGGGTGCGGTTGAGGAAGATGGGGCCGAACAATCACTCTAGCATGCGCATTTCCTCGGCCGCCCCAGGCGCCGGCACAATCTTTCCAGCCATGAACGCACTCAGCCTCACCCCAGAAGAACGTCGGCAGATCGACCAGGGCGCCTGGTTCTCCAAACTCTCCGAGCCCCTGCGCATGGACATCCTGCAGCGTGCCTACGTGCGCCGCCTGGCCGACGAGACCATGCTCTCGCACCGCGGCGAGCCGGCCGCGGAATGGTCGGCCGTCGCCAAGGGTGCCGTGCGCGTCAGCTCGGTGTCGCTGGCCGGCAAGCAGATCTCGCTGACCTATGTCGAGCCCGGCACCTGGTTTGGCGACATTGCACTGTTCGACGGTCTGCCTCGCACGCACGACGCCTATGCGCACGGCGAGACCACGCTGCTATGCGTGCGCAAGGCCGACTTCCGCGCGCTGCTGGCCGCGCACTCCGAGTTGTACGACGCGCTGCTGCGCCTGAACTGCCGGCGCCTGCGGCTGATGTTCGACATGATCGAAGACCTCAACACCCGGCCGCTGGCCGCGCGGCTGGCCAAGCAGGTGCTGCTGCTGGCGCGCTCCTACGGCGTGCAGGAGGGCGACGAGATCCGCATCGGCCTGCAACTCGCGCAGGAGGACCTGGCCCAGCTGCTGGGTGCCTCGCGCCAGCGCGTCAACCAGGAGCTCAAGGCCTTGGAGCGCGAAGGCGCCGTGCGGGTGGAACCCACACGCCTGGTGGTGCTGAGCCGCGACAAGCTGCTGGCCGCCTCAGCTCGTTGAGGCCCCCTCGCCCGGTCTTGCTCCGGCTGCACGCCCGCCGGCATGACGCTGACGCGACAAAGCGCACCAGCGTCGACCCACACAATGCGCGCCATGGAAGCATTCACCGGCACCCGCCCCCTTGCCCAGCCGCTGGACTGCGCGGCGCTCGACGCCTGGCTGAGCGCCCATGTCGAGGGCTTTCAGGGGCCGCTCGCCATCGAGCAGTTCAAGGGCGGCCAGTCCAACCCGACCTATCTGCTGACCACGCCCAGCGCGCGCTACGTGATGCGCAGCAAGCCGGCACCGGCAGCCAAGCTGCTGCCGTCAGCGCATGCCATCGAACGTGAGTTCCAGGTCATGCGCGCACTGGCCGGCACCGACGTGCCCGTGCCGGCCATGCTGGCGCTGTGCGAGGACGAGGGCGTCATCGGCCGCGCCTTCTACGTCATGCAGTTCATACCCGGCCGCGTGCTGTGGGACCAGAGCCTGCCCGGCATGGCCAACGCCGAGCGCGCCGCGCACTACGATGAGCTGAACCGCGTCATCGCGGCGCTGCATCAGGTCGACTTCCAGGCCGTCGGGCTGGCGGCCTATGGCAAGCCCGGCAACTACTTCGAGCGCCAGATCGGCCGCTGGAGCAAGCAGTACCTGGCCTCGGTGACCGAGCCCAACCCGGCGATGGACGCGCTGCTGGCCTGGCTGCCCACGCACATCCCGGCGTCGGCCCGCGACGAGAGCGAGGTGGCCATCGTGCATGGCGACTACCGCCTGGACAACGTCGTCTTCCACCCCACCGAGCCGCGCATCATCGCCGTACTGGACTGGGAGCTGTCCACGCTAGGACATCCGCTGGCGGACTTCAGCTACCACTGCATGAGCTGGCACATCCAGACCTCCGGCGCCGCGCGCGGCCTGGGCGGCGTGGACGTGGCTGCCTTGGGCATCCCCAGCGAACGGGACTATGTGCAGCGCTACTGCGAACGCACCGGCCGCGCCGACGTGACTGCTGTCATGGCCGACTGGAACTTCTACCTGGCCTACAACCTGTTCCGCATCGCGGCCATCGTGCAAGGCATTGCCAAGCGCGTGGAAGACGGCACGGCATCCAGCGCCCAGGCGCGCGAGACCGCCAAGAGCGCCCGCCCGCTGGCGGAGTTGGCCTGGCGCTTCGCACAGCAGGCCTGAGCGGCTCAGCTGGCGTCGGGGCGCGTATGCGTCCAGGCGATGGCCGAGGTGGTGGGCCAGACCCCGCCCTCCGACAGCCTGGCCGCCACGCGCCGCGCCTCGCGCGCGGCGCATTCCAGCAGACGCACCAGCGCCTGGACCTGGGGCAAGTCGGGCTCGGCCATGGCCGTGCGCAGGTAGACGTTGCCGCGCATGCACATCAGCACGAAGGGATGGCCCTCGGGCAGCAAGTCCTGGCTGGACTGGGCCAGCGCGGCGCTGAGCTCGCCCTCGATCCAGTCATGGGCCAGGTCCTTGGTGACGCCCACGATGCCGAAGCGCTGCCACACCAGTTGCGAGCTGACACTGCCCAGTTTGGGGAACATCACCAGCCAGCGCATCTCCTCGGGCGTGTCGGTGTCCACGCGGGTCTTGAGCGTGTCGGTGTAGGCCTCGAAGACGGCGCACTCCAGCGCCTCCATCAGCGTGCGGCACAACACCATCAGCTGCAGGTCGGGGTGCAGGCCCATCTCCATGCGCATGCGCAGCTCCGTGCCCGGCAGGTAGCTGCGTTGCGACTCGCCCCACTCGATGCGCAGCTTGCCCAGCGACGCGCGCGGCTGGTCGATGACGAAGCCCTGGCCTTCGCGCGTCTGCGCGAAGTCGGCGCCACGCGTGGCGGCCCAGTCATGGATGGGGCGCCACCGCACGGCATTCGCACGCGCCGCGAGCCAGTGCTTGACTTGCTTTACCACCATGAGTCGTGAGAATCGGGCTGATCGGGGAGCCGCACCGGATGGAGGCGACGAATGATCGAAGTGTATTCATGGCCCACGCCCAACGGGCACAAGGTTCACATCATGCTGGAGGAATGTGGCCTGGCCTACCGGGTGCATCCCGTGGACATCGGCGCCGGCGCGCAGTTCGAGCCGGACTTCCTGGCCATCAGCCCCAACAACAAAATCCCCGCCATCACCGACCCCGACGGCCCCGACGGCCGGCCCATCTCGCTGTTCGAAAGCGGCGCCATCCTGCTCTACCTGGCCGGCAAGACCGGCCGGCTGCTGCCCGCCGACGTGGCGGGCAAGTACGAAGTGCTGCAATGGCTGATGTTCCAGATGGGTGGCGTCGGCCCCATGCTGGGCCAGGCACACCACTTCCGCATCTATGCGCCCGAGAAGATCCCCTATGCCATCGAACGCTACACCAACGAGGCCAAGCGGCTCTACGCGGTGATCAACAAGCGGCTGGCCCAGACCACCTACATCGGCGGACACGACTACTCCATCGCCGACATCGCCATCTTCCCCTGGCTGCGCTCGTGGAAGAACCAGGGCGTGGAGCTCTCCGACTACCCGCACTTGAAGGGCTGGTTCGATGAGATCGCGCGCCGCCCGGCGGTGCAACGCGGCCTGGAGGTGCTGGCAAACGCACGCAAGCCGCTGACGGACGACAAGGCGCGCGAGGTGTTGTTCGGGCAGCGCCAGGTCCAGCAGCGCTGAGCTCGGGTTGGCGCCGTCGGCAGCAGCGTGGCGCTCCGCACCTGGCCGCCCGCCATGCCCGGCGGCGATCACGGGCGCACGCCGGGGGGCTGCATGGTGAGGCCCGCCGAGCGGCGGGACAGATAGACCTGCAAGGCCATCAGCTCGCTGCTGTCCCAGTCCGGGACCCGGGCGCGCACGCCGTTGAGGCAGCCGCGCAGGCGCCGCTGCAGGCTGCCCAGCCCCTGCCATTCCAGCCGGAACACCGGGTAGTCCTCAACATGGCCCTGCGGGATCAGACTGCCGCCCAGACGCAGGCCGGCACGCTCGTCATGGCATTGCGCACAGGAGAGGTTTAGCGCGCCGATGCGCGTGCTGTAGAGCCGCTCGCCCTGCGTGGCCGCTGCATCCAGCTCTGGGCCGCGCGGCGGCGCGAGCGGCAGGCCGCGCGACTGCTGCGCCACCAGCGCCGCCAGGGCCAGCAGCGGCTCGGCCTCGGGCTTCCACGCCGGCTGCTGCTGGTGCTGCACACGGCAGCGCTGAATGCGGCCCGGCAGGTCCAGCAGGCCGCGGTCGAAGGCCGGGTAACGTGCGGCCACGCCGCGCAGCTTTTCTGGCTCGCCATGGCAGCTGGCGCAAGACCTGTCACCTTGACCCCACAGCTCGCGGCCCAGCGCCAGCGCCAGCTGGGCCGGGTGTTGTGCATCGTCGGCCTGCAGCGTGCGCAGCGCGGGGCTCATCGTGTCGCGGCCCGAGCGGCGCTCGTCCGCGTGGACCACGAGGGCCACGGACAGCAGCAGCCAGGCAGCTCTCATGCCAGCGTCAACGGCCTGCTCTCGCGGTGCTCGAAGCCCTCGTCGCCACGCCAGACGAAGCTCAACTCGCCCGACTTGTCAGCGCGCAGCCAGAAGGCCAGGTAGGGATTGGCGGACACCGCGGCGAACAGGTCGGCCGCGAAGACCAACTCGCCGTCGAGCCGGCACTCGAAGCGCCGCACCAGCTTGCGCTGCAGGCGGCCACCATCGTCGGCAGTGCGGTAGCCGGTCTCCATCGCATGGGCCACCGTCGCACGTACCTCGAAGGGCTGGCCCGCGACGATGCGGGGCGGCAGCGTGATGACGGCGCGCGTGCTCATCCGGGCTCCACGCAGGCGGCCAGCGTCACAACCACGTCCATGCCAGCCTGCCAGCAGCGGCCATCGGCCGCCTTGGCCACGGCGACGATGCGCTGGCTGCGCGCCAGCCGCATGCGGGTGCTGAACTCGTACCGGGCGACGGCGGCGCCCAGCGCGACCTGCACGACGTCGGGCTCGGGGTTCAGCGGCGTGAACAGCGCCAGGCCCACCACCGGCTCGCCGGCCGCCACACGCACCGGGACGGCATTGCCGTTCTCGACCAGCTCGGCCATCTCTATCGTCAGCGCGCCCTGCTCGGGATCGCGCCCCGCCCAGGCGCGGATGGCCGCGCGCATGGCCGCGTCGCTGGCCCGGGCCTGCGGCAGCAGCGCGAAGGCCGCGGCGGCCATCGTGAAATCGCGCCGCTTCATTGGGCCAGCGTACCGAGGTAGGCCACGATGTCGTCGAGCTGCTGCTCGGTCAGCGTCGGCCGGCCCGCCCAGGCCGGCGCCACGTCACGCAGGCCGTGGGTGGCGCGAAACGGCGGCATCACCGTGTCCGGGTTGAAGCGCCGCATGTCGGCGATGCGCTCGCGCAGCGCGTCGGGCTCGAGGCGCGCCGCCGCCGCCAGCGGCGGCGCGAGATTGCCCTGGTTGGCGTCGCCCGGGCCGTGCAGCGAATGGCACAGCAGGCACAGCGTCTGCGTGCGGTTCTCCACGAGCGCGCGGCCGCGCGCCACGTCACCGGCTTGGGCACCGGTGGCCAGCAGCAGCGCGGCCAGCAGCGGCTTCACACCAGCTTGTGCTTGGACAGCGGCAGGTCGCGGATGCGCTTGCCAGTGGCCGCGAAGATGGCATTGAGCACCGCCGGCGCCGCCACCGCGATGGTGGGCTCGCCCACACCGCCCCAGAAACCGCCCGAGGGCATGACCAGGGTTTCGACGGCCGGCATGTCCGCCATCTTCAGCACCGGGTAGGTGTCGAAGTTCTGCTGCTCGACACGACCATCCTTGATCGTGATCTCACCGAACAGCGCGGCCGACAGGCCGTAGACGAAGCTGCCCTCCACCTGCGCCGCGATCTGCTGCGGGTTGACTGCATGGCCGGGGTCGGTGGCCGCGACGATGCGATGGATCTTCAGCTCGCCCTGCTTGGACACCGACACTTCCGCGCAAGCCGCCACGTAGCTGCCAAAGCCCATGATCTGCGCCAGGCCCAGGTGCCGGCCCTTGGGCCGCGGCTTGCCCCAGCCCGCCTTGGCGGCCACGGCGTTCAGCACGGCCAGGTGCTTGGGCGAGTTGGCCAGCAGCTCGCGGCGCAGCTCCAGCGGGTCGCGCTTGGCGGCATGGGCCACCTCGTCCAGGAAGCACTCCAGGTAGACCGCGTTCTGGTTCAGGTTGACGCCGCGCCAGAAGCCCGGCGGCACCGCGGGGTTGCGCATCGCATGGTCGATCAGCAGGTTCGGGATGGCATAGCCCAGCGCCCCCTCGGCGCCGCCGGCATTCAGACCCTGGAACACGAGCGGGTCTTTGCCGTCGCGGAGGTTCTGCGGAAAGATGCCGGCAATGATGCTCTGGCCCGAGATGCGCATGTGCAGCGCCGTCAGCTTGCCGGCGTCGTCCAGCGCGGCCGTCAGCTTGCACTGCGTGACCGGATGGAAGCGGCCGTGCAGCATGTCCTCCTCGCGGCTCCAGATCAGCTTGACCGGAGTGCCCGGCAGCTCGCGGGCGATGGCCACCGCCTGGCGCACCCAGTCGTGCACCGCACCGCGCCGGCCGAAGCCGCCGCCCAGGTGCAGCTTGTAGACCTCGCACTGCGCGGGTGGCAGGCCAGCGGCCTCGGCCGCAGCGGCCAGCGCGGCCTCGCCGTTCTGCGTCGGCGTCCAGACCTCGCAGCGCTCGGGCGTCCACTTGGCGGTCGCGTTCATGACCTCCATGCAGGCATGGTTCTGGTGCGGATAGCTGTACACCGCCTCGACCTTGCGCGTGGCCGCGGCCAGCACGGCCTTCGCATCGCCCGCGCTGCTGCCCACGGCGGCCTCGGGCACGTCCAGCGCGGCCTTCAGCATGGCGGCCGTGTCGGCGCTGTTCTGTGCCGCATTGGGGCCTTCGTCCCAAACGATGGGCAGCGCGTCCAGCGCCGTCTTGGCCCGCCACCAGGTGTCGGCCACCACGGCCACGGCCGTGTCGCCCACCTTGACGACCTTCTTCACGCCCGGCCGGCCCTCGATGGCGGCGGCATCGAAGCTCTTCAACTTGCCGCCAAACACCGGGCAGTCCTTGATCGCGGCATTCAGCATGCCAGGCAGCCGCAGGTCCATGCCGTAGATCTGCGAGCCGTCCAGCTTGGGGCGCGTGTCCAGGCGCTTGACGGGACGGCCGGCCAGCTTCCAGTCCTTGGCGGGCTTGAGCTGGATGTCGGCCGGCGCCGCGAGCTTGGCGGCCTCACCGGCGAGCTGGCCGTAGCTGAGCTTCTTGCCGCCATGCATCACCCAGCCGGCGGCGGTCGAGCATTCCACGACCGACACGTTCCACTGGTTGGCCGCGGCTTGAATCAGCAGCGCCCGCGCCAGTGCGCCCCCCTTGCGCACGTACTCGTGCGAGTCGCGGATGCCGCGGCTGCCACCGGTGCTCATGCTGCCCCAGGCGCGGTTGCGCGCCAGATTCTGACCGGGCGTGGGGTACTCGGTCTTCACCCTGGCCCAGTCGCAGTCCAACTCCTCGGCGACGAGCTGGGCCAGGCCAGTCAGCGTGCCCTGCCCCATCTCCGAGCGGGCGATGCGGATGAGCACGGTGTCATCGGGCAGCACCTGCACCCAGGCGTTGAGTTCGGGCGTGGCGGCACCAGCCTGCTGGGCAAGACCCGGCACATGAAAGCCCACCATCAGCCCGCCAGCGGCGGCCGAGGTGGCATGCAGGAAACCACGACGGCTGACCACGGCGCTCATGCCTGACCTCCGTCGATGACGATGGGAATCTGCTTGCGCTGCACCTGGCCAGCAGCGAGGTGAATGGCGGCACGCACGCGGTTGTAGGTGCCGCAGCGGCAGATGTTGGTGATGGCCGCATCGATGTCGGCATCGGTGGGCTTGGGCTTGTTCTTCAGCAACGCGGCGGCGGCCATCAGCATGCCGCTCTGGCAGAAGCCGCACTGCGGCACATCCAGCGCATCCCAGGCCTTTTGCAGCGGGTGGCTGGCCGTGGGCGACAGGCCCTCGATAGTGACGATCTGCTGTGCCGGCGTCAGCGCCGACGCCGGCATCACGCAGCTGCGCACCGGTGCGCCATCGATGTGCACCGTGCAAGCGCCACATTGCGCGACGCCGCAGCCGTACTTGGTGCCAGTGAGGCTGAGCTGCTCGCGCAGCACCCACAGCAGCGGCGTGTCGGGCTCCGCCTCGTACTGCATCCGCTTGCCATTGACCGTCAATTCCGCCATGCCTGCTCCTCCTGAATGCCATCCTTGGCGGGCGGCAGACTAGCAGGGTCGGCGCGGGTCTGCCATCCCGCTGGCCGGCTGACCAAGTGCGCCGCCGGGACATGGGGGAGGCCCTTGGCGTCGGCCACGGCGCTGCCTGAGCACGACGCCCAAGGCGGGCTGAAGAGCGGACAAAAGAAACCCCGGCCGCCGGCCGGGGTCCAAACCGTCGTCCGTTGTCTCCGGAGACGCCTGCCGTGGGAGGAACAGCAGGGGGCCTGAGCCCGCAGTCAATATAGGCCCGGCGCTGCGCCGCCGATGTAGGACAACACGCCGGTGGTGGAGAAAAGAAAACGCCGGGGCCCTGGGCCACCGGCGCTTGCCGTGAGTGAGCGGATCTGGCCTGTCCGGAGGGACTCGAACCCCCGACCTGCTGCTTAGAAGGCAGCTGCTCTATCCAGTTGAGCTACGGACAGCCTGGATGCGCATTATCAGATCAGCACGTTGATGATCGCGTTGCCGATGCCCATCAGCGCCGCACCGGAGATCAGGCCGGCACAGATGGGCTCCATGCCCTCGACCCAAACGCGGTGGCCCTTGGTGCCGGGCGTCTTGTGCTTGCGGCCCATGAAGAAGAACAGCAGCGCGCCGACGAACATGGCCAACACCGACTCGGGCGGCAGCACCACGCCCAGGCCGGTGGCCACGGCGGAGAGCTGGAAGCGGCCCTTGGTCTTGATGCGCGCCACTTCCATCGCCACAGCGGCCAGCGCAGCCACGGCCATCGAGATCAACGCCGAGGTCGGCAGGCCCGAGATGCCCTTGGCGATGATGTCGGCCACGCCCTTCCACTGCAGCGCGGCCGGCATCGCGAACTGGTCGGACACCAGCGTGCCGATGCTGCGCACGCCGCTGGCGTCGGCCGGCAGGAACAGCAGGAAGAACAGCGGCACGCAGAACAACACGCCGGCCAGGTTGCCGATGATGTGGCCAATGGCCTGATGGCGCGGCTTGCCGCCCAGCATGTAGCCGGGCTTGATGTCGGACAGCAGGTTGGCCGCGTTGGACGCGATCTCGCTGGTCATGCCGGCCGGCAGCAGATTGGAGCCCGGGTTGCTGCGGTCAAGCGCACCCATCGTGAACTGCGTGATCTTGGACAGCGCGCCGGTAGGCGTCCAAGAGGTCAGCGCCATGGAGTTGGTGCAGATGATGGTCAGCACGAAGATCAGCGGCAGCGAGATCAGCGCCAGCCAGAACGGCACGTTGAAAAACACGTGGGTGATATAGCTGCCCAGCAGGCTGAACAGCGGCACGCCCACGTAGCTGATCCACAGCGGCACCTCGATGTCCTTGAGCAGGTCGGTGCCGCCGCTGCCGGCCGCGGGGGTCTTGCGCTTGAACATGCCCTTGAAGATCTCGGGCTTGGCCAGCAGGCTGACCATGGCCCCCACGACCATCATGGTCACGCCCCACCACAGCGACCACTGGTTGACGATCTCGGCGCGATTCAGCGGGATCACCGAGCCATCGGCCGCCAGGCGCGGCGCGATATCGCCCGCCTGGATCATCAGCGGCGCCAGCACGACGAAGTTGATGAAGGAGCCCAGGAAGCAGCTGGTCGCCACTGCAATGCCCATCAGGCCGCCCACGCCGATCATCGCGGCGTCCAGCGTCACCCGCAGGCCCAGCTGGCGGATGTCGGTGCCCAGCAGCGTCGGGATGGCGCCACCGGCCTTGGCGGCCCAGGTGTAGTAGTACTGATCCAGGCGCTCGTGCAGATGCCAGGGCTGAGTCATGCCGGCCCATTTGTCCAGCATCAGGATCTTGAACTGCACCAGCTTCATCCAGCCATCGCTGACGATGGCCTGGTAGAGCGCCGTGAAGCCGGCCACGACGCCCAGCAGCTTGGCCTTGAACATGCCCTCGCCGCCGGCACCGTGGTACAGCGAATCCAGCACCACGCCGCAGGCCCGGCCCTCTGGGAAGGGAGCCTGGTCTTCGTTGATGAAGCGGCGCTTGAGCGGGAAGGCCAGCAGCACACCGATCATGGACACGACGAAGATCCAGATCATCAGCTGCCACCAGCTCGGGATGATGCCGGTGACCAGCATGTAGGCCGCCAGACTGGAGAACAGCGGCGTGATCACATAGCCCGCCGCGGTCGCGATGGACTGGGTGCAGTTGTTTTCGAGAATCGTGTAGTCCTGCGCCAGACCGCTGGCATGCAGCGCGCGGAACAGCGCGAAGGCCAGGATCACCGACGTCAGGCCCACGCCGATGGCGATGCCGGTCTTGGCACCGATGTAGAGGCCCGTGGCGGACAGGATGCCGCCCAGTAGGAAGCCGGTGAAGCCGGAGCGCAGCGTCAGCTGCGCCATGTCGCCGCGGTAGACGTTCTTGAACCACCACTCGTCCTTTTGGGCGCGGCTCCAGGTGGCGATCTGCTCGTCGGTCAGGTTTTGAATGGCCATGGGTCTCGGGCGCGGCTCGTGGCCTTGCCAGGGGTTGCAGCAAAAGCCGGCGATTGTGCGGGCCGACCGCTCGGTCGGACTTTGGGGGATGCCCCAGGGCGCCCCCCAGGGCAAAGGCCCCGAAGCCAGCGGTTTCACAAAAGACAAACCCGCCGACGGCCGGGGCCACAGGCGGGTTTTGAAGAAGGATTTGGTCGGGGCGGCGGGATTCGAACTCGCGACCCTCTGCTCCCAAAGCAGATGCGCTACCAGGCTGCGCTACGCCCCGAACAAGTGCCGCATTCTAGCCCACCGGCACGAGGCGCCCGGTGCCGCTGATCAGCGCAGCGTGCACGGGCTCGCCAGGCTGCAGCGCCTGCACCGCGGCGACATAGCCGCGCATCTGTGCGATGTAGGCCGGCTCGCGCTCAGGCGTGGCACCGAGCTTGTAGTCCAGCACCCACCAACTGCCGTCGCGCTTCTGCACCAGGCGGTCGATGCGCTGGTCATCGCTGCCCTGCCCCACCGGCACCTCGTTGCCGGCCCACAGCAGCTCCGCCGCGTCGAAGAACGGCCGGCACTCGGGGCTGGCGAGGATGGCGCGCGCGGCCTGCTCCAGCTGCTCGCGCGCCTTGGCGTCCAGGCCAAAGGCCTGCGACGCACCGGCGAGCAGCACCTCCAGCGGCTGGCGCTGTCCCGGCGCGGCGGCCCACTCCAGCACGCGGTGCAAGGCCTCGCCGGTGCGGGCCAGGCGGTCGTCGCGGGCCGCACCGTCACGCGCCGGCGCGGCCGGTGGCGGCTGCCAGCGCGGC
>JBKBOJ010000084.1:0-11727 GCA_046294815.1 Roseateles sp. | reverse complement strand
CGCCACCGGGTGGGCGGGCGAGCGCAGCGCCACCGTGGCCTGGCCGCCGGCGGCGGCCTCGGCCATGCCGGCGGCGCGCGGCACGATGACCGTCAGCGGGCCGGGCCAGAACGCGTCCATCAGCCGGCGCGCGCTGGCGGGCAGGTGGTCGGCAAAGGGCTGGGCGCCGTCGGCATCCAGCACGTGCACGATCAGCGGGTGGTCGGCCGGCCGGCCCTTGGCGGCGAAGATCTTGGCCACCGCGTCGTCACGGTCCGCCCGCGCGGCCAGCCCGTAGACGGTCTCGGTGGGCAGCCCCAGCAGTTCGCCGTCGGCCAGCCGCTGCGCGGCGGCCTGGACGGCGGCGGGGTCGGTGCCGGGCAGTGCGGACATCAAAAGTCGCTGGGCAGGCCCAGGATGGCCGCCGCCTGCAACGCCACCGCATGCACGGCCTCGGGCGTGTCGGCTGTGATGTTCAGATGGCCCATCTTGCGGCCGTGGCGGGCGTCGGCCTTGCCGTACAGGTGCAGGTGCGTGCCCGGCAGCGCCAGCACGCGGTCCCAGGCCGGCGGCGTAGGCCCCCCCTGATCGGAGAACCACAGGTCGCCCAGCAGGTTCAGCATGACGCTGGCCGAATGCTGGCGCGGCGCCGGCAGCGGCAGGCCGGCCAGCGCGCGCACCTGCAGCTCGAACTGCGACACGTCACAGCCGTTCATGGTCCAGTGGCCGGAGTTGTGCGGCCGCGGCGCCATCTCGTTGACGACCAGGCGGCCGTCGTGCAGCCAGAAGAACTCGATGCACAGCACGCCAACGTAGCCGAGCGCCTCGGCCACCTGGCGGGCCGCCACGACCGCCTGCTGCTGCACCTCGGCCGGCACGTCCGGCGCCGGCACCTCGGTGACGGCCAGGATGCCGCCGCGATGCAGGTTCTGCTGGACGGGGAAATTGACGATCTGGCCGTCCGCACCGCGCGCCACCAGCACGCTGAGCTCGCGCTGCAGCGGCAGCAGCTGCTCCAGCACGCAGGGCACGCGCCCGAGCTGACCCCAGGCCGCGGCCAGCTCGGCTGGCGTGGCCACCCGCACCTGTCCCTTGCCGTCATAGCCCATGCGGCAGGTCTTCAGGATGCCGGGCAGCAGCGCAGGGTCCACCGCTGCCAGCTCGATGTCATTGGTGATCACCGCATGCGGCGCGCAGGCGACGCCAGCGGCCTCGAAATGTGCCTTCTCGACGGCGCGGTCCTGGCACACGGCCACGGCCGCCGCGGCGGGCGCGACGACGCGCATGCCGGCCAGCGTCTCCAGCGCAACGGCCGGCACGTTCTCAAACTCGGTCGTGATGGCGTCGCAGTCACGCGCCAGCTGGGCCAGGCCCACCGGGTCCAGATAGTCGGCCTTGACATGCTTTTCGGCCACGGCGCCGGCTGGGCTGGCCGCGTCGGGGTCCAGCACCACGCAACGGTAGCCCAGCGCCTGGGCCGCGTGCACGAACATGCGGCCCAGCTGGCCACCGCCCAGGACGCCCAGGGTCGCCGCGCCGGGGAGCAGGGCCGTCATCAGCGCAGCTCCTCCGTCATGGCCCGAGCCGCCGCGGTCTGGCTGGCCCGGTAGGCATTCAGCCGCGCCAACAGCGCGGCATCGCCCGTGGCCAGCATGGCCACCGCGAACAGCGCCGCATTGGCCGCGCCGGCAGCGCCGATGGCAAAGGTCGCGACCGGGATGCCCTTGGGCATCTGCACGATGGAATGCAGCGAATCCACGCCCTGCAGGTGGCGGCTCGCGACCGGCACGCCCAGCACCGGCACGGTGGTCTTGGCCGCCAGCATGCCCGGCAGGTGGGCCGCGCCGCCGGCACCGGCGATGATGGCGCGCAAGCCGCGGGCCGCGGCGGCCTCGGCGTAGGCGAACATATCGTCGGGCATGCGATGCGCCGACACGACCCGCGCCTCGAAGCGCACGCCGAACTCGGTCAGAATCTCGGCTGCCTGCTTCATCGTCTCCCAGTCGCTGCTGGAGCCCATGACGATGCCGATGACGGCGTCCGGGATCAAAGGGGCTGAAGACAAGGCGCGCTCCGGGGCTCAGAAAAGCCTTGAATTGTAGAAGCCGAGTCTCCACCTCCTCTCCGCCATGATCGACATCACCCTCCAAAACTTCGAAGCCGAACTCATCGTCGCCTCCCAGCAGCGCCCCGTGCTGCTGGACATCTGGGCGCCGTGGTGCGGCCCCTGTCGGACGCTGGGCCCGGTGCTGGAGAAGCTGGAGACCGCCTACGCCGGACGCTTCACGCTGGCCAAGCTCAACAGCGACGAGGTGCCCGAGATCGCCGGGCAGCTCAGCCAGATGTTCGGCGTGCGCTCCATCCCGTTCTGCGTGATGTTCGTGGGCGGCCAGCCGGTGGACGGCTTCGTCGGCGCGCTGCCGGAGGCGCAGATCCGCGAGTTCCTGGACAAGCATGTGCCCGCCGGCGAAGCGCTGGAAGCCCAGGCCGACGTGGAAGCGGCCGAGGACCTGATGGCCGAGGGCGACCTGCAGGCCGCACTGGCCAAGCTGGCCCACGCCGTGCAGACCGATCCCGACAACGAGACCGCCCGCTTCGACTACGTCAAGGCGCTGCTGGAGCTGGGGCTGGTGGAGGAGGCGCGCGCCGCCTTCGCGCCGGTGGCGGCCAAGGCCGCCGACCCGGTCACGCCGCATCCCCGCTTCGCCGCGCTGGCCACCTGGCTGGCGGCAGCCGAGGCCGGCCCCGCCGACGTGGCGGCGCTGCAGGCCGCCATCGCCGCCAACAAGCGCGACTTCGACGCCCGGCTGCGCCTGGCCCAGCACCACCTGGCTGCCCAGCGCTTCACCGAGGCCATGGACGAGTTGCTGGAAATCATCATGCGCGACAAGACCTGGAACGACCAGGCGGCGCGCAAGACCTATGTGGCCATCCTGGAACTGCTCGCCAAGCCGGCGCCCAAGCCGGCCGCCGAGGCCAAGACCGGCACGCTGGAGATCGCCGGCAAGGCCGCCGTCGTGCAGAGCGACCCGCTGATCGACCAATACCGCCGCAAGCTGTCGATGGCGCTGTTCTGACGCGCTGCGGCTTCTCGGGCCGACGCGCCCGCATGCGGTGGCGGGTTCAACGCGGCGGCGTGCGCAGCCCCGCGGCATCCAGCCGCTCGACCCACGCCTGCCGCTGAGCGGCGTCCTGGGCGCGCGCTTGAGCAGCGGCCTCGGCCTGGCGGGCCGCCAGGCCAGCCTCACCCAGCCGCGCATAGACCTGGGCCAGCCGCGCGTGCAGTGCGGCGCATTCGTCGATGTCGCAGTGGCGCGGGTCCTCGGCCTGCACCTCGATGGCGGCCTGGTCGGCCAGCGCGCGGGCGCGCAGCGACTGGCCGGTGTGGGTCCAGCACCAGGCCAGGTCGGCCAGCAGACTGATGCCCAGCCGCGCCAGGCCGCCGGCCAGCGCGGCGGGCAGGTGGGCCTCCAGCAGCGCCGCGGCCTCGGCATGGTCGCCCTGCACCGTGAGCAGCTGTGCGCGCAGCAGCGGCGTCAGGTCGGCGCGCGCCGAGCCGCCCACAGCGCCGTCGTAGCGGTCGATGGAGGCCAGACCCAGCAGCACCGCCGGCGCCTCGCCGGGCTCGCCGGCCAGCGCGGCGTGGCGGATGCGCAGGGCGCGCATCAGGGTCTGGTTGTAAAGCAGCGCGGCCAGGCCGGCGTCGTCGCCCTCGGCGATGGCACTCTGGCGCGCCCAGGCATACCAGGGCGTGGCGGCACCCTCGCCGGCGGCCAGGCTCCAGGCCGAGGCCAGAGCAGTGGCGACGCGGAAGGCACCGCCATGGTCGGCCGGCGTCAGCGCCGCCAGCGCGGCCTGCGCGTGGCCCACCAGGCCATCGATGTCGCGGCCGACGAAATCCATCTGCGCCAGCCAGGCATCGGCCAGGGCCTGCAGCGGCGCCAGCCCGGCGGCCGCGGCCATCACGCGGGCGCGACGCACGCGGTCGCGACCGTCGCCGCCGAAGGCGCTGAAGTAGACCCACAGACCTTCGGCCAGATGCAGCCAGGCGGTCAGCTCGGCACGCGGCTGCTGCAGCGCTACGGCATGCAGCCGGTCCAGCGCCTCGCGCGCTGCGGACTCGCGGCCGTGGCGCAGCCACAGGATGGCGCGCTGCGCCTGCAGCACCGCGGCGCGTGCCGGCAGGACCGCAGCGGCGGCGATCTCGTTGTCGAGCCGCTGGGCCAGCCGGCTGCGCAGCTTGACGCTCACCAGCGCCCCCTTCGCCCTGCGGCCAGTCCGGCCGTGCGGCAGCGCGCTTCGCTGGGGCGGCCCTGCGCGGTGCTCATCGCCTCACGCGGTGAGGCGCTGCAAGGCCTCTTCGTACTTCTGCACGGTCTTGGCGATGACCTCGGGCGGCAGCGCGGGCGCGGGCGCGGTCTTGCCCCAGGGCTTGCCGTCGACACTGGCCTGCTCCAGCCAGTCACGCACGAACTGCTTGTCGTAGCTGGGCGGGTTGCTGCCGGGCGCGTAGCTCTCGACTGGCCAGTAGCGCGACGAGTCAGGCGTCAGCACCTCGTCCATCAGCGTCAGCGTGCCGTCGGCGTCCAGGCCAAACTCGAACTTGGTGTCGGCAATGATGATGCCCTTGGTGAGCGCGAAGTCGGCAGCACGCTGGTAGAGCTGGATGGAGATGTCGCGCACGCGCGCGGCCAGCTCGGGGCCGATGATGGCTGCCGCCTGCTCGAACGAGATGTTCTCGTCGTGATCGCCCATTTCGGCCTTGGTGGCGGGCGTGAAGATGGGCTGGGGCAGCTTGTCGGCATTGCGCAGGCCCGCGGGCAGCGCAACGCCGCAGACGCTCTGTGCCTTCTGGTATTCGGCCCAGCCGCTGCCGGCCAGATAGCCGCGCACCACGGCCTCGATGGGCAGGGGCTTGAGGCGCTTGACAAGCATCGCGCGGTCGCGGATCTGCTCACGCTCGGCCTCGGTCTGCACGACCCCCAGCGGGTCGTCGCCGGTCAGGTGGTTGGGCACGATGCCTTGCAGCTTGTCGAACCAGAACAGCGCCATCTTGGTCAGCAGCGCGCCCTTGCCGGGGATGGGCTCGCCCATGATGACGTCGAAGGCCGACAGGCGGTCGCTGGCGACCATCAGGATGCGGTCCGCGCCGACGGCATAGTTCTCGCGCACCTTGCCGCGGCCGAGCAGCGGCAGGGAGGTCAGCGTGGATTCGTAGAGGGCTTGCGGCATGGCGGGGCGGCTGGGGAGGGAGGTGCCGGATTTTAGGTGTGGCCTTGCGGCACGCGCCGGCCGCGATCTTGGACGGGTTCAGCACGTCGTTGATCATGGTCAGCAGATGCCGGCCGCTGTTGGCGAAGTGCTGGAACCACTCGCGGTGGCGCGGGTTGATGGGCGCCGGCTCACTGGCCACGGCCCACAACAGACCGGGCGCCGCTGCAAGCAGCCACCGTGCGGCAGCCCGCCCGCGCGACGCTGCCGGTGAGCTCGTCCATCACGCGCTCCCAACCCGACGATGCCCGGGCGATGCTGCCGCTGCAGAACGCAGCGGCCGGAGGGCGGCGGGGTTGATTGCCCGCGAGTCAGCGCCGGTCCAAATGCCCGAAACCCACGTAGCGTGCACTGAAACGCGCATGCCCCTCGCGGGCGAAGGCGTCGGCATCCCAGTCGCCAGGCAACAGGCGCTGCGCGAAGGCGTCACGGAAACGGTAGACCTGCGCCGGCAGCATGCTGCCATCGGCCAGCGCGACGAGCACTTGAACGCGCTCGTATTCCTCGCCCTCGAAGGCATCGAGCCGCGCCCACGCCGCGGCATCCACATCGCGGTAGAGCCGGCCGGGCACGGTGCCGTCGGGCGCGGCGCGCAGGCCGGGATAGTCCTGGCCCCGCACCGGATGGCGGCGATGGCCCGCCAGCGTGGCGGGCTCAGCGCCGAACTCACACCCGCAGACGCGGGCCATGATGTCGGCCCACATCAACGAGCCGTAGGTAAAGCAGTGCGCCGTCGTCACTGCACCCTTTACTGGACCTTCTGCGCCAGTTCGCCACGCGCATAGGCGGCGGCCATGTCGGCCAAGGTGCGCGCCTTGATCTTGGCGGCCTGGCCCTCGCAGCCGAACTGCAGGTAGCGCTCCTTGGCAATGGCCTTGGCGGCTTCGCGAGCGGGCTTGAGCCATTCGCGGGCGTCGAACTTGTCGGGGTTCTCGGCCATGAACTTGCGCACCGCACCCGTCATCGCCAGGCGGATGTCGGTGTCGATGTTGATCTTGCGCACGCCATGCTTGATGGCTTCTTGGATCTCCTCGACCGGCACGCCGAAGGTCTGCTTCATCTTGCCGCCGTACTGGTTGATGATGGCCAGCAACTCCTGCGGCACGCTGGACGAGCCGTGCATGACCAGGTGGGTGTTGGGGATGCGCGCGTGGATCTCCTTGACGCGGCTGATCGCCAGGATGTCACCGGTGGGTTTGCGGCTGAACTTGTAGGCACCGTGGCTGGTGCCGATGGCAATCGCCAGCGCGTCGAGCTGCGTGGCCTTGACGAAGGTGGCGGCCTGCTCGGGGTCGGTCAGCATCTGGCTGTGGTCCAGCTTGCCTGCGGCGCCGATGCCGTCCTCCTCGCCGGCGTCCCCGGTCTCCAGGTTGCCCAGGCAACCCAGCTCGCCTTCGACCGTCACGCCCACGGCATGGGCCATCTCGACGACCTTGCGGGTCACGTCCACGTTGTACTCGAACGAAGCCGGCGTCTTGCCGTCCTCCATCAGAGAGCCATCCATCATCACCGAGCCAAAGCCCAGCTTGATGGCGCCGGCGCAGACCTCGGGGCTGGTGCCGTGGTCCTGGTGCATGACCAGCGGGATGTGCGGATAGGCCTCGGTGGCGGCCAGGATCAGGTGCTTGATGAAGGGCTCGCCGGCGTACTTGCGGGCACCGGCGCTGGCCTGCAGGATGACCGGCGCCCCGACCTCGTCGGCCGCGGCCATCACGGCCTGCACCTGCTCCAGGTTGTTGACGTTGAAGGCTGGGATGCCGTAGCCGTTTTCGGCGGCGTGGTCCAGCAGTTGGCGCATGGAGACGAGAGGCATGGGAATTCCCCGGTGGAGTTGAGAAACCTGGGCCGGCGGCGGCACCCAAGGCCGTTGGTAACCGCGGCGTAACTGGCAGAGGATTCTATGGAGGCTGGGGGCATGCCCCACCCCCACGCTTGAGAGTAGTCAGCACAATGCGCGCTCATGACACGACTGGTGTTCGACCACCTCACCACCTGGATCACGGCCGCCGCGAGCGAGCATTCGCTGGATCTGGCCGCCCACATCGAGGAGCGCACCGGTGCCAGCCGCCGCGCCGCGCTGGCGGCGCTCAAGCGCCTGGTGGACGCCGGCTGGCTGACCCGCACCGGCAGCAGCCGCCGCCCGGTTTTCGCGCCCGGCCCGCTGCGCCAGGTGGTGCGCAGCTACACCTTGCATGGCCTGCAGGAGGATTTGCCCTGGCAGCGCGACTTCGCGCCCCACTTCGCGCTGCCGCGCCATGTGGCGCGCATGATCCAGCACGGCTTCACAGAGCTGGTCAACAACGCGGCCGACCATTCAGGCGGCACCAGCGTCACGGTGTCACTGCGCCAAACGCCCACCCATGTGCAGTTGCTGGTCAGCGACGACGGCGTCGGCGTGTTCCACAAGATCTGCAGCGCCTTTGAGCTGGAGGACCCGCAGCACGCAATGCTGGAGCTCAGCAAGGGGCGGCTGACCAGTGCGCCCGACGCCCACACCGGCCGCGGCTTGTTCTTCAGCAGCCAGCTGGCCGACGTGTTCGACATCCATGCCAACAACACCGCCTACCAGCGCCGCGCCTGGGAGAGCACCGGCTGGAAGAAGGGGCGCGCGCTGCCGCGCCAGGGCAGCTCCATCTACATGGCCATTGCGCTGAACACCACGCGCACGCTGGACGGCGTGATGGCCGCCTGGAGTCTGGCCGGCGACGGCATCGAGTTCGACCAGACCCGCGTGCAGCTGCGCCTGCTGACCAGCGAGGGCCAGGCGCTGGATTCGCGCGCGGCCGCGCGCCGCGTGGGCGCGCGACTGACGAGCTTCAAGCGCGCCGAGATCGACTTCGACGGCGTCACCGACGTGGGCCACGGCTTCACGGACGAGCTGTTCCGCGTGTTCGCAAAGGCCCATCCGCAGATCGAGCTGGTGCCCATCAACGCCAGCCCGCGCATCGAGGCGCTGGTCAGGAGCGCCAGGGCCAGTTAGCCCTGCGGCTGCACCATGCCGAAGCCGCCCGGCGTCGCGCCGATCACCCAGGCGGGCACCCGACCCAAAGCCCGACAGGCTCCTGGCAGGCAAAGACGGCACAAAACAGCGCGATGATGCCCGCCCCCCAACCCGGAGACCCTCATGCACATCTTCAACCTGCCCGACATGAGCTGCGGCCATTGCGTGGCCGCAGTCACCCAGGCCTTGCAGGCCGCCGACGCGCAGGCGCGCGTCCAGGTCGACCTGGCCACCCGCACCGCGCAGGTCGACAGCACCCTGGCTCGCGAGACGCTGGCCCGGGCACTGAGCGAGGCCGGCTACCCGCCGCTGCCGGAGCCCACCCGCATTTGAGGGGGATATCCCCAATGCAATGTCTGGCGCCCGACGGGCTGGCGCTCTAGCATGCGTCCGATCGGAGGAGACGTCATGAAAGCCATCCACAAGTTCTGCCTGACCACGGCGCTGGCGGTCGCCAGCCTGCCCACCTGGGCCGCACTGACGCTGACCGGCGCCGGTTCCTACAACCTGGGCACGCCCAGCAGCGCGGGCGCCACGGCCGCCAGCACCACCGCCTGTGGCGCCTCGAGCGGACAGGACGCGCTGGAGTTCACCGGCGCGGGTGCCAACAACATCGGCATCCACGCCTACGCCTGCGACTACGGCATCATCGACTTCGGCAGCCGCTCCTCCGGCGAGGGCACGTTCTTCGCGCGCGGCGTGGCCACTGTGACCGGCTCGCTGTTCACCAACGCGTTTGACGGCTTCTCCTTCTTCATCCAGTCCGGAGAGGTGGGTGCCTTCGGCAGCACGGCCTTCACGGCCGGCGAGTTCCAGAAGTCCAGCCTGACCATCAAGCTCATCATCGACGGCACGACCTATCTGGACGAAGCCTGGAGCGCCGAAGTCGGCGCAGGCGGCGTGATCACCAGCAGCTACGTGTCCAACGGCACGCTGTCCGTCAGCAACAGCGCGCAGAGCGGCGCGGGCTTCTTCAGCTACGGCATCAACGGCGGCTTCTACTCGCTGCCCCTTAGCGAGGGCGACCACAACATCTTCTACGAGATGGTCTCCGAGGCCTCGGGCAACGTGACCTCCACCAGCGTCTGCACCGCCGTGCTGTACGGCGGCGGGCAAGGCGAGGCAGCCGCCTTTGCCGCCGAAGTTCCCGAAGGCCCGGGCCATAACGAGCCCTTCACGTCCTACTGCGGCGCCGGTGCGCGCTCGGGCGACCCGTTCAACGACCCCATCGCACGCCTGCAGGTGCTGCAACTGCCCGAACCCATGAGCGCGGGCCTGACGCTGACCGCTCTGCTGGCTGCCGCCGGCGTGCGCCGCCGCCGCAGCCCGCGCTGATCACCAGATCCCCCATGACAAAGGCGGGCCTGCGGCCCGCCTTTTTTCATGCCGACAGGCTCAGCCGCAGCGCAAGGGCCTCTCGCGCTGCCGCTGGCCGGTCAGGCGCGCGACCGCGTTGGCCAGTGCCGGCAGGCCCGACTCCCCCATGCCCTAGGGCGGGTCGCTGTTGGGCACGATGCTGACCGTCATGTCGCGCGGCGTGTCGGTGATGCGCGGCAAGGCATGTCATCGAAGAGTTGTGCTGCTCCACGGCACCGTCCTTCAATCCAGCGGCGGCAGTTGATCGCTTGCTGCGCATGGAAGCCTTGGTGAATCAACACCTCGTGCACGCGGCGGCGCTCACCAGGTCGGTGCGCGGTGCGGCAGCGCGTCAATTGCGCGCGTGATGCGCCAGCGCCTGCAGCAGCGCAGCCAGCGAGAGCGGCTTGGTCAGGTGCGCGTCGCAGCCGGCCTGCAGTGAGTCGCGTGCGTCCGCGTCGAAGGCATTGGCCGTCAGCGCAACGATGGGCGTGCGTGGCAGACCCTCGGCGGCCTCAAGGGCGCGCCACTGGCGCGTGGCCGTCAGGCCGTCCATGCCCGGCATCTGCACGTCCATCAGCACCAGGTCGAAGCGCTGCGCCCCCAATGCAGCCAGCGCTTCGGCGCCGTCGCGCGCCCGCGTGATGCGATGCCCCAGCGGCGCCAGCATGCCCTCGATGACCAGCACGTTGACGTCGTTGTCGTCCGCCAGCAGCAGCTGCAGCGGCCGCCCCGGCGCCAGGCGTTCCGCGCGCGGCGCCTCGCAGGGCGGCGGCTCGGCCGGCGGCAGCACCAGGCGCACCTCGAAGCGGCTGCCCTCGCCCGGCCGGCTGTGCACGCCGACCTCGCCACCCATCAGCCGTGCCAGGCGGCGCGTGATGGACAGGCCAAGACCGGTGCCGCCGAACTCGCGCGCGATCGACGCATCGGCCTGCGCGAAAGGCTCGAAGATGCGCTCCAGCCGGTCCGCCGCGATGCCCACGCCGGTGTCCTGCACGCTCAGCCGGATGCGGCCATCGGCCTCGCGCGCCAGCTCCACCGTGACGCCGCCCTGGCGGGTGAACTTGATCGCATTGCCCACCAGGTTGGTGACGATCTGCGCGACGCGCTGCGCATCGCCCAGCACCCAGTCCGTGTCGCCGCTGCGCGTGAACAGCCGCAACCACAGGCCTCGCTCGCTGGCGCGCTCGCGCAGCAGCTCCAGCTGCAGCTCGACGAGCTCAACGAGATTGAAGGGATGGGCCGCCAGCTCCAGGCGGCCGCTTGCGATGCGGGCGTTGTCCAGCAGGTCATTGATCAGCGCGAAGGCCTGGCGGCCCGCGTGGCCAAGCAGGCTCACATGGCGGGCCTGTTCGGGCGTGAGCGGCGAGCGCGCCAGGATGTCGGCAAAGCCCAGCACCGCATTCATCGGCGTGCGCATCTCGTGGCTGACCTGAGCCAGCAGCTCGGTCTTGGCGCGCGAGCGGGCCTCGGCCAGTTCGCGCTGGCGGGTCAGCTCGCGCTCGCGCTCGCGGGCCTGACGCCCGCGCTCCACGGCACCCAGCAGCAACGCCAGGCCGAGCAGGTAAAGCGCCGGCGCCGGCGTGGCCAACAGGCCCACCGCTGCCGCGCCCCAGGCCACCAGCGCCATGGCGACCACGGCCAGTGCGGCCGCCAGCGGCTGGCGGCGCAGCAGCAGCGGCAGCGCGCCGCACAGCAGCAGCGCCGCGTTCAGTGCCCACACGGCCGGGCCGCGGTCATGCAGCAGCGGTGGCGGGTTTGCGCCCAGCGCGTCGAACACCGCCGCGTTCAGCGCGGTGCCGGAGAGCCGGCCTTGTGGCGTCATGACCGCGTCCGCGAAGAAGGCGCTGCTGCCGACGAACACGCTGCGCCCGGCCAGCTGGCGCGCCAGCTCGGGGTCGTGCGCCTCGCCCAGGGCCGCACGCATCAAGCGCTGCCAGGACAGGCGCGGCAGCGTGCTGCCACCGCCGTGGGCCACACCCGGCAGGCGCAGCCGCAGCCGGCCCTGCGCGTCCACCGGCCAGCGGCGCGCCCCGGCAGCGAGCTGCCCGTGCGCCAGCTGCCATTGCGCCGCGCCGTCGGCGCGCAGCCGCGCAGCCAAGGCCAGGCTGGGCAGTGCG
>JBKBOJ010000083.1:0-11942 GCA_046294815.1 Roseateles sp. | reverse complement strand
GTGTTCGCCGGCCTCGAGCAGTTGGGCGGCAAGTGCGTGCGGGCGATGACGCTGGCGAGAAACGAACTGGCGATCCTGCTGAAGTGCGCGGCGTACAACGCCAAGCGGCTGGTCTGGCTGGCGCGCCATGACCCGTGCGAGTGGGCGCGATGAAGGCAGAGGTGCGCCCGCTGCAGCCTGCAAACGCCGTTTTGCAGGGCCTCGGGCGCCCGCCAAGGCTGCGATGACGGGGCCTGAGCGGCACCGAGAACCCCGAACTGAACGACGCGAGCGCCCTCATGCCGGTTCAGCCTTCGGAAATGGGGTTATGCGAAGTGCCCGTTTGCATCAAGGCGCGGCGACGTTCGAAGGCACGTCGCAGCGCTGCGTTGGGCGCAGGCGGTGATGACAGGGCGTGGGCGATACGCGCCTGATCTTCCGCCGAAAACCGCATCGCATCGGGCTGAACACGGACATGATCCGCCTGCGACGCCATCGGCTCTCGTTCCGACCGGTCGGGATGCTCTTTCTCGTTGCTGACGCGGGTCGTCTTCATTCCAAGGTCACCACACGAGGCAGGGATCGGTCCCGCTGATGAAGCAGCGCCACCTCCTCATCGGTGAGCCGCAAGTCTCGGCCGACATCGATCAGGAGTGAACCCAGCGACGGGGAGTCTTCGACTCGGACGGCTGCTTCCACGATCGCGCGTGCCTCGTCTTCGAGGCTGCGCCCGCGCCGTGCCGCGCGCCGGCGCAGGGCACTCAGCACGGCATCAGGCAGGTCGCGAAGGGTCAGCTCAGACATGGCTGCATTGCACCACATCCCCAACCCCTCGGCCAGGACATCGACCGCCCAGCCCGCAAGGGCTCGAAGGCGTGACCCAGACACCCGTCCAGAACCATGACCGCCCGCGCCCAAATCCTCATCCGCGCCGTCGACGAGACGCGCGCGGCCTTCGGCTCGATCCAGCGCAACCTCGGCGGCCTGGCCGACGCCGCACGCCGGGTCAACGGCGTGCTCGCCGGGCTCGGCGTCGCGTTGTCGGCGGCGGGCTTGGCGGCGATGGTCAGGTCGGCGCTGGAGTCGGCCGATGCGCTGAACAAGCTCTCGCAGCGGGTGGGCATCACGGTGGAGGCTCTGTCCACCCTGGTGCCGGCGGCGGAACTGTCCGGGGTCTCGGCGCAGACCTTCGAGACCGGGCTCAAGAAGCTCGCCACCACGATGTTCGAGGCGGCCACGGGCTCGGAGGAGTCCGCCCGGCGCCTCAAAGCGCTGGGCGTGGAGTTCAAGAACCAGGACGGCACGCTGCGCGCGACCGATGCGGTGCTGCTCGATCTGGCCGACCGTTTCCAGGCCATGCCCGACGGGGCGCAGAAGTCGGCGCTGGCGGTGCAGCTCTTCGGCAAGAGCGGCGCGGAGCTCATCCCCTTCCTGAACCAGGGACGCGAAGGCATCGCGGCATTGACCGGCGAGATGGAAGCGCTCGGCGTGCAGATCGGCGGCGACACCGCGGCGCAGGCCGAGGTGTTCAACGACTCGCTGGCCAAGCTGCGGCTGGCTGCGACGAGTCTGGCCAACCGGGTGATCGAGGCCTTCCTGCCGGCCCTGAACGAGATGGCCGGCGGCATGGTCGAGTCGGCCAAGCAGGGCGGCACGCTGCGCGCGATCCTGGACGGCGTGGTGCTGGTGCTCAAGACCCTGGCGCTGGGTGCCGCCACGGTCGGCAAGGCCTTCGTCGCACTCGGCGAGGCGATCGGCGCTGGTGTCGCGGCGGCGGTCGAGGCCCTGCGCGGCAACACCGCCGGGGCCAAGGCCATCATCGCCGAACTCAAGGGCAGCCTCGTGCGGCGTCTGGACGAGTTGGCCGAGTTCCGGGACAGCCTGTTCGACCCCAAGCCCATCGAGGTCCAGGCGCCGCGCATCCAGGCCGACCCGGCGCTGCTGCAACGGCTCACGGCTCCGGGCCAGGCCCGCGAGGCCGCCAGCGCCCTGGCGGCCCTGCGCAAGGCGCAGATGGACGCCGAGTTCGCCCTGCTCAAAGACGGCCTCGAGCGCCAACAGCGCGCGCTCGATCAAGCACTGGAAGACCGGCTGCTGTCGGTGCGCGACTACCACGGCCGCAAGACTGCGCTGGAGCAGCGCGAACTCGACGCCGAGATCGCCCGTCGCCGGCTGGCACTCGCAGCTAGCCAAGCCGTCGCGACCAACCCGCGCGCATCAGAATCGGACCGCCTGCGCGCCAAGGCCGAGGCGGCCAAGCTCGAGGCCGACCTCATCGTCCTCAACGACCGCCGCGCCGACATCGAGGTCGCCAACGCCCGCGCCGCCGCCCGGGCCGAGCGGGAACTGGCCGAGGCCCTGGCCCAGGCGCGCGAGGAACTCGCCCAGCTCACCGGCACCGACACGGCGGAAGACCGGCGCGCCGCGATCGAGCGCAGCGTCCGGGATCTTCGCGCACGCCTGGCGGCCGAGAACGACGCCGCGGGCGTGGCGCTGATCGACCGGCTCATCGACGTGAAGGCCGCCCAGGCCAACCTCGCCCGGCTGGAACAGGAGTGGCGGCTCGTCACCGAGCGGCTGCGCAATGCCCAGGAGGCGATCCAGATCCAGCAGCAGGCCGGGCTGCTCACCGAAGCCCAGGCGCGCAGGCAGATCGTCGCCTTGCAGCAGCAATCTGCGGCCGAGATGCAGCGCCTGCTGCCCGCGATGCAGCAGGCCGCGCAGGCGATCGGACCGGAGGCGGTCAATCGCGTGGCCGCCTGGCGCAACGAACTGGAGCGCACGCGGCTGGTCGCCGACGAACTCGCGCCGCTGTGGAACCGCATCGGCGAAGGCTTCGGCAACGCCCTGCAGGGCATGGTCACCGGCGCGCAAAGCTTCCGCGAGGCGCTGTCGAACCTGTTCCGCCAAGTGGCCGACGCCTTCCTGCAGCAGATGGTGATCCAGCCCTTCCAGCAGTGGGTGGCGATGCAGGCGCGGATGCTCGCGCTGAAGCTCGGCTTCCTCCAGCAGGAGCAGGCGATCGAGCAAGCGGCGGCCGCCCAGTCGGTGGCGCAGAAGTCCGCCGAGACCACCGCCAAGGTGTCGATGGACGCGGCCCAGGCCGGCGCGGGCGCGGCGGCCTCGCAGGCCTCCATCCCCATCGCCGGGCCGGCGCTCGCCATCGCCGCGATGGTCGCGATGGTGGCCGCCGTGATGGCCTTGCTGGGCGGGATCAAGAAGTTCGCGGCCGGCGGCTTCGTCACGGGTCCCGGCACGGCGACCTCGGATTCGATCCCGGCGCGGCTGTCGGCCGGCGAATACGTGGTGCGTGCGGCGGCGGTCCGGCGTGTCGGCGTGGCCTTCCTCGATGCCCTCAACGATTTGTCCGCCCCGCCGGTGTGGGACGGGCGGCGTCTGGCCTTCGCCGCCGGGGGGCTCGTGCCCCTGGTCCAGGTGCAGCCGGCCGCGCCGCCGGTGAGCCAGGCCGTGCGCATCGTCAACGCCATCGACCCGGGCGTCACCCACGACCACCTGCAGACCCCCGCCGGCGAGCGGGTGATCCTCAACATCATCGGGCGCAACGCGCGCGCGGTGCGCGCGGCGCTCCAGGGATAGCCATGGCCTTGCTCTTCATCGACGGCTTCGACCACTACGATCCGCAGGCGCTGGATACCTTCGGCGATCCGTGGCTGGCGCGCGGCAAGGCGGCGTACCTGTCGCCGCAGGCCACCCGGATCAATGGCCGTCGCCCATCCTCCTACGCCCTGCGTTTGCCAGCGGGCTCGGGCGGCGGCTACGTCAAGAACCTGGAAGCCACCCGCACCAGCCTCATCGTAGGCGCGGCGATTCGCGTGGCGCCCTTCGAGAACACGGGTGCAGAACCCGTGCTGCTGGGCGTGCGCGATGCGAATGCGCAGGTGGCGCACCTCGTCAAAATCGGCGAGGACGGGCGGCTCAAGCTCTACCGCGGGCAGTCCGGCTACGAGCAGTTGCTCTCGACCTCGATCGCCACCGCGCCGGCGCGCGGCTGGCACTACGTCGAGCTGCAGGTCACACAAGGCACGAGCAACGGTGTGTTGAGCGTGCGGGTCAACGGGATGATTGCCATCCAGCTCACCGCCCAGAACACGCTGCAAGGCGGCGCTCAGCTTCTCACCGCCTTCATCGGCGCCGTTCCGGGCGAGCCTTGTCCGGTCACGCTGGACGTGGACGACCTCTACCTTGCCGACACCTCGGGCACGATCAACAACACCTTCTTGGGCGATGTGCGGGTGGATGCGCTTGCCGCCCAGGCCGACGGCAGCCTCAACCAGTGGACGGTCGAAGGCGCCGCGTCAGCTTGGCAATCGGTCAGCGACGTCGATGAGGCGAGCAGTATCCGCGCCAACGCCGCCGGCTTGCGCCAGACCTTTGACATCGCCCCGCTGCCGGCGATGGCCACCCCCGCCATTCATGGCGTGCAGGTGACGATGCTCGCCCGCAAGACCGATGCGGGGCTGGGCAAGGTCAGGGGGCTGGTAGTGAGCGGCGCGCAGACCGCGGTGAGCGCCGACCTCGTGCTGCAAGAGCAACTGGCCTGGCACACGGCGCTGTTTGAGCGCAACCCGAGCGGCAACGTCCCATGGACCGAAGCGGCCTTCAATGCCGCTGAGTTCGGCGTGGAGTCGGCATGACGGATCGCATCGTCGCCGAGCACGTCGCGGAGGCCAGCAGCGGCCCAATACCTGCCGCGAGCCTGCCTGCGCTGCGCGCGGAAGTCTTGTCGCAGGCCAGCTTTGGTGCAGGCGCGGCCCTGCTCACGCCGGAGGCGGCGACATCCCCCTGGCCGCCCGATTCGGCAGCTGGCCTGCTGGCGGAATCGCTGGCAGCCCCCTGGGCGCCCATCGAGGCCCCCGCGTTGCTGGTCGAGGTGCTGCGCCGGGACACGGCTGCTGCCGGCATCGTCGCCACCGGCATGGAGGCCCTCGGCGATGCGCCGTGGCCCGATGCCCCGCGCGGGGTGTTCGCCTTCGGCCACGACTGGGCCGAGCCGCTCGTCGAACGCTTGGAGTGGCAGACCAGCGTCACGCGGACGGCCAGCGGCAACGAAGCCCGCCAAGGGCTGCGCCGCGTACCCCGGCGCTTGCTCACCTACGCCGTGGGCCACGGCCGGCCCACCGATGCACTGGTGGCCGACTGGCTGGCCGATCATCTCGGGCAAGAAGCGCTGTGGCCGCTGCCGCAGCACGCCGCGCACCTGACCGA
This sequence comes from Roseateles sp., assembly GCA_046294815.1. Taxonomy (GTDB): domain Bacteria; phylum Pseudomonadota; class Gammaproteobacteria; order Burkholderiales; family Burkholderiaceae_C; genus Pelomonas. The sequence goes on along the minus strand of JBKBOJ010000083.1, from coordinate 6,737 downwards.
AGCCGCTGAGGCAGGGTCGCTGGCGCTGGCCGTGACCCCGGTGCAGGCAGAGCCGTTCGTGCCGCTGGCAGCCGACGTGCGGCTGGGCTTCGATGGGCTGCGGGGCTGGGATGGGGATGAGCGCTGGGTCCTGATCCTCGCCGCCGATGGCTGGCAGACCGCGCGGCTGTCGCTGGTGGAAGCGAACCGGCTGTGGCTCGCCGAGCCCTTGGCGCGCGCAGCGCCTGCCGGGGCTGCGGTCATGCCGCTGGCGTGGGGCATGGCCAGCGAGGCGGCGGACTTCGCCCAGTGGGTGCCGGGCGCAGCAGGCGGACGCGTGACCGCGAGCCTCGCGCCCGCGCCCCTGCCGGAGATGGACCTGCTCGACGATCCGGTGCTCGACGGCCTGCCGGTGTGGACGGACGGCAACTGGCGCGAGGATCCGTCGGTCAGCGCGCAAGCGCTGGTCACCCGGCAAGACCTCTCAAGCGCCGACCCCTGGGTGCGCCGCGACGATCCGTGGCCGGCGACGACCTACCAGCGCCGCTATCTGGTCAGCACGCCGCTGGAGATCGAGCGCTGGCGCTCGCGCCTGGAGCGGGTCCAGGGCCGCCTGGGCGCCTTCTGGCTGCCCGATGGCCTATCCCCGATCCTTTGGGTGAGCGCCGAAGCCGACCCGGAAGACGGCTTTTTGCGGGTGACGGGCGAGGACGCCTCCGCCTTCTGGCACCGCCCCGCCGCCTGCCTGATCCTGCATCCGGACGGCAGCCGGCAGCACGCGCTCACCGCGACCTGCCACCGCGACCAGAGCGGCGTGCTGGTGCTGCGCTCGGGGCTCGATGCGCCGGTGCCTGCGGGCAGCCGCGTCCTGCGCCTTACCCGCTGCCGCCTCGACCACGATGCCGTCGAGCTGTACTGGCATACGCCCACGCTGGTTGAGATTCCCATCACCGCGCGCCAGCTGCCCGAGCCGCGCGGCAATGACCGCGTCGTCTACGTCGGGTACTGACCATGAGCGAAACGACACTTTCCGAAGCCGAGCTCTACGCTTTCGAGAGCGACAGCGCGCAGTTTCATCTGACGCCGCACGAATTCGACGTCGATCTGGATGGCACCCTCTACAAGAGCCTGCCTCTCGAGCGCAACGCGCTGGCGCTGGGTGCCGAGGCAGCCAAGTCGGCGCTGGAACTGCGGCTGCCACCCGACCACGCCTTGGTGCGCCATCTGTTGCAGGCGGCCATCACCGGCGAGGCCACCGCGGTGCGGTTGATCACGGCGCGCATCCACACCAGCGGCATCGCCCTTACCGTGCGCTGGATGGGCCGGGTGCTGGGCGTGGAGGTCAGCGACGATCAGGCCCGCATCCGCTGCGAGTCGGCGCAGGTGAGTCTCAAACGCATTGGCCTGCGACGGCTCTACAGCCGCGCCTGCTCGCACGTGCTGTATTCGGCGGCCTGCGGGGCGACACCGATTTCTGCGAGTGCCGTGGTCAGCGGCGTCGATGGCCGCCGCGTCCAACTCGAAGGCGGCACACCTGCCGCCGTGTTCGGAATGCTCGCCGGCGGCTGGCTGCAGATGCCGGACGGTGCCCGCCACATGATCGTTGCCGACGACAGTGGCAACGTCGAATTGCTCTACCCGGTGGCCCTCGAGGCCGGCACCGAGATCGTGCTCGTGGCTGGCTGCGACCACACCACGGCCACCTGCCAGGCGCGTTTCAACAACCTCGCCAACTACGGCGGCTTCCCCGCCATCCCGAGCAAGAACCCGTTTGCGACGGGCGTGTTCTGACCCCTGAGAAGCATCGCCATGTGGTACCTCGTCGTCATCGTGGTGGCGGCGCTGGTCTCGGTCGCGCTCGCCCCGAAACCACCCGAACCCAAGCCGGCATCGCTCTCCGACGTCGATGCCCCCACCGCAGAAGAAGGCCGGCCCATTCCCGTCGTCTTCGGCTCTGTGCTCATCCGGGGCGCCAACGTCGTCTGGTACGGCGACCTGGAAGCCGAGCCGATCAAGAAGAAAGGCGGCAAGAAATGACCGAGCCCCTGACCATCACCATCGACCATGTGCGCGCCGCCGGCCTGTGCGTGCCCGGCACCCGGACCTGGTTCGCGCGCCAGGGCCTGGACTTCCGGGCCTTTCTGCGCGAGGGCATCGCTGCGGAGATGCTGCTGGCCACGGGCGATGCGATGGCGCGGCGGGTGGTCGAGCACGCCCGGCAGCAAGCGAAGCAAGAGGAGCGTGCCTGATGGGCGGCCGCAGCAAATCGCAGACCGTCGGCTACCGCTACCGCATCGGGATGCACCTGGTGCTGTGCCAGGGGCCGGTGGACGTGGTGCAGGAAATCCAGATCGGCGAGCGCACCGCCTGGGGAGACGCCAGCCGCGCGCCGCTGCCGGCCGGCCACGGGCTCGGGCGCCTGTCGATCGACAAGCCGACGCTCTTTGGCGGCGACGAGCGCGAAGGCGGCGTGGTCGGCGAGATCGACGTGATGGGCGGCGAGGCCACCCAGGGCCGCAACGACTACCTGATGAGCCGCCTGGGCGCGGCCATCCCGGCCTTCCGTGGCGTACTGTCCTTGGTGGCGCGCAAGATCCTGTTCGCCGCCAACAACCCCTACCTCAAGCCTTGGGCAGTGCGGGTGCGGCGCTTCATGGAAGGCTGGCACGGCGAGCCCTGGATGCAATGGGAAGCCGAAGTGCGAAGCTGGGATGCCGATACCGGGTCCTACGTGACCGTCGGCATGAACCCGGCGCACATCCTGGTGCAGTGCCTGACCGACCCGCACTGGGGCATGGGCTATCCAGCGAGCGCCATCGGATCGAGCTTTTGGAGCGCGGCCTGGGCCCTGTCCAGCGAAGGTTTTGGGCTGAACCTGCTGTGGACCCGCCAGCAGCCGATCGAAGCCTTCATCGCCCAGGTGCTCGACCACATCGGCGGCGTCCTCTACCTCGACCCCGAAACGGGCCTCTTCGAGCTGAAACTGCTGCGCGACGATTACTGGATCGACGGGCTGCCCGTGCTCGGGCCTGATGAGATCGTGCGCATGGAGCGCTTCGAGCGCGCCCAGTGGGGGGAACTCCCCAACGAGATCACCGTGGTCTACACCGACTGGGCCACGGGCAAGGAGGCCACCGTCTCGGTGCAAAACCTCGCGGCCATCCAGCTGCAAGGCGGCGTGATCAACCAGCGGCGCGACTATCCGGGCGTGAACCACGGGCCGCTGGCCGCCAGGCTCGCCTTGCGCGACCTGCGCGCGCTGGGCTCGCCGCTGGCGCGCATGACGCTCACCATCGCCCCCGCTGCTCTGGCGCGCCCGCCCCTGCCGGGCGATGTGTTCCGGCTCCACTGGCCGCGTCTCGGCATCGAGCGCATGGTCGCGCGCGTCACCGGCATCGACACCGGCGCACTGGGCGCGGCCGAGTGGCGCATCGAGGCGGTGGAGGACGTCTTCAGCATGGGCGACACCGTGCTCTCGCCCCCGCCGCCGCCCATCGAGGAGCCGCCGCTTGCGCCCCTGCCGCCGGCGCTGGTGCTGGCGGTCGAAGTGCCGTACTGGGAACTCGCGCGGCGCCTGAGTCGGGCCGATCTCGACTACCTCACCGACACCGACACCTACGTCGGGGCGCTGACGGCAGCCGGCGGGCAAGGGCAGCTGAACTGGCAGTTGGCCACCGGCGCCTCTAGCGCCAGCCTGGAGGCCGTGGCCAGCGAAGACTACGCGCCCTTGCTGCGGCTCGACGCCGCCTTGCCAGCGAGTGAGGCCGATGCGCTCGCGGTGCCGGTGACGGCGCTGGCAAGCCCCGAGCGGCTCGCGGTGGGTGATTACGCCTACCTGGTCGATGCGGCGGGCCAGATCCGCGAGGCGGTGGCCATCCTCGCCTTCGACACCGGCGCGGGCACAGTGAATCTCGCTCGCGGCGTGCTCGATACCACGCCCAAAGCGCACGCTGCTGGCACCCGGCTGATTGGGGTCGGCGAGTGGCTGACCGCAGAGACCATCGAGCGCGCCCCGGGCGAGTCGGTGTTCGTCGCTGCCCTCCCGCGCACATCGACCGAGCAGGGCGCAGCCGTGCTCGCCGCCAACGGCCAGCCGCTGCTGCTCAGCGGCCGGCAGGCGCGGCCTTATCCGCCGGGGCGCGTCCGCATCAACGGCCAGCGCGAGCCCGCCGTCGTGGCCGGCGACCTGATCCTGACCTGGGCACACCGCGACCGCACCCAGCAGACCGCCTACCTCGTGAAGCAAGACGAGGGCGACATCGGCCCCGAGTCAGGCACCACCTACACCGTGCGCATCCGCGACCGCGACGGCGTGCTGGTGCGCACCGGATCCGGCCTTACTGGCAACGGCTGGACTTGGGATATGGCGAGCGCCGCCGCGGACGCCGGCGCGGCAGGTGATCGCATCACCGTCGAGATCGAAGCCGAGCGCGACGGGCTCACGAGCTGGCAGGCGCAGGCCGTAGCCGTCGAGCGCGCCGGCTACGGCCTGCGCTGGGGCCAGTACTGGGGTGGGGTGTGATGGAATCGATCATCGACATGAGTGAGCGGCCGCGCATCGACGTGCACCTGCTCACGCTCGACGAGCCGGCCGAATGGCGCGAGGCCTGCATCGCAAGCCTCGAAGGCGCGCCGATCCGGCTGCACGTGCTGCCGGGCCTTCCCGGCCGGATCGGCCAGGCGCGCGCGGCGGGCTACACGCAGGGCAGCTTGCCGCTGGCGTCCTTCGTCGATCCCGATGATCTCTATGAAGCCAGCGCCTTCGCGCCGCTGGCCGATGCGCTCGAGGCTTGCCCGCAGGCGGTGCTGGCTTACACCGACGAGGCGCTGATGGACGAGCAAGGCCGAGACGTCGGCGTGCGCCGGCTCGCCTACAGCGCCTTCCAGCACGTCCACTCGGCCAGCCATGTGCACGGCCTGATCGTGATGCGCCGCGCGGCGGTCGAGGCCGTGCTCGCGGCCACCACCGACATCCACCCCATGGCCGACTGGCTGTTGACCCGGCTGGTGGCCCAGCGCGGTGGCGTGCTGCACCTGCCCATCGTCGGCCGGCGCTGGCGGCAGCACCCACGGCAAGTTCATCGCACCGCAGACCCGGCTGTCGTGCGACGTATCCGGCAAACGATCGACCAAGCCACGAACCCCTGGAGATAGACCATGCCATCGACCGATCCGAACCTGGGCCTTGCCTACGGCTGGACGCTGGGCGAATCCGGCTGGCACACCGAGATGGACGCGAACCTGAAGCGCCTGGGCGCCGTCGTGGGCCTGTCGGTGACGAGCCGCAGCACGACCGCGCCGCCCGCCAGCCCCACCGACGGCGATCGCTACATCGTGCCGGCCGGTGCCACCGGCGCCTGGGCCGGCAAGACGGACCAGATCGCCGTGCGCATCGCTGGCAGCTGGGAGTACCACGCGCCTCAGGTCGGCTGGCTCGCCTACATCGAGGACGAGGCCAAGCTCGCCGTCTTCAAGCTCACCGGGTGGAGCGCGGGCATCGCCGTCTGATCGCTATCCCGCCGCAACCCACTGAACCCGCCTTGGTGCGACGCGCATCAGGCGGGTTTCGCTTTTGGCTTCGGCATCACGTGGCTGCGCCACATGAGCCTACGCCGCAACTTCGTTGTTTGGAGACCTGCCATGACCGAACCGAACCAACCGCCTGCGCTCGTGGAGAACATGCTCCTCTTGCGCCGCGAGGACTTCGACGAGCTGCTCGACCGCGCCGCCGAGCGGGGTGCTGAGCGAATCCTTGCGCACCTGGGCCTCGAAAACGGCCGTGCCGCCAAGGACATCCGCGAGCTGCGCGACCTGCTCGATGCATGGCGCGATGCGCGCCGCACCGCCTGGCAGACCGCCGTCAAGGTCATCACGACCGGCATCCTGGCCGCGCTGCTGGTGGGCGCCGCCATCAAGTTGAAGCTCATGGGAGGCAGCCAATGATCGAGACCTTGCTCGGTGGGCTCCTCGGCGGGGCCTTCCGTCTGGCACCCGAGATCCTGAAGTGGCTGGACCGCAAAGGCGAGCGCAGCCACGAGCTGGCGATGCAGGACAAGGCGTTGGAATTCGAGAAGCTGCGCGGCGCCCAGCGCATGGCCGAGATCGGCGCGGGAGCGGACGCAGCATGGAACACCGGGGCCATCGAGGCCTTGCGGGAGGCGGTCGCCGCCCAAGGCCAGCGGTCCCGCGTTCGCTGGGCCGATGCGCTCTCAAGCAGCGTCCGCCCGGTGATCACCTACTGGTTCATGGCCCTGTACTGCGCCGCCAAGACCGCAGCGTTCGTGGGCGCGATCAACGGCGACAGCGACTGGGGCGCCGCGGTCCTCCACGCGTGGACCGACGCCGATCAGGCGCTGTGGGCCGGGGTGTTGAACTTCTGGTTTTTGGGTAGGGTGTTTGATCGGGTGCGGCCGTGATTGAGGTACCAAAAGCGGCTATTGAGCTGGCCAAGCGCTTTGAGGGATTCGAGCGCAAGGTCAAGCGCGGAGTGGAGACCGCTGCCGTTCCCTACATCTGCCCGGCAGGGTTCTGGACGATTGGGTACGGCCACCTGTGCGATCCAAATCATCCACCGATCTCTGAAGCCGAAGCGGAGGTCTATCTGGCACACGATCTACAGACGGCACTGACGGCGACCCTGCGCTACTGCCCGGTGCTGGCGACCGAGCCGGAGGGGCGGCTGGCAGCCATCGTCGACTTCACGTTCAACTTGGGCGCCGGGCGGCTGCAGACCTCGACGCTGCGGCGGCGGGTCAATC
>JBKBOJ010000082.1:0-12307 GCA_046294815.1 Roseateles sp. | reverse complement strand
ACGCAGATCTTCCGCATCCAGCACGAGAACGCCAACAACCTGGTGGCCGTGCTGCGCCCGCTGATCAGCCCCAACAACACCATCAACGCCAACCCGGGCAACAACAGCCTGGTCATCACCGACTACGCGGACAACCTGCAACGCATCGCCAAGATCATCGCGGCGATGGACACGCCCGGCACCAGCGACATCGAGATCGTGCCGCTCAAGCATGCGGTCGCGGCCGACCTGGCGCCGCTGGTGCAAAAGCTCGCCGACGGTGGCCAGGCCGCAGGCCAGGTGGTGCCGGGCCAGAACAGCGGCGCCGTCAGCGTGCTGGTGGACCCGCGTGCCAACGGGCTGATCCTGCGCGCCAGCAACCCCGCGCGGCTGGCGGCCGTGCGCTCCATGGTCGACAAGCTGGACCAGCCCAGCCCCGACGGCGGCAGCAACATCCGCGTGGTCTACCTGAAGAACGCCGATGCGGTGAAGCTCGCCGCCGTGCTGCGCGCCGCGTTCGGCGCGGGCGCGTCGTCGAGCAGCGGCAGCACGACCGGCAGCGGCGGGTTCAGCGGCAACAGCGGCGTGCTGACGGGCAGCAACACCACGGCGCAGACCAACAGCGGCGTGGCCGCCGGCAACACCAGCAGCGCCGGCATCTCGGCCGCCGCGACCGCCCCTCTTGCGGCCTCGGCCGGGCCGTCCACCGGCGGCTTCGTGCAGGCCGACCCGGCCACCAACTCGCTGATCATCACGGCGCCCGAGCCGCTGTACCGCCAGGTGCGCGCGGTCATCGAGCAGTTGGACGCGCGGCGCGCCCAGGTCTATGTCGAATCGATGATCGTCAAGATCGACAACAGCAAGGCCGCGCAGTTCGGCGTGCAGTGGCAAAACATCTTCGGCGACAAGGGGGACGCCCGCATCATCGGCGCAGGCACCAACTTCGGCACCGGGCTGTCCAACATCATCAACGCCACCGGCGCCGTCATCAACGGCAGCTCGGGCGTGACCAGCGCGCTCGCCAACAGCACGGCGCCGCAGGGCCTGAACATCGGCGTGCTGAAGAAGTTCAGCAACTACTACACGCTGGGCGCGGTGGCCAACTTCTTCGAGAACCAGAGCGGCGCCAATGTGCTGTCCACACCCAACCTGGTGTCGCTGGACAACGAGGAAGCGCGCATCGTCATCGGCCAGAACGTGCCCTTCGTGACGGGCTCTTATGCCAACACCGGCTCCAGCACCGGCGGCACGGTCAACCCCTTCCAGACCGTGGACCGCCGCGACGTGGGCCTGACGCTGAAGATCAAGAGCCAGATCGGCGAGGGCGGCGCGATCCGCATGCAGGTCTACCAGGAGAACTCCACCGTCACGGCCCAGGGCTCCAACGGCCCGACGCTGGACAAGAGCGCGATCGAGACCAGCGTGGTGGTCGACGACGGCGACATCATCGTGCTGGGCGGCCTGCTCAAGGACGAATACGCCGACGCTGAGGACGGCGTGCCGGGCCTCTCCAAGATCCCGGTGCTGGGCAACCTGTTCGGCAGCAAGAGCCGCAAGCGCGTGAAGACCAACCTGATGGTGTTCCTGCGCCCGGTGGTCATGCGCAATGCGGACAGCACGAATCAGCTCAGCCTGGACCGCTACGAAAGCATCCGGGCCATCCAGCAGGCCGGCCAGCCGCAGAAGCACCTGCTGCTGCCCGACACCGGCGCGCCGGTGCTGCCGGATGCGAAGGCGCCGGCCGCTCAACCAGGCTCGCAGCCCTGAGGCCGCGCGCATGGCTGCCATCCGCCATCCCCTGCCCTATGCCTTTGCCAAGGCCCACCGCGTATTGCTGGAGGACGACGGCAACACGCTGACGCTGTGGGCCTCGCCCGAGGTCGGCTGGGCCACGCTGTCGGAGGTGCAGCGCGTGTATGCGGTGGATCGCCTGGAGTCCGAGGCGTCCGCGTCGCTGGCCGAGCGCATCAACGCCGCCTATGCGGGCAGCGAGAGCAGCGCCGCGGTGGTCGTCGGCGAGGTTGAAAGCGCGGTGGACCTGTCGCGCATGATGCAGGACCTGCCCGCTGTGGAAGACCTGCTGGAGGCCGCCAACGATGCGCCCATCATCCGCATGCTCAACGCGCTGCTGACGCAGGCGGCCAAGGACGGCGCGAGCGACATTCACATCGAGCCCTACGAGAGAGCGTCGTCGGTGCGCTTCCGCGTCGACGGCACGCTGCGCGAGGTGGTGCAGCCCAACCGCGGCCTGCACGCGGCGCTGATCTCGCGGCTGAAGATCATGGCCGAGCTGGACATCGCCGAGAAGCGCCTGCCGCAGGACGGCCGCATCTCGCTGCGCATCGGCGGCCGCGCCATCGACGTGCGCGTGTCCACGCTGCCCAGCGCCCACGGCGAGCGCGCCGTGCTGCGCCTGCTGGACAAGAGCGAATCCAAGTTCACCCTCGAAGGCCTGGGCATGGACGGCGCCGTGCTGGCCGCGTTCAAGCGCCTGGTGCAGCAGCCGCACGGCATCGTGCTGGTCACGGGGCCCACCGGCTCGGGCAAAACGACCTCGCTGTATGCGTCGCTGCAGACCATCGACACCAGCACCACCAATGTGCTGACGGTGGAAGACCCGATCGAGTACGAGCTGCCGGGCATCGGCCAAACCCAGGTCAACGCCAAGATCGACCTGACGTTTGCCAAGGCGCTGCGCGCCATCCTGCGCCAGGACCCGGACGTCATCATGATCGGCGAGATCCGCGATTACGAAACCGCGCAGATCGCCATCCAGGCGTCGCTGACGGGCCACCTGGTGCTGGCCACGCTGCACACCAACGACGCGCCCAGCGCCGTCACGCGGCTGACCGACATGGGCGTCGAGCCCTTCCTGTTGTCCTCATCGCTGCTGGGCGTGCTGGCCCAGCGCCTGGTGCGGCGGTTGTGCCCGGTGTGCAAGCGCCAGGACGACCATGGTCGCTGGCATCCGGTGGGCTGCGAGGCCTGCGGCCACAGCGGCTACAAGGGCCGCACCGGCGTCTACGAACTGATGGTGGCCGACGAAGCCGTGCGCAGCCTCATCCACAACCGCGCGCCCGAGAGTCAGCTGCAGGCGGCGGCCGTTGCCAACGGCCTGCGCTCCATGCGCGAGGACGGCGAGCGGCTGATCCAGGCCGGGATCACGTCGCTAGAGGAAGTGCTTCGCGTCACCCGCGAAGGCTGACATGCCGGCCTACAAGTACGAAGCCCTCTCCGACACCGGCCGCAAAAGCAGCGGCCTGATCGAGGCCGACAACCCGCGCGCGGCCCGCGCCGCGGTGCGCGCACAGGGCCTGACGCCGCTGTCCATCGAACCCGTGCAGCAGCATGGCGCGCAGGAAGGCGGCCGCTTCGTGCGCCGCGTGTTCAATGCGACCGCGCTGGCCGTCTGGACGCGCCAGCTGGCCGGGCTGGTGGGTTCGGGCCTGCCCATCGAGCGGGCGCTGACCGCGCTGGCCGACGAGAGCGAGGACGCCAGGCAGCGCGAGCTGATCAGCCAGCTCAAGGCCGAGGTCAACGCCGGCTCGGCCTTCGCGCGCGCGCTGGCCACGGCGCCGCGCGAATTCGACGAGGTCTACCGCGCCGTGGTCGCCGCCGGCGAGCAGAGCGGCGCACTGGGCAGCGTGCTGGAGAAGCTGGCCGACGACCTGGAGGAGCGCCAGGACCTGAAGGCCAAGCTGGTGGGCGCCATGGCCTATCCGGCCATCGTGTCGGCCATCTCGGTGCTCATCGTCATCTTCCTGGTCACCTACGTGGTGCCGCAGATTGCCACCGTCTTCACCAGCTCCAAGCGTGCGCTGCCGGCGCTGACGGTGGCAATGCTGGCCGTCAGCGACTTCGTGCGCGCCTGGGGCTGGGCCATGCTGGGCGGCGTGGTGGCGGCGGGGCTGCTGTTGCGTCAGGCGCTCAAGGCCCCGGCCTTCCGGCGACGCTTTGACGCCGGCCTGCTGGAAGTGCCGCTGATCGGGCGGCTGGCGCGCGGCTACAACGCGGCGCGCTTCGCCGGCACGCTGGCCATGCTCGCCGGTGCGGGCGTGCCCATCCTGAAGGCCTTGCAGGCCGCGGCCGAGACGCTGTCCAACCGCGCCATGCAGGCCGACGCGCTGGACGCGCTGGTGCAGGTGCGTGAGGGTGCGCCGCTGGGTGCGGCGCTGGCGGGCAAGAAGCGCTTCCCGGGCATCCTGGCCATGTTCGCGCGCCTGGGCGAGCAGACCGGCGAACTCCCCGAGATGCTGGGCCGCGCCGCGCGCCAACTGGGCACCGAGGTGCAGCGCCGCTCCATGGCCGCGGCGACACTGCTGGAGCCGCTGCTGATCGTCGCCATGGGCGCGGTGGTGCTGCTGATCGTGCTGGCGGTGCTGCTGCCGATCATTCAGCTCAACACCTGGGTCCGGTAGCCCCCCTACCGGCTTCGCCAGCCCCTAAAGCTGGCGCTGCCCACGCCATGTCACGACGTGATCTGGCGCACGAAACGGGAATTCCCCGATGTACACGTGGGGCGCAGTTTTTGCTTGAATGGGGCTGCAAGCTGGAGGAGTTCCATGAGCAGTACCGCCATTACCTATGTCGCGCCGCGCATCCCCGTGGCCCGGATGCGCAGCATCTACCGCGCCGAGGACGTCAGCCGGCGCTTGGACAAGCTGCCGCCCAAGGAGCATGAGTCGCTGCGTGCCACCTACGAGCGCATGCTGGAAAAGGGCGAGCAGCGCTTCCAGGTCAAGCCTTCTGGCCTGCCGGTCATGGACGCGCTGTACGACGAGCTGCCCAACTTCCACGAGGTGCTGAACGACGTGAAGCGCCAGATCGCCCTGTGCAACGACACCACCGACGCGCTGGAGATCACGCCGCTGCTGCTGCTGGGCCCGCCAGGCGTCGGCAAGACGCATTTCGCACGCCAGCTTGCCGAGCTGCTGGGCACCGGCATGGGCTTCGTGTCCATGAGCTCGCTGACCGCCGGCTGGGTGCTGTCGGGCGCGTCCAGCCAGTGGAAAGGCGCACGCGCCGGCAAGGTCTTCGAGGCACTGGTGGAGGGCGACTACGCCAACCCGGTGATGGTCGTCGACGAGATCGACAAGGCCGGCGGCGAGGCCGCCTATGACCCGCTGGGGTCGCTCTACAGCCTGCTGGAGCACGACACGGCCAGCGCCTTCATCGACGAGTTCGCCGAGGTGGCGGTGGATGCCAGCCAGGTGATCTGGGTGGCCACGGCCAACGATGCAAGCGCCATCCCCGACCCCATCCTGAACCGCGTCAACGTCTACGAGGTGCAGGCGCCCGACTTCGCCGCCGCCCGTGCCATCGCGCTGCGGCTCTACCAGAAGCTGCGCGGCAGCCACGACTGGGGCCGCCACTTCGACGCGTGCCCCAGCGACGCCGTGCTGGACCGCATGGCCGAGCTGGCGCCACGCGAGATGCGCCGAGCGTGGATGACGGCCTTCGGCAATGCGCGGCTGGCGCAGCGCGACACCGTGTTGTGCGAGGACCTGCCCGGCACCGGCGCAAGGAAGTCCCGCATGGGTTTCGTGCAGTGAGGCCCGCGCTGCGCGCCAGAACGCCTTCCGCGAGCACGAGCGCTCGCGCGCCCACCTGCCGCTGCCGGCCGGGTCCCTCAAGCCGGTGCTGGCCGCACTGCACCGTCTGCCGCAGGCACCCGCCAGCGGCATGCGGGTGCGCACGGCGCCGGTGACGGCGCGCAGCGCGCCGGCGCACGAGCGCGCCATCCGCACGCTGATGGACTGGGACATCCAGGTCGACGAAGCCATGTTCCCCGGCGGTTTGGCCGGGGGCGAGTTCCTGCGCGAGTTCGAACCCGACTTCTTCTTCGAAGACCAGGCAGTTCATGTCGAGAGCGCCGCGGCCCCTGTGCCGGCCGGCCAGGTGGCCATGGGCATCGCAGCGGCCTGAGCAACGGCCGGCCGCATGACCAATCGCCGCGGCCCGCGACCTCATCACAATCGCGCCTCTCAACGAGGAGACCCCATGCCCCGTCTGTCACATGCCGCCCTCACCGCGGCTCTGTGCTGGGCCGGCGCCACCAGCGCCTGGGCCGGCATCCAAGGCTTCTACCGCCAACCCGCCCTGCACGGCGAGCAGGTCTATTTCGTCGCCGAAGGCGATTTGTGGCGCGCCAGCACCCAGGGCGGCGACGCGCTGCGGCTGACCACCCACCCGGGCCAGGAAAGCCAGCCCGCCGTGTCGCCCGACGGCCGCTGGCTGGCCTTCACCGGCCAGTACGACGGCGGCACCGAGGTCTATCTGATGCCCACCGCCGGCGGCCCGCCCCGGCGGCTGACCTGGGAAGGCGGCGGCATGCGCGTGTGGGGCTTCAGCGCGGCCGGCGAGGTGATCTACACCGGCCTGGACGCCCGCCCCGGCGCCCAGCTGTTCGCCGTGAACATCCTGACCGGCCAGCGCCGCCAGCTGCCCGTCGGCCAGGCCAGCGACGGGGCGCTGAGCGCCGACGGCAAGACCCTGTACTTCACCCGCAACGGCCTGCGCAGCGACAACGCCCGCCAGTACCGCGGCGGCGCCATCGCGCGGCTGTGGGCGCTGGCGCTGGACGGCAGCGCCGAGGCCCGGCCGCTGCTGGCCGAGGGCCATAACGACCTCCGCCCCATGCCCTACCGCGTCGGCGGGCAGGAGCGCGTCGCCTTCCTGTCCGACCGCGACGGCACCGTCAACGTCTGGAGCGTGGACGCCCGCGGCGGCGATCTGCGCCAGCACACGCGGCACGCCGGCTGGGACATCCGCCATGCCAGCATTGCCGGCAGCCGCGTCGTCTACGCGCTCGGCGCCGACCTCTACACGCTGGATCTGGCCCAGGCCGACGCGCCGCGCCGGATCGCCATCGCGTTGGGCGGCGACTTCGACCAGACCCGCGAGCGCTGGGTCAAGAAGCCGCAGGACTTCCTGACCGACACGGCCTTCGCGCCCAACGGCGAGCGCGTGCTGCTGGCCGCGCGCGGGCACCTGGCCACGCAGGGCACGCAGCAGCTGCGCCGCGCCGAGCTGCCGCAGCCGGCCGACGGCCGTTGCCGCAAGGCCAAGTTCAGCGCCGACAGCCGGCAGGTGTTCGCCACCTGCGACTTCAGCGGCGAGACCGAGATCTGGCGCTTCGCCGCCAACGGCACCGGCAAGCCCGAGCAGCTCACGCGCGGCGCGCCCAACGGCACGGTCACGCAGCGCCGCGACCTGCTGCCCTCGCCCGATGGCCGCTGGCTGGCCCACACCGACAAGGAAGGCCATGTCTGGCTGACCGACCTGAAGACCCTGGCCACGCGCGAGATCGGCCGCGGCAGCTACGCTGAGACGCCCGCCCTGCAGGGCTGGAGCGCTGACGGCCAGGCGCTGGCCTGGACCGTGCAATTGCGCCACCCCGAGCGCAGCCAGTTGCAGCTGCACCAGATCGCGGAGGGCCGCACGCACACGCTGACCAGCGACCGCTTCGACGTGAGCAGCGCCGCTTTCAGCCCCGATGGCCAGTGGCTCTACTTCGCGTCGGCCCGCCACTTCGCGACGACCGGCACACCCAGCCCATGGGGAGACCGCAACACCGGCCCGTTCTTCGGCTTGCGCAGCAAGCTCTATGCACTGGCACTGCAACCGGGGCTGCGCTCGCCGTTCGCGCCCAAGGACGAGTTGGAGGTCGCCGGCGACAAGAAGGCCGACGACGACAAGAAACCCACCGCGGGCGACGCCAAGAAGGCCAAGCCCGCCATCGTGGTCGACGGCCTGCCACAGCGTCTGCACGAGCTGCCCGTGCCGGCCGGCAACTACCGCGGGCTGCGCACCGACGGCAAGCGGCTGTGGTTCCTGGACCAGGCTCTGGACCGCAAGACCCAGCTGAAGTCCATCGCCATTGACAACCAGGGCGCACCGGCCGAGACCCTGGCCAGCGACGTGCGCGACTACGACCTCAGCGCCGACGGCAAGAAGCTGATGCTGGTGCGCAACCAGGGCCAGGCCGCGCCGGAGGTGCTCATCGTCGAAGCCGCGCCCAAGCTGCCGGCCGAGACAGCCAAGCACCAGGTGCGCTGGAACGACTGGCAGATCGCCACCCAGCCGCGCGCCGAGTGGCGACAGATGTTTGCCGACGCCTGGCGCATGCAGCGCGACCACTTCTACGACAAGGCCATGCACGGCGTGGACTGGGCCGCGGTGCGCGCCAAGTACGAGCCACTGGTGGACCGCGTGACCGACCGCTTCGAGCTGGCCGAGCTGATGGCACAGATGGTCTCCGAGCTGGGCGCGCTGCACAGCCAGGTCGGCCCCGGTGACACCCGCGACGCGGGCGACGTGCCCGGCCTGGCCGGGCTGGGCGGTCGCTTCTCCAAGGTGGCCGACGGCTGGCGCATCGATGCCATCTACGCGTTCGACGCCGAGCTGCCGTCAGAAGCGCCGCCGCTGGCCGCGCCCGGCCTGGGCCTGCAGGTGGGCGACGTCATCACGGCCGTCAACGGCCGGCCCACGGCAGAGGCGCCGCACCTGCTGGAACTGCTGCGCGGCCAGGCCGGCCGGCAGGTGCTGCTGGACGTGAAGCCCGCCGCCGGGCCGGCGCTGCAGCGCATCGTCACGCCGGTGGCCCAGGCGCGCGAGAACCAGCTGCGCTACAACGACTGGCGCGTCAGCCGCGCCCGCGCCGTGGCCGAAGCCAGCCAGGGCCGCATCGGCTACGTGCACCTGCGCGCCATGGGCGAGGCGGACATCGCGGACTTCGTGCGCGAGTTCTACGCCGCGGCCGACCGCGACGGCCTCATCATCGACGTGCGCTACAACAACGGCGGCAACATCGACAGCTGGATCCTGGAGAAACTGCTGCGCCGCGCCTGGGCCTTCTGGCAGCCGCGCTCGCCGGCCGGCGCCGCCGTCTATCCCAACATGCAGGGTGCCTGGCGCGGCCACACGGTCGTGCTGATGAACGAGGACACCTACTCCGACGGCGAGACCTTCGCCGAGGGTTTCAAGCGGCTGCAGCTGGGGCCGGTCATCGGCCGCCGCAGTTCGGGCGCCGGCGTGTGGCTGTCCGACGGCAACCGCCTCATCGACAACGGCATCATGCGCGCCGCCGAGTTCGGCCAGATCGCCGCGGACGGCCGTTTTCTCATCGAAGGCATAGGCGTGCAACCCGACATCGACGTGGACAACCCGCCGCGCGCGACCTTTCTGGGCCGGGACGCGCAGCTGGAAGCCGCCATCGCCGTGCTGCAGAAGAAGATCGCCGAACAGCCGGTGCCGGTCGTGAAGCCCGGTGCCTACCCCCGGCCGGTCAGGCCCTGAAGCGACGAGGGAGGCCGAGGCCTCCCTTTTTGCTGGGCTCGCAGCGCGCTCACACCGCCGGCACGGCCCGCGAGAAGCGATACACCGCCGCAGCCCGGGCTGCGAAGGCGCCGCTGAGCAATCCGAACAGCGCGCTCATCAGCGCGATGAACCAGCCCTCGTGCAGGGCGGCGGCATGCATGCCCGCAGCGAAGCCCAGAGCGAACTTGGCACTGAAGATGCCCAGCATCAGGCCCATCGGCACCCAGCTCCCGGGCACGCGTACCGCATCACCCGCCGCAACCAGGCCGCGCGGCGCCAGCACCCGGGTGCCCAGCAGCAGCGACGCCGCGAACGCGGCCGCCCAGGCCAGTACCGGGAGCAGGCGGGCACCGAACGTTGCGGTCACGCCAAACAGCGACAGCGCAAACATCACGGCAGCCACTGCAGCGAGCGTGCCGGGCCTGACGACGCGGTCACGCGACTGACGGTGTCCCAGGGCCACCAGGACGGCGAGGATGGCAAACGGCCAGACGGGAATGGAAGTGCTCATGGTGGGCATTCATTGGGGTTGCGATGGGTGGGACTGTGCCGATGCCAGCGACGCTGGACGAGCCGCCTGCGACGAATCGCCAGCCGATGTCGCGAATCGCCAGCCGACGGCGTGGCCAAAACAAAGGGAGGCCGCAGCCTCCCTTCTTCACCCAGGCAAAACCCGAATCAGCGCGGATCAGCCCAGCACCACGCGCGCGAACTTGCGCTTGCCGACCTGCAGCACATGCTCGCCGGCATCGAGCTTGAGGCCCTTGTCCGAGATCGCCTCGCCGGCGCGGCGCACGCCGCCCTGCTCGATCATGCGCAGACCCTCGCTGGTGGAGGTCACCAGGCCCGCGGCCTTCAGCACCTGGGCAATGCCCATGGGTGCGCCAGTGAGCTGCACCTCGGGGATGTCATCGGGAATGCCGCCCTTGGCGCGGTTGATGAAGTCCTGCTCCGCGGCATCCGCCGCCGCGGCGCTGTGGAAGCGCGCGGTGATCTCCTTGGCGAGCATCACCTTGGCATCCTTGGGGTTGCGGCCGGCCGCCACCTCGGCCTTCAGCGCCGCAATCGCGTCGATGGACTTGAACGACAGCAGCTCGTACCACTTCCACATCTGCTCGTCGCTGATCGACAGGATCTTGGCAAACATGGTGTTCGCCGGCTCGGTGATGCCAACGTAGTTGTTCTTGGACTTGGACATCTTCTCGACGCCGTCCAGCCCCTCCAGCAACGGCATGGTCAGGATGCACTGCGGCTCCTGGCCGTACTCCTGCTGCAGGTGGCGGCCCATCAGCAGGTTGAACTTCTGGTCCGTGCCGCCCAGCTCCAGGTCGGCCTTCAGCGCCACCGAGTCATAGCCCTGCATCAATGGGTACAGGAACTCGTGCACCGAGATGGGCGTGCCGGCGGCATAGCGCTTGGTGAAGTCATCGCGCTCCATCATGCGCGCCACCGTGTACTTGGCCGCCAGCTGGATCATGCCGGCCGCACCCAGCGGTTCGCTCCACTCGGAGTTGTAGCGGATCTCCGTGCGGGCCGGATCCAGCACCAGCCGGGCTTGGGCGTAGTAGGTCTCCGCGTTGGCCCGGATCTGCTCCTTGGTCAGCGGCGGGCGGGTCGCGTTGCGGCCGGAGGGGTCGCCGATCAGCGACGTGAAGTCGCCGATCAGGAAGATGACCTGATGCCCCAGGTCCTGCAGCTGACGCAGCTTGTTCAGCACCACCGTGTGGCCCAAGTGGATGTCGGGCGCCGTCGGGTCCAGACCCAGCTTGATGCGCAGCGGCACGCCGGTCGCCGCCGAGCGCGCCAGCTTGCGGGTCCATTCGGCCTCGGGCAGCAGTTCGTCCACGCCGCGCCGGGTGATGGCCAGCGCCTCCAGGACGGCGTCGGTGATGGGGAATTGAGCAGCGTCGGACATGGCGAACCCACCACTCGGCAAGCAGCCGAGTGACATTGTTAAGTGATTGATCCATCGGGGTTAACCGGCATGTCGGGCAGGACGAGGCGGTTAGAATTCACCCTTCGGACCGGGGGTGTTGTTGCAGCACAACCGGTATGGATTCTAGGGCCGTGCTGCGACGGTCCTCTCGCCTGGAACCGGCTCGGCCGGGATTGCCCCAGCGACAACCCCGGAAGCCCAAGTGTGACCGCAGTCGAAAGACGTCTACAACAAGTCATTGCCGCGTTGAAAGGCGCGGAACGCTTCGCCGCCCGACATCCCCGTGCGCTGACCGCCTCCGTCGTCGGTGCGCTCAGCTGTTTTGCCGTGACCGCCTTCGGCATTGCGCCGCTGGCGCCCGATGCCGCCGAGCTGCCCAAGCGCACCATCGTCGAGACGCTGGCCACGCCGGACATCGAGGCGCAGTTGGAGCAACTTGCCGCGCACCGCATCGGCCTGACGCGCTCCGAAGCCACCCGCTCCAGTGACACGCCGGACAGCCTGCTGCGGCGTGCGGGCGCTTTCGACCCGGCCGCCGCCGCCTTCCTGCGCAGCGACCCGCTGGCCCGCCGCATCTTCCAGGGCCGCGCCGGCCGCATGGTGCATGTGACGGCCGACGCTGCCGGCCAGGTGCAGCAGATCGTCGCGCGCTTCCCGGCCGAGAAGGCCGAGCAGCAGCAGAGCCATTTCACGCGCCTGACCATCGCCCGCGACGGCGAGCGCTTCACGTCCCGGGTCGAAACCGCAGCGCTGCAGACGCAGATCGCACTGGGCAGCGGCAGCATCCGCAGCTCGCTGTTCGCTGCCACCGACGAGGCCAGGATCCCTGACAGCATCGCCTCGCAGATGGCGGACATGTTCGCCGGCGACATCGACTTCCACCGCGAGCTGCGCAAGGGCGATCGCTTCAGCGTCGTCTACGAGATGCTCACCGCCGACGGAGAGCCGGTCAGCTGGGACGGCGGCGCCGGCCGCCTGCTGGCCGCCGAGTTCACCAACAACGGCCGCACCTACAGCGCCGTGTGGTTCAAGGACAGCAGCACCGGCAAGGGCAGCTTCTACGGCTTCGACGGC
>JBKBOJ010000081.1:0-12407 GCA_046294815.1 Roseateles sp. | reverse complement strand
CACGTTGTTCTGGGTCGTGGACGGCACGCTCAGGACCGCCGCCGCCGCCGCGGCCGCGGCGGCCGATGGCCAGGTGGCCGCGGCCATCACCGACCTGGCCAACCTGTTCGGCGGCATCAAGTTCTATTCGGCCTGCCGCAAGAAGGGCGTGCAGCCCATCCTGGGCGCCGACTGCTGGCTGGAGAGCGAGGCCGGCGACAAGCCGCCCACGCGGCTGTTGCTGCTGGTGCAGGACCGCCAGGGCTATCTGAATCTCTGTGAACTGCTCTCGCGTGCCTGGATAGACAACGTGCAGCGCAACCAGGCCTGCCTCAAATGGGACTGGCTGCAGGAGCTGGGCGGCGGGCTGATCTGCCTGTCCGGCGCCCAGCTGGGCGGCCTGGGGCAGGCGCTGCTGCAGGGTGACACGGCGCGCGCGCGCGAGTGGGCGCTGCGCCTCTCGGCGCTGTTCCCGGGGCGCTTCTACATCGAGCTGCAGCGCGCCGGCCTGCCCGGGCAGGAGGCGCTGGTGCAGGCCAGCGTGCCGCTGGCCGCCGAGCTGGGCCTGCCGGTCGTTGCGACCCACCCCATCCAGTTCCTCACCGAAGACGACTTCGAGGCCCACGAGGCGCGCGTCTGCGTGGCCGAGGGCGAGACGCTGGCCAATCCCAAGCGCGTCAAGCGCTTCCTGCCCAGCCAGTACTTCAAGACCCAGGCGCAGATGCGGGAGCTGTTCAAGGACATCCCCAGCGCCATCCAGAACACGGTGGAGATCGCGCGGCGCTGCTCGCTGACGCTGGTGCTGGGCAAGCCGCAGCTGCCCAACTTCCCGACGCCGCTGATGGAAGACGGCCAGCCCATGCCGATGGAGCAGTACTTCCGCCAGCTCAGCCACGCCGGCCTGAAGGCCCGGCTGGCTCACCTTTATCCGGACGAGGCCGAGCGCGAGAAGCAGCGCCCGCGCTACGAGGAGCGGCTGGAGTTCGAGCTGAACACCATCATCAAGATGGGCTTCCCGGGCTACTTCCTCATCGTGTCGGACTTCATCCGCTGGGCCAAGGAGAACGGCTGCCCGGTCGGCCCCGGTCGGGGGTCGGGCGCGGGCTCGCTGGTCGCATATGCGCTGTTGATCACGGACCTCGACCCGCTGCGCTACAACCTGCTGTTCGAGCGCTTCCTGAACCCCGAGCGGGTGTCGATGCCCGACTTCGACATCGACTTCTGCCAGGGCAACCGCGACCGCGTCATCGACTACGTCAAGGACAAGTACGGCCGGGCCGCGGTCAGCCAGATTGCGACGTTTGGCACCATGGCCGCCAAGGGGGCGTTGCGTGACATCGGCCGCGTGCTGGGCATGGGCTTCGGCCATGTGGACTCCATCGCCAAGCTCGTTCCCGCGCCGCCCGGCAAGACGGTGACGCTGGCCAAGCTGCCGCCCAACTTCGACCCGGACAAGGCCAAGCTGGTCTATGCGCGCCACGAGTCGCCCGAGATCGAGGAGCGCGAGAAGGCCGACGAGGAGGTGGCCGGCCTCTTGGAGCTGGCTGCGCGGGTGGAGGGCACGGTGCGCTCCATCGGCATGCATGCCGGCGGCGTGCTGATTGCGCCGGGCAAGATCACCGACTTCTGTCCGCTGTACCAGCAGCCCGGCTCGACCAGCGCGGTCAGCCAGTTCGACAAGGACGACGTGGAGGCCATCGGTCTGGTCAAGTTCGACTTCCTGGGCCTGGCCACGCTGACCATCCTGGAGTTGGCCAAGAACTTCATCATCGCCCGCCACCCCGACCGCAAGGACTTCGACTGGGCGCGCGTGCCGCTGGACGACCGCAAGACCTTCGAGCTGTTCGGCAAGGGCTTGTCGGAGAGCGTGTTCCAGTTCGAATCGCCAGGCATGCAGCGGCTGCTGAAGGACGCCAGGCCCTCGCGCTTCGAGGACTTGATCGCGCTGGTGTCGCTCTACCGGCCGGGCCCCATGGACCTGATTCCGTCCTTTGTCGCTCGCAAGCACGGCAAGGAGGTCATCGAGTACCCCCATCCGCTGCTGGAGCAGGTGCTGGCCGAGACCTATGGCGTGTTCGTCTACCAGGAGCAGGTCATGCAGGCGGCCCAGGTGCTGGGCGGCTACAGCCTCGGCGGCGCCGACATGCTGCGCCGTGCGATGGGCAAGAAGAAGGCCGAGGAAATGGCCATGCATCGCGAGATCTTCCGCAAGGGGGCCGCGGAGAAGGGCATCGATCAGGACAAGGCCGACGAGGTCTTCGACCTGATGGAGAAGTTCGCGGGCTACGGCTTCAACAAGTCGCACGCCGCCGCCTATGCGCTGCTGAGCTACCACACGGCCTGGCTGAAGGCGCATTACACGGCCGAGTTCTATGCCGCGAACATGACCATCGAAATGGACGACACCGACAAGTTGAAGGTGTTGCTCAACGATGCCAAGCTGTTCGGCATCGAGTTCCAGCCGCCCTGCGTGAACAAGGGCCAGTACCGCTTCGAGCCGCTGTCCAACCGGCTGGTCAACTACGGCCTGGGCGCCGTCAAGGGCACGGGCCGCGGCGCCATCGAGGCCATCATCGCGGCGCGCAATGCCGGCGGGCCCTTCCTGAGCTTCTACGACTTCTGCCTGCGGGTGGACCGCAAGGCCGTCAACAAGCGCGTGGTGGAGGCGCTCATCAAGGCCGGCGCCTTCGACAGCATCAACCCCGAGCGCAGCAAGCTGCTGGCCAGCGTGGCGCGCGGCTACACCCATGCCGAGACCACCGAGGCCAATGCCGATCAGGGTGGGCTGTTCGACTTCGGAGACTCCCATGCCTCGTCGACGGCCGAGCCCGAACTCGTCGACGCGCCGCCGTGGAGCATCAAGGAGCGGCTGGCGCAGGAGAAGACGGCCATCGGCTTTTACCTGTCGGGCCATCTGTTTGACCAGAGCAGCGCAGAGGTGCGCCGCATCGTCAAGCGCCAGATTGCCGATCTGACCGACAGCCGCGAGCCGGTGCTGGTGGCCGGCATCGTCAGCGGCCTGCGCGTCATCAACGGCCAGCGCGGCCGGGTCGCCATCTTCAAGCTGGACGACAAGAGCGACACCATCGAGGCCGTCGCCAACGAAGAGCTGCTCAACGCCAACAAGGAACTGCTGACCGAGGACGAGCTCGTCATCGCCCAGGGCAAGGTGCAGAACGACCGCTTCTCCGGCGGCCTGCGCATGAACGTGCAGGCGGTCTGGAGCCTGGCCGCGGCGCGTGCCCGCTTTGGGCGGCACGTGTTGCTGTCCAACGCCGGTGCAGCCGGCCTGGTGCAGGAGCTGGTGCAGCGCTTCCCGCCGCGCGAGGTCGAGACCGAGGAGGGGGGGCTGCGCAAGCTGGGCCTGCCCGTGCAGGTGGCCTTGCGTGCCGAGCCCGAGGGCGCTCAGGTGGGTGCGCGCTGGCTGGTGGAGCTGGGGGAGACCAGCCGCTTCTGGCCGGCGGACGAGGCGCTCGCCAAATTCGGCACGGCGGCTGAGGTCATTTACGAAGCTTGACCGGTGGCGCCATCGGCGATGATTTCGTCGATGGTGCACACCGTACCCAAGACGCTCCCCAAGTCGGTTGCCGGGCTCGCCCGTGCGCAGCCGGTGACGGGGCTGATCCTGACCGGTGGTGGCGCGCGCGCGGCCTACCAGGTGGGCGTGCTGGCTGCCATCGCACAGTTGCGGCGCGATGCCGGCGTCACGGCCAACCCCTTTCCCGTCATCTGCGGCACCTCGGCCGGCGCCATCAATGCCGCCGCGCTGGCCTGCCATGCGGACGACTTCGACGGCGCCGTCGACGGCCTGCTGCACCTCTGGCAGCGTCTGCACGTCGAGGACATCTACCGGGCCGACGCCTTCGAGGCCGTCAAGAGCGGTGCGCGCTGGCTGTCCATGCTGAGCCTGGGTTGGGCGCTGGCCCGCTGGACGCGCAGCCGCCCGCGCAGTCTGCTGGACAACACGCCGCTACGCCAGTTGCTGGGCCGCTACCTGGACATGGACCGCATCGAGACCATGCTGGAGGGCGGCCACCTGCGCGCGCTGGCACTGACCGGCTCCAGCTACACCTCCGGCCAGCACGTCACCTTCTTCCAGACCCACCACCACATCGTGCCCTGGCTGCGCGAGCAGCGCATGGCGGTGCAGACCCGGCTGACGCTGAACCACCTGATGGCGTCGTCGGCCATCCCCTTCATCTTCCCGGCCGAGTTGCTCGATCTGGATGGCGTGCCGGAATGGTTTGGTGACGGCAGCATGCGCCAGAGCGCCCCCATCTCGCCGGCCGTGCACCTGGGGGCCGAGCGCGTGCTGGTGATCGGTGCCGGCCGCATGAAGGAGCCCGAGGGGCGGCGCCGCCTCGACACGCAGGCGCATCCCAGCATGGCGCAGATCGCCGGCCATGCGCTGTCCAACATCTTCCTGGATGCGCTGGCCGTGGACGTCGAGCGGCTGCGCCGCATCAACCGCACGCTGGCGCTGCTGCCGCGCGAGACGCGCGCCGCGACGGCGCTGCGGCCCATCGAGCTGCTGGTCATCGCGCCCAGCCGGCGCCTGGACGAGCTGGCCGGCGAGCACCAGGCCAGTCTGCCCAAGTCCGTGCGCGCGATGCTGCGTGCCTTCGGCGTCAGCGGCCAGGGCAGGGCCACCAGCGGCGCGGCGCTGATCAGCTACCTGCTGTTCGAGCCCAGCTTCATTGGCGAGCTCATCCACCTGGGCATGAGCGACACGCTGGCCAAACGCGCCGACGTGCAGCGCTTCTTCGGCTGGCCGGCGCGCGCGCCGCAGATCGACCCGGCCTCGCTGCGCAAGAGCCGCTCAGCGGGATTCGCGGCCCCGGTCTGAGGGCGGCAGGAACGGCTGGCCGGCGACGCGCAGGCCGGCGTCGGAGAGCCGGCGTGCCGTCGCGGCCTTCACGCCGGCCACGCGGCGCTGCAGGTCCGGCCAATCCTTGAACGGCCGCGCGGCCAGCAGGCGTTCGGCCAGCGCCGGGCCCACGCCGGGCAGCGATTCCAGCGCCGCACGCGTCGCGGTGTTCACCTCGACCTCAGCCTGCGCCAGTGCCGGCCACGCCGCCGCCCACAGCAGCAGGCTGCGCCGCTTCATGGCTCGCCTGCTTGAGCCCGCACCATGGCCGCATAGGCGCCGTCGCGTGCCATCAGCTCGGCATGCGTGCCGGTCTCGAGCAGCTGGCCCGCGCCCAGCACGTGGATGGCGTCGGCGTCGCGGATGGTGGAGAGGCGGTGGGCGATGACGATCAAGGTTTTGCGGCCGCTCCAGGCCGCCAGCGCCTGCTGCACGGCGCGCTCACTCTCGGTGTCCAGCGCCGAGGTGGCCTCGTCGAAGATCCAGATCGGCGCGTCTTTGTAGAGCGCCCGCGCGATGGCCAGGCGCTGGCGCTGACCGCCAGAGAGCTTGCTGCCATTGGCGCCCACGGGCGTCTCCAGCCCCTCGGGCAGCGTCTGCACGAAATCCCACAGGTGGGCCGCGCGCAACACCTGCTCCAGCTTGGCATCGTCGCGCGGCTGGGCGTAGGCGATGTTGCCGGCGATGGAGTCGTCGAACAGCACGATGTCCTGTGATACGACCGCGAACTGGCGGCGCAGCGAGAGCCGCGTCAGCGTGTTGATGTCGTGGCCGTCCAGCAGGATGCGGCCGCCATCGGGCTGGCCGAAGCCCAGCAGCAGGTGGATGATGGAGCTCTTGCCCGCGCCCGACGCGCCGACCAGTGCGGTGGTCTTGCCGGCGGCAAATGCCAGGCTCAGGCCGTTCAGCGCCGGTTGCGAGGCATCGGGGTAGGTCAGGCGCACGTCCTGCATCACGATGTCGCCGTGGGCCGGCCCTGGCAGCTCGCGCGAGCCGGTGTCGACTTCCTTGGGCGCGTCCATCAGCTCGAAGCAGCCCTTGGCGATGACGCTGGCCCGGGTCAGTGGCGCGGCCAGGTCGGAGAGGTGGCGCATCCGCGAGGTCAACAGCAGCAGCGCGGCCACGAACTCGGCAAAGGCCTGCACGCCGGTGCCCTCGGCCCGCGCCTGCCACAGCGCCACGCAGATGATGAAGGACAGCCCCACGCTGGCCACCAGTTGCGACATCGGCTGCGCCAGCGCGGCGGCGGTGGCGGTCTTGAGGTTGTTGCGGCGCACCTGCTGCGACACGTCGGCGAAGCGGTCGCGTTCGTGCTGGGTCGCACCGAACTGGCGCACCACACGCCAGGCACGCGCCATGTCGTCCACCTTGTTGACCAGCAGCAGCTGCGAGTCGTAAGAGCGCGTGGCCATCAGCCGCATGCGCTGGTTGACCTTCTTCATGACGAAGGCCATCAGCGGCGTCACCACCAGGCTGAGCAGCGTCAGCTGCCAGTTCAGGTAGAACAGGTAGGCCAGCATCGCGAGGGCGGGCAGGCCGTCGCGCAGCACGCTGATGCCCACGTCGCCGACCAGCTGCAGGATCTGCTGCGGGTCGTTGACCACCTTGCTGACCGCCGTGCCCGGCTGCATGCGGGTGTAGACCTGGGCGTCCAGCCGCAGCAGCGCATTGACCAGCGCCGCGCGGAAGTCCATGACGCTGCGCGTCAGCGTCCAGTTGAAGAGGTACTGGCCCGCGAAGCCGAACAGGCCGCGGCAGGCGTACAGCCCGATCAGCACCACCGGCACCATCCACAGCGCAAAGGCGTCCTTGGCAAAGCCTTCGCCGAAGGCATAGCCGATCAGCTTGGGAATCATGGGCTCGGTGGCCGCGGCGCCGACATAGGCCAGCACGGTCAGCACCGCGCCCCAGCGGTGCGGGTAGACGAACCGGCCGAGGCGGCGGATGACGCAAGCGTGGGTGTCGATGGACATGGGGCGCGATTGTCGTCCGTGTTTCAATGTTGCCCCGTCATGCGCATTGCCCATCTTCTCTTCACGAAACGCTTTGCCGGCAGCGAGCGCTATGCCATAGAGCTGGCCAACGCCCAGGCCCAGCATCACGAGGTCTGCTTCCTGCTGCCCATGGCCGCCGCGGCGGAGCGGCCCGATGCCTGGGCCGCGCGGCTGGATCCGCGGGTGCACCAGGTGCGCATGCGGCTGCCGCAGCTGTTCACGGCCGCGCGCGTGCGCCGCTGGGCCGCGCAGTGGCGGCCCGACGTCTGCCATGCCCACCTGAGCTTTGCCTGCAAGGCGCTGGCCGGCGTGCCGCGTCCGGCGGTGCGCGTGGCCACATTGCACATTGCCTACAAGGCGCGCCAGCATGCCCACCTGGACGGACTGATCGCGATCACGCCGGCGCAGCTGGCGCAGGTGCCGAGCAGCTTTGGCGGCCGGGTGCGGCAGATTGCCAACTGGAGTGCGCCGCGGCCGGCAGCGCCCGGCGCGCGCGATCGGCTGCGTGCGGCTTGGGGCATAGCGCCCGACGAGTGGGTCATCGGCACGCTGGGCCGTGCCGAGCACAGCAAGGGCTGGGATCTGCTCGTGCAGGCCTTCCAGCAGGCGCGCCCGCCCGGCGCCCGGCTGGTGCTGGTGGGCGAAGGGCCGGACTGGCGCAAGGTGCGTGCGGCGGCCTCGGCCGGGGTGGTCATGCCCGGCTTCACAAACGAGCCTGAGAACTGCCTGGCGGCGTTCGATGCGTTCGTCAGCGCCGCGCGCAGCGAGCCCTTCGGCTTGGTGTTCCTGGAGGCCATGCACGCCGGGCTGCCCGTCGTCGCGACGGCCACCGAGGGCGGCCGCTACCTGCACGAGAGCTTCGAGCCGCTGGTGCCCTGCGAGGATGTCCCGGCGCTGGCTGCTGCGCTGACCCGGCTGGCGCAGGCACGGGCTCGCGGCGAGGAGCTGCGGCGCCGCCATCCGGTTGAGCGCTTCGGGCTGGCCGCGCGCGTCGCGCAGATCGAGGCCTTCTACCGCGACTGCGGCGCTGCCCAGGCCTGAGCGCTGCTGCGCCACCACTGCAGCCCGCGCAGCCAGCGGCCGCGCCACAGGTAGGCGGCCAGCAACTGTTGGCGGTTCAGTGGCGAGCTGCGCTCGAACCTTTCGGCGTCGGCGTGCAGTCCGGCCAGCGCGGCGCCGCCGAGCTGCAGCCGGCGGCGCCGCGCGCGCAGCAGCGTGCGCGCGCAGAAGTGGGCGATCTCGAAGCGGGTGTCCTCGTCCAGCGGCGGCAGCTCAGCGGCCAGGCCGTCCAACGCGGCCGTCCAGTCGGACAGACGGCGCTCGTCCAGCGCCGACATCAGACTGCCGGCGCGCTGGCGGTAGGCGATCCAAACCTCGGCGACGTGCAGGTGGCGCGGCGTGTGCAGCACTAGGCGGGGGTAGAGCGCCAGGTCTTCGTAGATGCGCCCCTCGGCAAACCGCAGGCCGGCTGGCCAGCAGGCCCGGCGCACGACCTTGCTCCAGGGGTGGAACTGGCCGTGCACGAACAGGCCGCGCAGACGCAGGTTCACGTCGTCCATGACGACGCCGGCCGGCCCGGCGAAGCTGGCGATGTGGCGGTGGCGCGGTTTGACGGAGGTGGTGGAGGCGCCGTCGTCGCCGTTGTCATCGAATATGCGGAAGTCGCAGGTCAGCAGGTCGGGCCGGTGCTGCTGCAGCAGCGCCTTGAGCCGAGGGATGACGCCGGGCTCGACCAGGTCGTCCGGGTCGATGAACCAGAGGTAGTCGCCACGCGCCGCGTCCAGCAGCCGGTTGCGCGCGGCGCTGACGCCGCGGTTCTCCGGCTGGCGGATCAACCGGGCCTGCGGCAGCAGGCGCTCGACCAGGGCGGCCGAGCCGTCGGGCGAGGCGTCATCGACGAAGACCAGCTCGATGCCGGCGTCCAGTTGCGGCGCCAGCGAGGCTATGCAGTCGGCCAGCCAGCGCTCCACCCGGTACATCGGGAACAGCAGGCTGAGCCAGGGTGCGGCGCTCACAGCCGGTCGTCCAGCAGATGGCGCAGCGCGCTGAAGGGCGAGACCAGGCCGCGCCGCCAGTTGCGCTCGGTGACCGCGCGGTCGCCGCCGCGCAGCTTCAGCACGGCCGGCAGCACGCGCGGACAAGGCACCAGCGCCAGCCGGGCAAAGAGGTGGCGCTTGCGCCAGCCCACCGCGGCATGCCAGGCCAGCGGGCCGTCCTCGGCACGCAGCAGCACCAGGCGCGCCAGCTGCGGCTCCCGGTCCAGCAACTCGCTGGCGGCCATGTGCATCAGCAAATAGTGCTGGTAGTCCTCGTCCAGGCCCTGGGCGACGCGCGGCAGCCGGCCTTCGTCGCGCAACCGCTGCAACAGTGCATCGGCACCCGCGTCCAGCGCGCGGTCGAAGGCGGCGGCCAGCGCGGTGACGAAGCGCCCGCCCGGCGGCGAGGCCATCAGCCAGTTCTCGATCAACGGCAGCTCGGGTCGCGTCGAATAGCGGTCGATGTAGAAGCCGACGTAGTCGGCTGCGCGGCGCTGGCGCGTCTCGTGCAGCCAGCCGAGGTCGCGGCTGAGCAGCATGGAGGCGTCCATCCAGATGCCGCCATAGCGGGCCAGCAGCTGGATGCGCAGCCAGTCGGCCTGGCGGTACGGTGGCAGGGCGTCGAAGTCGGCGCGCAGCTCGGGCAACCAGGCGGCGAGGCGGCTGCGGTCCAGCATGCGGACCTGGTGGTCGGGTGCGAAGCGGCGCCAGTTGGACCGACAGGCCTCGATGAAGGGCGGCAGCGGCGCCTGCTGCCAGTAGCTCCAGATGATCCTGGGGATCTCGTCGTGGCACAGTGGGGCCTGTTCGCCCACCGTGATGGCGCGCGTCTGCGTGGGCACGCGGGCGCGCAGCACGACCACCAGCTCGCGCATCAGCAGAGCGACGATGAGGGCCGTGAGGCCCAGCGGGATGAGGTTCATTCGCGCCAGTGGTCGGCAATCCAGCGCGCCGGCCGCGCATGCCGCCAATTGCCGTTGCTGCGCCCGGCCAGTGCATCGGGCGGGTTCATGACGCCGTGGAAGATCAGGATGCGGGCGCCTGCGGGAATGAAGGGGTCGCGCCAGTAGCTGGTGGGCCAGGCGGGAATGCAGTGGTACTTGTAGCTGGCGCACCAGGCGGCGTTCCAATACTTCAGCTTCCCTTGGCGATGCAGCACGGCGGAGAGGAAGGCCTGCTCATTGCGGAACTCGGCCTTGGCCTTGGCCTGGTCGGCGACGAACTCGGTCAGCACGTCCTGGTGCGCACCCAGCTGCCAGCGGTAGACCGACGAGTTGCCGGTGATGCGCCAGGGGCGCTTCCAGTCGTGGATGATGAGGAACTCGCCCGGCACCTCGAAGAACGGCGTGATGTCGTCGACGATGACGACGTCCAGGTCCAGGAACAGCGCCGTGCCGGCCAGGCCGTAGTCGTCGACCAGCACCGGGCTGAAGGTGGTCAGCTTCTTCCAGCCGCGTTCGGGCTCGCCGTTGGGCAAGGTCAGCTCGGGGATGGGGAAGCAGCTCACCTCGGCGCGTATGCCTTCGGTGCGGTCGGTCAGGCAGACGAAGCGGAACTCACCCTTGAGGTGCCTGCGCACCATCGCGTACAGGCGGTTGACGTACTCGGGGCCGTACTTCGTGCCCCACTTCATGCAGATGATGTGCCGCATCGGTCAGAGTTCTTCCACGTGCCTAGGCGGGTAGGTGTCCCAGTTCAGGCAGCCAGGGCATTGCCAAAAGTAGTGCGCCGCCTCGAAGCCGCAGGCCGCACAGCGGTAGCGCAGCAGCGGCTTGGTGGCCTTCTCCAGCGTCTGCACCATGGGGCCGACCTCGTCGGCGGGCAGGGCGGCGGCGTTGAGCTTGAGCAGTTCGGTGGCGGCAGACAGCGCGGGCTGCTCGCGCAGGTGCGCTGCCAGGCGTTCACGCTGCGGCTCGGGCTGGAGCTGGCTGAGTGCGCGCAGCAAATGCATGCTGGGCGCGCGCTGGTACTGCTCGGTCAGCAGCGCGATGGCACGCTCGGGCTGGCCCAAAGCCTTGGCCGCGGCGGCGCAGTCGGCAGCCACGAGGTTGAAGGCGGGCGGGTTGACCGCCAGCAGCCGGGTGAACGCCGCCAGCGCCGCCTCGGGCTGGCCGGCCTTGAGTGCCAGCTGCCCTTGCAGCACATAGGCCCGTGCGGCTTCGGGCGCGCGGCGTTCGGCCTGGGCCAGCAACTCCTGGGCCAGATCAGCATGACCTTGGGCCTGTGCGACCAGGGCCTGCTCGCACAGATAGTGCGCGATGCGGCCGGAGAACGAACCGGTGCCGGCGGCCTCCAACTCGGCGGCGACCTCGGCGGCCTTGGCCCAGTCGCGCGAGCGCTCGAACAGCGACAGCAAGGCGAGACGCGCCTCGCGTTCGAAGGCGGTGCCACGCAGGGCGGCGTACGCGGCCTCGGCGCGGTCGAACAGGCCGGCCTTGAAGTAGTCCTGTGCCAGTTCGTGCTGGGCACGGTCGCGGTCGGCCTGCGACAGGTCACCGCGGCGCAGCAGGTGCTCGTGCACGCGCACGGCCCGCTCGGTCTCACCGCGGCGGCGGAACAGACTGCCCAGCGCGAAGTGCAGCTCGGAGGTGTCGGGGTCGTTCTGGACGGCCTCGATGAAGGCGTCGATGGCCTTGTCCTGTTGCTCGTTGAGCAGCAGGTTCAGGCCCTTGAAATAGGCCCTGGGTGACTCACGCTGTTCGAGCTTCCATTGCCTTGAGTCGAGTTTGGAGGCCAGCCAGCCCAGCACGAAGACGACGGGCAGGACGAAGAGCAGCCAGCGCGGATCAAACTCCATCTTGGTGCGTGGGGTAAGGAACGGCAGTTGGCTCGGACGCGGGGCTGGCGGCGGGTTCGGCGCGTTGCGCGGCGCGGCGGTGGCGCCACCAGGCCGGCACCATGGCCAAAACGCCGAAGGCGGCGCCCAGGCCGAAGGCCAGCAGCACGATGATGACTTGCGGCGCGCGCCACTCGTGGCCAAAGAACCAGCGCACGACGGCCTCGTGGCTGTTGTTCAGCGCAAAGGCGAACAGCGTGAAGAAGAGCAGGGCTCGCAGGAGCCAGACGAGGGTGCGCATGGCCCCGGATTCTGGCTCAGGCGTCGGTGACGGGGAGGTGTTTGTCGACCGCTTCGCGCAGCGCTTTGCCCGGCTTGAAGTGGGGGGCCAGCTTCTCGGGGATCATGACCTGCTCGCCGCTGCGCGGGTTACGGCCCATGCGCGGCGGGCGACGGCTGATGGAGAAGCTGCCGAAGCCGCGGATCTCGATGCGGTGGCCTCGCGCGAGGGCGTCGCTCATCGCATCCAAGATGGTCTTGACGGCGAACTCGGTGTCGCGCTGGGTCAACTGGCCGAAGCGTTCGGCAAGCACGGCGACGAGGTCGGAACGGGTCATGGTGGAGGCAGAGGCGGCTTGGAATTGAAACAGGCCCGCTGGCGAGGCCGGCGAGCCTGTCTTGGAGCATACCCGGCCTGCATGCAGGCCGGGTGGTTCAACCAGATCAGTTGTTCTGGTTGTCCAGCTTGGCGCGCA
>JBKBOJ010000080.1:0-12593 GCA_046294815.1 Roseateles sp. | reverse complement strand
GAACTTCATCGCCATCGCCTACCTGCGCATGTCCAAGCTCAAGCACCTGCCGGCCAGTCCGTTCGCGCCGGCGATGCCCCAGTGACAGTGTTGCTTTCCACACGAAACGACATGGAGCCGAGCCCGCGCGCCGCTACGCGACGATGGACGCGCTGGCCGCCGACCTGCGCCGCCATCTGGCCGGCGAGGCCGTGGAGGCCCGGCCGCCGTCCTGGCGCTACCGCGCGGGCCGCGTCATCGCGCGGCACCGCTGGGCCGTGGGCGCCACCACGCTGGCGGTGCTGGCGCTGGTGGGGACGACCGGGTGGGCGCTGCAGGCGGCGCGTGAGGCGCGGCAGGAGGCGCGGCGCTCCGGGGCGATGTATGAATTCTTGACGGGGCTGTTCAACCCTCTGCGGGAGGCCCAGCCCGACACACGCAACCGTGACGTTCCCGCGCGCCGGCTGATCGAGGAGGGCGCGCGGCGCGTGCTCGTGGCGCTCCAGGACGAGCCACTGGCGCGCGAGCAATTGCTGGTGGACCTGGGGACGCTGACCCAGCAGCTTGGCCTGCCCGACCTGTCCCGCCAGTTGGTTGAAGAGCGGGTTCACCAAGCCCGGACCCTGCACGGCACACGCAGCCGTGCCTATGCCGACGCGCTGCTGGGCCAGCGTGACCTGTGGGAGACCGCGGGACGCTATCGGGAAGGTTTCGAGGCGGCCACCGAAGCGCTGGCCATCTACCAGGCGCTGGGCGAGCGCGACCCGCAGCGGCTGGCCCTGGCCCATCTCGCGGTGGGTGGATTCGGCGCCCGCCTGCATGCGCCGGTGCCGGCCGACATCGCTCATCTGCAGACCGCCGCGCAGCTGCTGGCGCCGCTGCCGGGCCCCAACCTACTGGGGACGGTCTACGAACAGCTGATCGTGGCCTACCTGGGCCTGGGGGACATGGAGTCTGCTTATCAGGCTGGCATGCGTGGCGTGCAGGCCAATCGAGCGCAGCGCGGCGTCGATGATTGGAAGACCGCCGCCTCCGAGGACCAGGCGGGGCAGCTGGCCATGCTGACGCTGCGTCCCGCGGAAGCCGTGGCGCTCATCAACCACGGTCTGCAAGGGCTGCGCAAGGCGATGGGGCCCGACGTGGTGATCCTGGCGCGTGGGGAGGCCAACCTGGCATTGCTGGAGATGGCGGCCGGCGCGCCCGATCGGGCGCGAGCCCACGTGGCTGAGGCGCGCCGCATTGCTTCGTTGCCGGCCAACCACGCCATGACCGCGTTCGGGCTGACGGTGCAGGCCACGGCGCTGGATGTGGCGCAACAGTCCGGCGACTGGGAGGCGCTGCGTGAAGGCTGCCAGCCCTGGGGGCGCGATGTCCAGGCGCCGCAGCCGGCGCTGCGAATTCGCATCCAGCAGGCCTGCGCGGCGCAAGCCATCCATGCCGGGGACCTCGACCGCGCGCGCGCGTTGCTGGACCAGGGGTATGGCGTGGCGGCCCAGTTCTTCGCGAAGGTGCCCGCTCGCCAGGCCGTGCTGTGGTTGCGTGAAGGCGAATGGTTGGCCGCACAGGGACGCAGCGAAGAGGCGGCGGCGCGCTTGCATCAGGTGCTGGGTCTGGACGACCCCAGCATCGTGAACTTTCGTGCCCAGGCCTTTGCTCAACTGCGCGCGTTGCACGCCGTGGACGAGGCCGCGCAGGCCGTCGCGCAGCGGCTGATGCAGCAACTGCAAGCTGCCGGTGGAGAGAAGCTGCTGGCGACGCCGATGGCGCTGTTGCGCGGCGGCTGATCCCGGCCGGCGAAGGCGATGGCGCTTTTCGGCGCCCGTTCTCGTGAATGCAGCAGAAGGCCCTGGCGCAATCGCCGGAGCCATCTCTTGCAATCGAGGAGAACCGGCAATGAAGAAAGTTTCGACCCTGGGCCTGAGCCTGCTGATGGCCGCCGTGCTGAGCGCCTGTGGCGGCGGCAGTGACGGCAGTGACGGCAGCAGCACGTCCACCGGCACCAGCGGGGGCAGCGGCGGCGCGTCCGGGTCCTCGGGCTCGTCCGGCAGCTCGGGCAGCGCCACCAGCTTCCCTTACGCCCGCTACGACGTCTACGCGCTGTACGGCACGGGCCTGAACATCGGCACCAACACGGTGGCCTCGGTGTCGGCCACGCAGGGCATCCTGGCCACGGGCTCGACGAGCTTCCGCGGCGCCTTGGGTGGCGGCGAGACGACGATCACCCTGGGCACCGACAGCGTCAGCCTCAAGAGCGCCATCGTGCCAGCGGCCGACCTGAGCTGGTTGGCCCCCGGCGGCGACGGCCGGCTGATCCAGCAATGCTCGGTGGTGCGCCAGGACGTGACCGGCGCCTCCATCGGCGGCTATGCCAAGAGCATGGTGGTCATGGTGGCACCCACGGCCACGGTGCTCACGAAGGCGACGGACATCCCCGCTGGCACGCGGCTCTACGTGGCAGAGGACTGCCAGTTCACCGGCGGCAGCGCAAGCGCGGCCACGGGCGACATCGCCAAGGTCACGTCAGCGGCCAACGACAGCGTGGTGGTGAACGCCGACGGCTCGGTGACCGTGTCGCCCATCGGCGCCACGGCCTTCACGATCTCGGCGGCCAACATCAGCGCGGCGTTGGCCAGCGGCGGCACGGGGCTGGGCACGGTGGGCGACGTGGCGGTGCCCAGCACGACGGGCACGGCGGCCGGCACCTACGCGATGCACGCCTACAGCCTGGCGCGCACCGGCGGCACGCCGCGCTACGCCATCGTCATCCAGGCCACGCCCACCGGCGGCAATGCGTCGCTGGGCAGCAAGGGCTTCGTGTCCCTGCTGGTGAGCTCCTGATCCCGCGCCGGCCATGACGCGCATCCGCCTCACCCCCGCCCGCCGCTTGGCGGCCATCGGCCTGCTGGCCCTGCTCACCGCCTGCGGCGGCGGCACCGACAGCACCTCGCCCACGGCGCCCAGCCCGCTGACCGTGCCGACGCCGCCGGCCGCCAGCGGCGACACCACCGTGCAGGCTGTCTACCAGCCCGGCGTGCGCGAGCTCAGCACGGCCAGCGGCAGCCCGCAGCTGCTGCAGAGCGACGCGGCCGGCACGCTGCGCTTCAGCGCGGCCCCCGGCGCGCAGGTGGGGCAGGTGCTGATCGTGGCCGGACGGGCCTATTTCGTCACGGCGGTGGACGCCACCGGCACCCAGCTCGGCACGCGCGCGCCCGAGCTGGGCGAGGTGTTCGCCAGCCTGCGCATCCAGGCCAGCGTGCAGGACGCCAGCGCCATGCCGGCCAGCACGCCCGCCGGCATGGCCCGGCCGCTGGCCAGTGCCTCGGCCGGCACCAGCTTCTCGGCGGAGCTGGGCTCGCTGGGGCCGGTGGGCGTGAGCTACAAGGGCCAGCTCGCGATGAAGCTCAACCTGGACCTGGACTTCACCGCCGCCAGCGGCTTCAAGACCTTGGACCTGACCGGCGACCTCACCTTGACGCAGACGCTGCTGCTGCAGTTGCTTGGCACCGCCGCCGATGGCAGCACCAGCAAGGGCCTGGAGCTGACGCGCTTCCGCTACGTGATTCCGCAGACGCTGG
Organism: Roseateles sp.; assembly: GCA_046294815.1. GTDB lineage: Bacteria > Pseudomonadota > Gammaproteobacteria > Burkholderiales > Burkholderiaceae_C > Pelomonas. The sequence continues at coordinate 9,039 of JBKBOJ010000080.1, read as the reverse complement.
GCCTGGCACAGGTGGAGGTGCCGGTGATGCTGCAGGCCCAGGCCAGCGGCGACGCCAAGCTGGAGATGCGCGTCATCGACGGCGACACGCGCGCCCACGTGGCGCTGCACTATGACCCGGCGACCCGCCAGCTGCAGTCCAGCAACCGCATCGACGCCAGCGCCGCCAGCCAGGCGCCCACGGGCACGCCGGCCGCCGCCACGTCGACGGCCAGCCTGAGCCTGCAGCTCAAGGTCGGGCCGGACCTGCAGCTCAAGATTCTGGAGACCGTCGCGCCGCTGAGTGCCAGCCTGCGCGCCAACCTGGGCGTGAGCGCTCAACTCGTCGCCACGGGCTTGCGCAACTGCCTGGGCTGGAAGTCGGAGCTGGGCCTGGAGGCCAGCGCCACGCTCAAGCTGGGCGCGAACGGCGACGCCCAGGTCGCTGCGGCCACTGCCCCGTGGTCGCTGGGCAGCGGCGGCGACCTGGACGCCTGCCAGCCCCCGCCGGCCACGGACCCGACCCCGGCACCCACGCCCACCCCGACGCCAGCGCCCGTGGACGGCCTCTCGCTGCTGCCGCTGCCCGCCGGCGTCGAGCTGCTGAGCGGCTATCAACTGGTGCTGGCGGTCGACGCCGTGGCCGCCGACATGCGCTCATGGGGCGTCGACACCCCGTGCTGGATGCAGCCCGTCTACAGCCTGCAGGCCGAGGTGCTGGAGACCGTGCAGGCCTGTGCGCACACGCTGCAGCCGCAGGTGCGCGGAGCTGATGGCAGCCTGGTGGACCGGGGGTCCAACGACGACTGGATCATGCGCTTCGATGGCGCAGGCACATTGGCTTGCGCGGCCGACCTGCAGGACCCGTTGCTGGGGCTGGTGCGCGATGGCGTGCCGCTCACGCACACCCAGGGCAACTTCGCCTGGACCGTCCACTACGCCATCGCGCCCGGGGCCACCCACACCAGCCAGTTCAGTGCGGTCTGCCAGTTGCAGGTCACGGAGCGCGTGAGCGGCAAGCGCTACGTGCTGCGCAGCCCGCTGTGGGTGGCGCCGGCCGGCCGGGCGATGGTGTCGAGCACCTACGGCGTGATCTGGACCTGGTGGGGGAACTGACGGACCTGGCGCCTGGGGGCGGCATTGCTCGTGAAGCAGGGCATCCCCCACGGCATCGGAGATGCCCGCATGTCGATCCGCCCCGCTCCCCTGACCCTGGCCCTGTTGGCCGCGCCAGCCTGCGCAGGCCCCGAAAGCCCAACTGCATCGCTTGTTGACCGGCGGCAAGTCCCGTGTTCATCGGTGTTGCAGGCCCAACGCGCTCCCGACCCAAAGCCCGACAGGCGCCTAGGTTGAACTGCTGAGCGCGGGCACAAAAAAGCCCCCGCGAGCGGGGGCTTTTTTGGGCGGCGTGGCTCAGTTCACGCCGAGCTGTTTGTTGATCATCCACTGCTGGGCGATGGACAGGATGTTGTTCGTCAGCCAGTACAACACCAAGCCGGCGGGGAAGACGAAGAACATGATGCCGAAGGCGATGGGCATGATCCACATCATCTTCTGCTGCACCGGGTCGGCGGCCGGCGGATTCAGCCAGACCTGGAACAGGCTGGTGGCCATCATCAGCAGCGGCAGGATGAAGTAGGGGTCGCGCACCGACAGGTCGGTGATCCACAAGATCCACGGCGCCTGGCGCATCTCCACGGTGTTCAGCAGCACCCAGTACAGCGCCATGAAGATGGGCATCTGCGCCAAGATGGGCAGGCAGCCGCCGATGGGGTTGACCTTCTCCTCGCGGTAGATCTTCATCATCTCCTGCTGCATCTCCTGCGGCCGGTCCTTGTAGCGCTCCTTCAGCTCGGCGATGCGCGGCGCGACGGCCTTCATCTTCGCCATGGAGCGGTAGGCGCTGGCGTTCAGCCAATACAGCGCGATCTTGAGCAGCACGACCAGCGCGACGATGGTCCAGCCCCAGTTGCCGATCACGCTGTGCAACTTGTCCAGCAGCCAGAACAGCGGCTCGGCAATGATGGTCAGCATGCCGTAGTCCTTGACCCGCTCCAGCCCCGGCGCCAGCTTGGCCAGCTTGTTCTCCTCCTGCGGGCCGGCGAACAGCATGGCCTTCTGCGTCGTGCTGGCGCCGGGCGCCAGCGTGGGCAGCGTGAAGACCATGCCGGTGGCATAGGTGTCGCCCTGCACGCCCGGCTGGCCGGGCAGCTTGCGCACGAAGAACTCGCGCTTGCCCGGCTCATTGACCAGCCAGGCGCTGGCGAAGTAGTGCTGGACCATCGCGACCCAGCCGTCGTCGGCCTGCTTCTCGATGTCGACCTTGTTCTTGTCGATGTCCTCGAACTTGATGGTCTTGAACTTGGTCTTGTCGTTGTAGACGGCCGGGCCCGTGAAGCTGGGCGTGAAGGCCGCGCCGCCGGTGACGGTGGAGCCGTCGCGCACCAGCTGCAGGTAGACCTGCGGCGTCACGGCTGCAGCACCGACGTTGATGACCTCGTGGGTCACGTCCACCGTGTAGGCGCCGCGCTTGAAGGTGTAGGTCTTGACCAGCTTGACGCCGCCCACCTCGGCGGACTCCAGCTTCAGCTGCAGCTGGTCCTGGCCGTCCTTCAGCTCGCGCTCCCCGGCCACCGGCGTCATCGGCGTGTGGTGGTTGGGCAGCGGGCCCTGGGCGCTGACCAGGCCAGTCTGCGCGCGGTAATGCTGGGCCGCGTTGAACAGCACGACCGGCTCGGGCGTGAAGGGGGCGGGCTTCTTCAGCCGCACGATCTGCAGCAGCTGGTCGGTGACGGTGGGGTCCGGCGCCGTCAGGTACTTGGGCAATTCCGCGCGCACGATGTCGCCGCCCAGCGTGTCGACGGTGACCGTCAATACATCGGTGCGGACGGTGACCTGCTCGGATGCAGCCACCGGCGCCGGCGTGGTGGCCGGGGCCTGGCCCGCCACGGCGGCGGTGGCGGCCGGCACGCCGGACGGCGTGGCACGGCTGGCAGCCGTTGCGACCGGCTTGGCTGCGGTCGGGCCGAACATCGAGGGGTGTCCGTTGTGCTTCTGCCAGCCGTCCCAAAGCAGGACGAGGGACATGGTGAACACCACCCACAGCACGGTGCGGCGAATATCAGTCATGAGGGGACTCGGACGAGGAAGGGGCCGCACAGGCGCGCGGCACGGAGGGCGAAGAGAGGAGGCGGGAGAACAGCCGCGGCGGATTGTCAGGCACGGGATCGTGCCCGCCGTCGCACCAGGGCTGGCAGCGCAGGATGCGGTGCACCGTCAGGTAGCTGCCGGCCAGCGCGCCGTGTCTCTCAAGCGCTGCCAGCGAGTAGCGCGAGCAGGTGGGCTCGAAGCGGCAGGCATTGCCCAACCAGGGGCTCAGAAGCAGCCGATAGCCGCGCACGACGGCCATCAGCACCCGGGCGGGCCAGCTGGGCGCGCTCATGCGACGGCCCCGGCCTTCATGGCGCGGCCCAGCAGCTGCGCCAGTTCGGCGCGCACGGCCTGGCGCAGCGCATCCGAGGCGGCGCTGGGGAACTGCTGGGGATCAAACGGCGAGCGCAAGCGGACCACCCACAAACCCGGCGGCAAGCCCGGACGGCTCGCAAATGCGGCGCGGATCTGGCGCTTCAAGAGCTGGCGTGTGACGGACCGGCGCGCGTGCCGCTTGGGTATGACCATGCCCATCCAGCAGCCGTCGGGCGTCTCGGACGAGTCGGGTTCCACAGGGGTGTGGGCAGCTTGTGCGTCGCCTGTTGATAACTTGCCCTGGGCTGTGCGCAACTGCGCGCTGGCCCAAGCGCTGGGCGCCGGATTGGCAGGCAGATGGTGCAGCGCAAAGTGCGCGCTGCGGGCCCGGCTCGGGCGGGCGAGCACCCGCTCGAAATCCGCCGGGCGTTGGATTCGACCGATCATCGGAAGGCCCGGCAGGCTGGCGGCGCAGCGGCGCGCCGCCCTGTGCGACAAGACCTTAGACGGCCAGGCGCTTGCGGCCCTTGGCGCGGCGCGCAGCGATGACGGCGCGGCCACCGCGGGTCTTCATGCGCACGAGGAAGCCGTGGGTGCGGGCACGGCGGGTCTTGGAGGCTTGGTAAGTACGCTTCATGGGGAACCTCTGTGGGTTGTTGTTGCAAGCCCGGCACAGCGGTTGGCGCCAGACTGGTCAAGGCACGACGAACCAGTCGCAGTGCGCGAAAACCCGGCATTACATCAGACGCTGCTGCGTCGGTCAATAACTTGCCCGTCTCAAGCCGGGTTTGCCAGGGATTGACCCGCCTAGAAATTCTGTGGATAACCCGCGCTTTGCTGGGCGCTGCGTCCGTACAATCCGGCCGCTCGACAACAAGTTTTCCACAATGAGCCTAGAAGAACACATCGGGGCGGATGGGATGCAGGTGGTGGCGGGCATGAACACGGCGGATTGGGCTGCGGACCTGTGGCGACGCGGCTGCGAGCGCCTGGCGACCGAGCTGCCGGAGCAGCAGTTCAACACCTGGATCCGGCCGCTGCCGCCCGCCACGCTGGCCGGCGAAGGCGCGGGCGCGCAGGGCGGGGGCCTGGTGGCCACGCTGAAGGTGCCCAACCACTTCAAGCGCGACTGGATTCGTCGCCAGTACGCCGCCCGCATCGAAGCCATCCTGACCGAGCTGGCCGGCCGCCCGACGCGGCTGGAGCTGGCCCTGGCCGCGCGCGATGGGCAGGGCATCGCGCTGCCCGGCGCCGGCATGTCCGCCCCCGCTGGCCAGGCTGCGGCTGCCGCGGGTGCCGAGCCCAGCGCCGCGCTGCGCCCCGTGGTGGCTGCGCCGGCGCCTGCGGTCGTGCTGCCGGCTCAGGCACCGGCCGCCAGCAAGCACCGCATCAACCCGCAGCTGACTTTCGACACGCTGGTGCCAGGCCGCGCCAACCAGATGGCGCGCACCGCCGCGCTGCACGTGGCCGGCGCGCCCGGCGTCACCTACAACCCGCTGTTCATCTACGGCGGCGTGGGCCTGGGCAAGACTCATTTGATCCACGCCGTCGGCAACGCGCTGCTGAAGGACCGGCCGGACGCCCGCGTGCTCTATCTGCACGCCGAGCAGTTCATCTCCGACGTGGTCAAGAACTACCAGCGCAAGACCTTCGACGAGCTCAAGGCCAAGTACCACTCGTTGGACCTGCTGCTGATCGACGACGTCCAATTCTTCGCCGGCAAGGACCGCACGCAGGAAGAGTTCTTTAACGCTTTCGAGGCGCTGCTGGCCAAGAAGGCGCACATCATCATGACCTCGGACACGTATCCGAAGGGCTTGGTGGACATCGACGAGCGCCTGACCAGCCGCTTCGATGCCGGCCTGACGGTGGCCATCGAGCCGCCCGAGCTGGAGATGCGCGTGGCCATCCTGATCAAGAAGGCCGAGGCCGAGGGGCAGCCCATGCCCGAGGACGTGGCCTTCTTCGTCGCCAAGAACGTGCGCGCCAACGTGCGCGAGCTGGAGGGCGCGCTGCGCAAGGTGCTGGCCTACGCCAAGTTCTCGCACAAGGAGATCAGCATCACGCTGGCCCGCGAGGCGCTGAAGGACCTGCTGTCCATCCAGAACCGCCAGATTGGCGTGGAGAACATCCAGAAGACGGTGGCCGACTTCTACAAGATCAAGGTCGCCGACATGTACTCCAAGAAGCGCCCGGCCAGCATCGCCCGGCCGCGCCAGATCGCGATGTACCTGGCCAAGGAGCTGACGCAGAAGAGCCTGCCCGAGATCGGCGAGCTGTTCGGCGGGCGCGACCACACGACGGTGCTGCATGCCGTCCGCAAGATCGGCGGCGAGCGGCAGAAGAACACCGAGCTGAACCAGCAGCTGCATGTGCTGGAGCAGACGTTGAAGGGCTGACGAGGCATGGGGTGCAAGCCCGCCCCGGGTTGACCCGCAGCGCCTCATCGCCCGCCGGAGCATCGTTTCCGGGCGACAATCGTAGCTTCACGCGCGCGCGCGTCCGAGTAGGCGTGAGCCAACGCTGAATCTCTCCCCCCAGATCCCTCCGAAGAGGCCCTCATGATCGTTTTGAAAGCTCCCCAGGACCAGGTGCTCGGCGCGCTGCAGGCGGTGTCCGGCATCGTCGAGCGGCGCCACACGCTGCCGATCCTGGCCAACGTGCTGATCCGCAAGACCGGCAACCAGGTGGAGCTCACGACCAGCGACCTCGAGATCCAGGTGCGCACCACGGTGCAGTTCGATGGCGACGCCGGCAACCTGTCCACCACGGTCGGCGCCCGCAAGCTCATCGACATCCTGCGCGCGCTGCCGGCCGATCAGACCGTCAGCCTGACCAGCAACCAGAACAAGATGGCGCTGCAGGGCGGTAAGAGCCGCTTCACGCTGCAGACGCTGCCGGCCGACGACTTCCCGCTGGTGCAGGAGGCCGCCGACTTCGGCCCCGCGTTCAGCGTGCCGCAGCAGGTGCTCAAGGGCCTGATCAATCAGGTGCACTTCGCGATGGCGGTGCACGACATCCGCTACTACCTCAACGGCATCCTGTTCGTCGCCGAGGGCAAGAACCTGACGCTGGTCGCCACCGACGGCCACCGCCTGGCTCTGGCTCAGGCCGAGCTGGAGGTCGACATCCCCAAGCAGGAAGTCATCCTGCCGCGCAAGACCGTGCTGGAGCTGCAGCGGCTGCTCAAGGACGGCAAGGACGACGACGTGATCGAGATGCGCTTTGCCGGCAACCAGGCCAAGTTCTCGTTCAGCGGCATGGAGTTCGTGACCAAGCTGGTGGAGGGCAAGTTCCCCGACTACAACCGCGTCATTCCCAAGAATCACAAGTACCGGCTGACCTTGGGCCGCGCGCCGCTGCTGGCCAGCCTGCAGCGCGCCGCCATCCTGACCAGCGAGAAGTTCAAGGCCGTGCGCCTGACCTTCGAGCCTGGCCTGCTGTCCATCGCATCCAGCAACGCCGAGCAGGAAGAGGCCAAGGAAGAGATCGAGATCGACTACGCCGGCGAGAAGATCGAGACGGGCTTCAACGTGACCTACCTGATGGACGCGCTGTCCAACATGAGCCAGGACATGGTCTGCATCGACCTCAACGACAGTGCCTCCAGCGCGTTGCTGACGATTCCCGACACGGCGAGCTTCAAGTACGTCGTGATGCCCATGAGGATCTAGCGATCCTCATGGGCATTGCATGCCGCTAACGTTGCGCCCCCCCTGCCCCCCGCCAAGCGGGGGGTTCTGGTTTGAGAGTTGTACCGGCCGCGCTGCGGCCTCTGAAAGTCCCCGATGAGCGATAGCGCCACCCCCGAGAACACGCCCGCACCGGCTCCCGCACCGGCCGCCTACGACGCCAGCTCCATCCAGATCCTGGAAGGCCTGGAGGCGGTGCGCAAGCGGCCGGGTATGTACATCGGTGACACGTCGGACGGCACCGGCCTGCACCACCTCGTCTTCGAGGTCGTCGACAACTCCATCGACGAGGCGCTGGCCGGCCACTGCGACGAGATCGTCGTCACCATCCACACCGACAACTCCATCACCGTCATCGACAACGGCCGCGGCATCCCCACCGGCGTGAAGATGGACGACAAGCACGATCCCAAGCGCTCGGCCGCCGAGATCGCGCTGACCGAGCTGCATGCCGGCGGCAAGTTCAACCAGAACAGCTACAAGGTCTCGGGTGGCCTGCACGGCGTGGGCGTGAGCTGCGTGAACGGCCTGTCCAAGTTCCTGCGCCTGACCGTGCGCCAGAACGGCAAGGTGCACTTCATGGAGTTCGCCAAGGGCATCCCGCAGGACCGCGAGATCGTCATGGTCGATGGCGTGGCCACCAGCCCCATGAAGGTCATCGGCGAGACTGACAAGCGCGGCACGGAGGTCCACTTCCTGCCCGACACCGAGATCTTCAAAGAGAACAACGACTTCCACTACGACATCCTCGCCAAGCGCCTGCGCGAGCTGTCCTTCCTGAACAACGGCGTCAAGATCCGCCTGATCGACGAGCGCAACAACAAGGAAGACAACTTCGCCTTCGCCGGCGGCGTGAAGGGCTTCGTCGAATTCATCAACAAGGGCAAGACGACGCTGCACCCCAACATCTTCCACGCCGTGGGCGAGAAGGTGTCCGACCAGGGCACCACCATCGGCGTCGAAGTGGCCATGCAGTGGAACGACGGCTTCAACGAGAACGTCCTCTGCTTCACCAACAACATCCCGCAGCGCGACGGCGGCACCCACCTGACCGGCCTGCGCGCCGCGATGACGCGCGTCATCAACAAGTACATCGAGGACAACGAGCTGGCCAAGAAGGCCAAGGTCGAAGTCACCGGTGACGACATGCGCGAAGGCCTGGCCTGCGTCGTCAGCGTCAAGGTGCCCGAGCCCAAGTTCAGCTCGCAGACCAAGGACAAGCTGGTCTCGTCGGAAGTGCGCGCGCCGGTGGAAGACATCGTCAGCCGCTTGCTGACCGACTACCTGCTCGAGAACCCGCTGGACGCCAAGACCATCTGCGGCAAGATCCTCGACGCCGCCCGCGCCCGCGAGGCCGCCCGCAAGGCCCGCGAGATGACGCGCCGCAAGGGCGTGCTTGATGGCCTGGGCCTGCCGGGCAAGCTGGCCGACTGTCAAGAGAAAGACCCGGCGCTGTGCGAGATCTACATCGTCGAGGGCGACTCCGCCGGCGGCTCCGCCAAGCAGGGGCGCGATCGCAAGTTCCAGGCCATCCTGCCGCTGCGCGGCAAGATCCTGAACGTGGAGAAGGCGCGTTATGAAAAGCTGCTGACCTCCAACGAAATCATCACGCTGATCACCGCCTTGGGCACCGGCATCGGCCGCGGTGCGGGCAGCGACGACTTCAACCCCGACAAGCTGCGCTACCACCGCATCATCATCATGACCGACGCGGACGTGGACGGCGCCCACATCCGCACACTGCTGCTGACCTTCTTCTACCGCCAGATGCCCGAGCTGGTCGAGCGCGGCCACATCTACATCGCGCAGCCGCCGCTGTACAAGGTCAAGGTCGGCAAGCACGAGCAGTACCTGAAGGACGGCCACGAGTTCGACGCCTTCCTGCTCAAGGTCGCGCTGCAGGA
>JBKBOJ010000079.1:0-12613 GCA_046294815.1 Roseateles sp. | reverse complement strand
CCTAGGAGCCTGTCGGGCTTTGGGTCGGGTGCGCGTTGGGCCTGCAAGGGGGCTTGAGCCCAGGCGCAAAGCGGAGCTGGGCTTGATGCCCAGCGAGCATTTGCAACGCCGGATCAGCCCCCTTGCAGACCCAACCCGCAGGGCCGGGGTGATTTGCGGGGCGATGCGGCGTTGCCGACTCGTTGTGGGGGATGGATCCCACGCCTCGTCGGCGCCTTGCCTCGCCCCGCAACTCTCCCCGGCGCGCACCCGACCCAAAGCCCGACAGGCTCCTAGCCCCCACGATTGCGGGGGTGGTCGGGGGCCTGGCGCCACCAGAATGTCGCGCTGCCGCAGCGCCACCCAACGGAGTTCCCTATGCCCGCTCGCAAGACCTTCCGCCTCGCCGCCTGCGCCATGGCCCTGGGCCTGGCCGGCCTGGCCCCGTCGGCCCAGGCCCTGGACATCGTGCTGACGCAAGGGCCCGCGTCGACGCTGACCACCCAGCAGCTGGCCGCCTTCGAGGCCGCAGCCAGCTACTGGGAGAGCAAGCTCAGCGACGCGGTGACGGTCTACATCCAGGTCGGCTTTGACAACCTGGGCGCCAACGAGCTGGCCCAATCCGCGTCGGCCAAGCTGGCGCTGGACTACACCGACCTGCGCGCCCTGCTCGCCAGCGATGCCCGCTCGGCCACCGACATCAGCGCCGTCAGCCACCTGCAGCCCGGCGCGGCGCTGAGCTTCATGGCCACGCAGGGCGACCTCAGCGCGCGGCTGGACAACGACGGCAGCACCAACAACAGCCGGATGTTCCTGACCACCGCCAACGCCAAGGCGCTGGGCATCGACGCCGGCACCGCCGTCAGCCAGCCCGATGCCGTCATCACCTTCGCCAACGCCTTCGCGGGCAGCTTCGCTTACGAGCGCAGCCAGCTCGCCGGCGACAAGATGGACTTCATCACCGTCGCGCAGCACGAGATTGGCCATGCGCTGGGCTTCGTGTCGGGCGTGGACGGCATCGACAACTGCGCCGGCGCGGCCAACCCCTGCGGCCTGGAAGCCGCATCCAACCGCTTCGAGACCCTGCCCTGGTTCTACGCGCTGGACCTGTACCGCTACTCGGCGCCGGGCACGCTGGACCTGCGTGTCGGTGGCTCACCCTACTTCTCGGTGGACGGCGGCGCCACGGCCATCGAGGCCTTTTCGACCGGCGCGAGCTTTGGCAACGGCTGGCAGGCCAGCCATTTCGGCAACAACGTGCTGACGCTGATGAAGCCCACCGTCAGCTTTGGCCAGGCCTATGACGCCACCGCGTCGGACCTGATGGCGCTGGACGCCATCGGCTGGGACCTGGCCGCCCCGGTGCCCGAGCCGGCCAGCTACGCGCTGCTGCTGGGCGGCCTGGGCGTCATCGGCTGGGCGCGACGCCGGCGCGGACTCAGCGCCTGAGGATGGCCAGCCCCTTGAGGTAGTCGCCCTCGGGGAAGCGCACCGTCTGCGGATGGTCGGCCGCGGCGCACAGGCGCTCGACGATGTAGCCGTCCACGCCCGCGTCCAGGCCCGCGCCCGCAACGATCTTGTGGAACAGGTCCGGCGCGATGCCGCCCGAGCACGAGAAGGTGTAGAGCAGCCCGCCGTCGTTGAGCAGCAAAAAGGCCAGCCGGTTGATGTCCTTGTAGGCGCGCGCGGCACGCTCGGCATGGGCCAGCGTGGGCGCAAACTTCGGCGGATCGAGCACGATGGCGTCGAAGCGGCGGCCCTCCTGCAGGCAGCGGCGCAGCGTCGCATTCACGTCCGCATCCCAGGCCTCGTGGCGGCCGGCCTCGAAGCCATTCAGCGCCACATGCGCCTTCGCGCGCTCCAGCGCCGGGCCCGAGGAGTCCACGCTGACGACTTGGCTCGCACCGCCCGCCAGCGCCGCGACCGAGAAGCCGCCCGTGTAGCTGAAGCAGTTCAGCACCGTCCGGCAGCCGTACTGCTTGACCGCATCGGCGAAGCGGCGGCGGCTGTCGCGCTGGTCCAGGTAGTAGCCGGTCTTGTGGCCCTCGGCCACGTCCAGCGTCAGCCGCCAGTCGTGTTCGCGGATGGTGATCGCGGTGTCGCCTTCGCCACGCAACCAGCCGGTCTGTAGCGGCAGACCTTCCCATTCGCGGGCCTGGGTGTCGGAGCGCTCGTACAGCCGCGCCAGGCCGGTGGCCGCGAGCAGGGCATCCGCGATCACGGACTTCCAGCGCTCGGCGCCGGCACTGCCGAACTGCGCCACCAGCGTGTCGCCGTAGCGGTCCACCACCAGGCCGGGCAGGCCGTCGGCCTCGCCATGCACCAGCCGCCAGGCGTCGGACGCGATGGCCAGCCGCGTGCGCATTGCGATGGCCTGCTGGATGCGGCGCGCGAAGAAGGCCGCGTCGATGCGCTCGCCCTCGTCGAAGCTCCAGGCGCGCAGCCGGATCTGCGACTTGGGGCTGAACGCGGCCCAGCACAGGAATTGGCCGTCGGCCGCCTCCACGCGCACCGTCTCGCCGGCGTCGGCGCCGCCGCGGGCAACGGAGCTCTCGAACACCCAGGGGTGGCGCTTGAGCAGCGAGCGCTCCTTGCCGGGGCGCAGCGTGATCTTCTTCATCGTTGCAGCGTGCCGAACGCGTAGCTCAGCGACAAGTGGGTCAGCGGCGTGGATTGCTGGCTGCTGCGCAGCGTGCGGAAGCTGCCAATGCCGGCACGCAGCCGCAGCCGCTCGGCCAGCGCCCATTGGGCCCAGACCTCGGCCTGCGTTACCGCGCCGCCGCCCACCGCCACGCCGCCGCCTCCGGCCGCGCCCACCAGCCATTCGGCGCCCAGCCGCGTGTCGCCCCACAGCGGCTCGCTCTGCACGCCCAGGCCGAACAGGCCAAAGGAGTAGGCCCCGGCACTGCCCACCGCGGCGCTGCCGGCCTGGGCCGCGCCGTACAGCCACGGCGAGAACTCGCGCGACATGCTGACGGCCAGATGGGTCACGGACTCGTTCGGCCGGTTCTTGAAGCGCACGCGCGGCAGGTGCAGCACGCTGACGCCCAGCTGCTGCTGGCGCACCGTGCCACCCGGGTCGTCGGCGATCAGCGTGGGCGTGCGGTCCAGCGGCATGGCCAACACGGCGCGCAGATAGGGCGCGCCGTAAGCGCCGCTGGGCGCGTAGGTGAAGCCGGCGTCCAGCCGCAGGCTGGGGCCCCAGGGCGTGATCCAGCGCAGCGTGGGGCCGGCGCGCAGCAGCCAGCCGTTGCCGGTATCGACGTCGCCGCCGCCGCCCAGGCCCGCGCCGAGCTGGCCGCCGATGCGCAGGCGCGGCGTGCCAAAGGGCGCCCAGTCCTGTCCGATCTGGCCCAGCACCTCCATGTAGCCGTCCACGCCGCCCTTGGCCGCGCCGGATGCCTCCACGCCCCACCAACTGCCGTCGGCGATGTACTGGCGCAGCTCGCCGCCGGCCTTGCCGACGCGGCCCGCGTAGGGCTTGCCGCTGCGGCTGCGGCTGGACGCACGCGGCTTCTCCAAGCCGCCGGTCAGCGCGATCTCGTCAAAGCCCATGCCCGAACGCCGCCCGGCGCGCGCGCGCTTGCCGACGTCGCTGGGCGAGAAGCTGGTGAAGTCGGTCGAGCGTCCCAGCGTCAGCGCCAGGCCCACGCCGCTCTTCACATTGCCGCTCGGGAAGCGGATTTGTGCGATGCCCACGCCCGTGTACCAGGGCCCCAGCTCGGTGCGCAGCGACAGCTCAGGGCGCAGCATCAGGCCACCACCGAAGCGCATCTTGTCGCTGGACAGACCGCCGCCCGCCCCCACGTACAGGCTGGCCGCCAGGTGGGTATTGCCGGACAGCCGCCAGCGCCGCTGGCCAGTGAAACCCACGGTGAAGATGCCGCCGTAGTTGCCCTTGGCCGTGCCGTAGAAGCCCGGGCCGAAGCCCCAGTCGTCGTCATAGGCCAGCATGTAGCTCAGCGATGCGAAGGCGCTGCGGCCGCCATCGGGCATCTTCATGCGCGTCCAGTTGGCCTCCACGGTGGCCGGACGGATGGTGTTCAGCGTCGCGAACGGCGTACCGTCCGGAGTGGCCAGCACGCAGGCCGGCAGCAGTGCCATCAGCGTGGCGAAGCGACGGGTCATTTCTTGGCTCGGGGGTGGGCCGCATCGTAGATGCGGGCCAGATGTTGGTGATCCAGTTGCGTGTACACCTGGGTCGTCGTGATGTGGGCATGACCCAGCAGCTCCTGCACCGCACGCAGGTCGCCGCTGGACTGCAGCAGGTGCGACGCGAAGCTGTGGCGCAGCATGTGCGGATGCACGTGGGCCGGCATGCCGGCACTGACCGCGCGGCGCTTGAGCATGGCGCGCAGCGTGGAGCCGGCCATGCGCTGGCCGCGCGCACCGACGAACAGCGCCGCCTCGCCCGGTGCCGCCAACTGGCCGCGCACCGCCAGCCAGGCCTGCAGCGCCTCGGCCGCAGCCCGGCCCAACGGCGTGCTGCGGCGCTTGCCGCCCTTGCCCAGCACATGCACCTCGCCGGCCTGCAGGTCGACCCAGCCGGCCGCGTGGCCGCTGGCCTGCGCGTCCAGCCCGATCAACTCGGCCGCGCGCAGGCCGGCGCCGTACAGCAGCTCCACGACGGCACGGTCGCGCGCCTCCAGCCGCGAGTCGGCGATCTCGTCGGGCACGTGGCTGGCCAGTTGCACCGCGTCGTCCACGCCCAACGCCTTGGGCAGTGGCCGGGGCGCCTTGGGGGCCTTCAGGCCGTCGAAGGGGTTGAGCGCCACGCGCCCCTGCAGGCCCAGCCAGCGGTAGCAGCTGCGCCAGACCGACAGCAGCAGCGCAATGCTCTTGGGCGCCAGGCCCTCGCGGTGCAGCAGCGCGGCCAGCCGGCGGGCCTGCGCCAGCTTGAGCGTGCGCAGGTCGAGGGCCGCATCGGCCAGCAGGCCCTGCAGGCGCAAGAGGCCGTCGGTGTAGAGCTGCAGCGTGCGCGGACTCAGGCGTTGCTGCACGCGGGCGTGCTGCAGGTAGTCGCCAAAGTCAGCGCACAGCTGGATGCCCTCGGCCTGCGGCATCAGGCCAGCAGCCTCGTCAGGCCGGCGCTGGCGATCTCGCCAACGCGGGTCAGGAAGTCCGTGCCCATCTCGGCCGTGTAGCGGGTCGGGTCCGGCGAGCCCAGCACCAGCAGTCCGAAGGGCTTGCCCTCGTTGACCTTGGCCTGGGACAGCGGGATCAGCGCCAGCGAGGTGGCGCTGCCGCCGCTCTCGCTCAGGCCCAGCCAGCGCGCCGCCTCGAAGCCGGAGTTCACGCCGCAATAGGGCTGGCTGAGGCTGGATGCGAAGCTCTTCACGTCGGCACTGACCGAGGCCGCGAACTCGGCCGCCTCGTACTCGGGCGCCACGCCCCACAGGCGCAGGCTGGCCTGCGGGATCATGAACTGGTGGCGCAGCTCGGCCAGCAGCACCTCGGGCAGCTGGGCCGGCGTGCCGGCCGCGCGCATGACGGCCAGCGTCCAGCGATGCAGCCGGTCGGCTATCGCTGCGTTGTCCTGCGAGTTGCGAATCATCTCGACGATGCGCAGCTCCAGGCCCTTGATCTTGTCGCGCAGCATCTCGGCCTGACGCTCCTGCAGCGAGACGGCGCGCGAGCCGTGCGGATGCTGCAGTTGCACCGTGGCCAGCAGCGCCGCATGGCGCTCGAAGAAACCGGGCGTGGCGGCCAGGTAGTTGGCGATGTCGGTTTCGGTGATGCCTTGCACCGCGTCCGCGGCCGGGTTGGAACTCACAGCGTGATCTCTCCGTCAAAAACTTTCACAGCGGGGCCGGTCATCCGCACGGGGCTGCCGAGACCGTCTTGCAGGCCCGCCCATTCGATGCGCAACTGGCCACCGCGCGTCTGCACCTCCACGGCGCTGTCGAGCCAGCCAGCGCGGATGCCGACGACGACCGCCGCACAGGCCCCCGTGCCGCAGGCCAGCGTCTCGCCGGCGTCGCGTTCGTAGACGCGCAGCGCGATGCGGTCGCGCGCCAGGATCTGCATGAAGCCAGCATTGACGCGCTTCGCGAAACGGGCATGGCGCTCGATGAGCGGCCCCAGCGTCGCCACCGGCGCCGTCTGCACATCGGCCACGCGCTGCACCGCATGCGGGTTGCCCATGGACACCAGCCCCAACTCGACGCCCTGGAGATCGCCGTCCAGCGGCCACAGCGCAAAGCCGTTCTCCAGCCGCGGCGTCAGGCCTTGCGTGTCGAACGGCAGCGCCGCGGGCTCGAACACCGGCGCGCCCATGTCGACCGTCACGCGGCCATCGTCCTGCAGCTTCAGCAACAGGCGGCGGTTCATCGTGTCGACCCGGATCTCGCGCTTGGCCGTCAGGCCGGCATCGAGCACGTAGCGCACGAAGCAGCGCGCGCCGTTGCCGCAATGCTCCACCTCGTCACCGGTGTTGTTGAAGATGCGGTAGCGGAAGTCCGCGCCGGCATCCGTCGCCGGCTCGATGACCAGGATCTGGTCGCAGCCCACGCCGAAGCGGCGGTCGCCCAGGCGCCGCATCTGCTCGGGGGTCAGGCTGAAGGGCTGCTTGGTGGCATCGATGACCACGAAGTCATTGCCCGCGCCCTGCATCTTGGTGAAGCGCAGTCTCATGTCAGTACCGCACGGCCGTTCCGAAGGGACTGACAGCCCCCTCGGGGGGCAGCGAACGAAGTGAGCGTGGGGGTTTCATTTCAGTACCGCACGGCCGTTCCGAAGGGACTGACAGCCCCCTCGGGGGGCAGCGAGCACAGCGAGCGTGGGGGCTTGTTCATGGCGCCGGATTATCCGGGGCGGCGCCGATGTCCAGGCCGCGCGGCTGCTTATAGCGGTGGTAGCCCCACAGGTACTGACCCGGCGCGCGGCGGATCAGGCTCTCCATCGCCGCATTGATGGTCGCCGCCGCGGCCTCGGCCGACGCGTCCGCGGCGATCTGCGGCCCCGGCAGCACGTGGACGACATAGCCCGCGCCGCGCGGCAACCGCTCGCCCCAGATCAGCAGCGCGGCGGCGCCCGTCTGCTGCAGCAGCCGCGCGGCCAACGTCATCGTGTAGGCCGGCCGGCCGAAGAACGGTGCCCAGACGCCCAGGCCGTCGGGCGGCACCTGGTCGGGCAGCAGGCCGATGACCTCGCCGCGACGCAGCCCACGGATCATCTGCCGCACGCCGGCCAGCGACGCCGGCGCCGTGGCCAGGCCGGGGCGCTCGCGCGCACCAGCCATCACCTCGCGCAGCGCCGCCTGGCGGGCCGGGCGGTAGAGCACGGTGATCGGCGCGTCGGGGCTCGTGAAGCGCTCGGCAATGGCCTGGGCGCAGATCTCGAAGCAGCCCAGGTGCGGCGTCATGACCACCAGGCCGCGCTTCTCGGCCAGCGCCGCCTCGATCAACTCGGCGCCGTCCCAGCGCAGCCGCTCACCCAGCGGCTGGCGCTTGGTGGCGACCCACAGCCAGGGCAGCTCGGCCACCATGCGCCCAGCCGCCGCAATGGCCGGCCGCGCCTCGGTCCAGGCCACACCGGCCTGCGCCACGTTGGCCTTGAACCGGCGGCGGTACGTGGCCGACAGGCCATAGACCAGCCAGCCCAGGATTGCGCCCGAAGCGTGCAAAAGCGCCAGCGGCCAGCGGGACAAGAAGCGAAAGACCCAGCCCATGTTTTCTATACTTCGTGCATCGCCGAGTTACTGAACTACTTGCGGGGCGATTCACAAATCCCGCTAAAGCGTTCGCCGCACCTCCAGGAACAACGGCGACGCCGTCAACCAAGCAACCGGAGTTTAAAAGTGGCGAACGACTTCCTCTTCACGTCTGAATCCGTCTCTGAAGGACACCCCGACAAGGTGGCCGATCAGATCTCGGACGCCATCCTCGACGCCATCTTCGAGCAGGACCCGCGCAGCCGCGTGGCCGCCGAGACGCTGTGCAACACCGGCCTGGTGGTGCTGGCCGGCGAGATCACGACCAACGCGCATGTCGACTACATCCAGGTCGCACGCGACACCATCAAGCGCATCGGTTACGACAACACCGAATACGGCATCGACTACAAGGGCTGCGCCGTGCTCGTGGCCTACGACAAGCAGAGCAACGACATCGCCCAGGGCGTGGACCACGCCAGCGACGACCACCTGAACACCGGCGCCGGCGACCAGGGCCTGATGTTCGGCTACGCCTGCGACGAGACGCCCGAGCTGATGCCTGCGCCCATCTACTACGCCCACCGCTTGGTGGAGCGCCAGGCCCAGTTGCGCAAGGACGGCCGCCTGCCCTTCCTGCGCCCAGACGCCAAGAGCCAGGTGACGATGCGCTACGTGGACGGCAAGCCGCACAGCATCGACACCATCGTGCTGTCCACCCAGCACAGCCCCGACCAGAGCGAGACGCCGACCAAGCTCAAGGCCAGCTTCTACGAGGCGGTGATCGAGGAGATCATCAAGCCGGTGCTGCCCAAGGAGTGGCTGAAGCAGACGCGCTACCTGGTCAACCCGACCGGCCGCTTCGTCATCGGCGGCCCGCAGGGCGACTGCGGCCTGACCGGCCGCAAGATCATCGTCGACACCTATGGCGGCGCCTGCCCGCACGGCGGCGGCGCGTTCTCGGGCAAGGACCCGTCCAAGGTCGACCGCTCGGCGGCCTACGCTGCGCGCTACGTCGCCAAGAACGTCGTCGCCGCCGGCCTGGCGCGCCAGTGCCAGGTGCAGGTGGCCTATGCCATCGGCGTGGCGAGGCCGATGAACGTGACGGTCTACACCGAAGGCACGGGCGTCATCCCCGACGAGCAGATCGCCAAGCTCGTCAACGAGCACTTCGACCTGCGACCCAAGGGCATCATCCAGATGCTGGATCTGCTGCGCCCGATCTATGCCAAGACGGCGGCCTATGGCCACTTCGGCCGCGAGGAACCCGAGTTCACGTGGGAACGTGTCGATAAAGCTGCCGCCCTGCGGGCTGCAGCCGGCCTGTAAAGGCCGCCACGCACAAGCGCCGCATCACCAGCCAACACCGTCACGCAGGGCGGTGTTTTTCTTTGCATAGAGCCCCACGCCGAGGCGTAGAGTCAAAGCGCCGGCAGGGTGCGCGTGGGCGCGCCCGCCGGCCACAACCCATGACCTCTCCTCCCGCACCGAGCAGCAGCCCAGCGCGATCCAGCAAACGGCCGCGTCGATGGAGGAGTTGTCGGCCACCGTCAAGCTCAATGCCGACAACGCCGGCGCGGCCGACCGCCTGGCCCACGAGGCCAGCGAGGTGGCCCGCCAGGGTGGCGCCGTGGTCAGCGAGGCGGTGCAGCGCATGCGCGGCATCGAGGAGAGCTCGCGCAAGATCGCCGACATCATCGGCAGCACCATCGACGGCATCGCCTTCCAGACCAACATCCTGGCGCTGAACGCCGCCGTCGAAGCCGCCCGGGCCGGCGAGCAGGGGCGCGGCTTTGCGGTGGTGGCCGGCGAGGTGCGCACGCTGGCGCAGCGCTCGGCCGAGGCGGCCAAGGAGATCAAGACGCTGATCGGCGACAGCGTGGAGCGCGTCGAGCAAGGCGCCAGCCTCGTCAACCGCGCGGGCGAGACCATGCAGCAGGTGGTGGACGCCATCGGCCGCGTCGCGCAATCGTGCGCGAGATCAGCGCCGCCAGCCGCGAGCAGAGCACGGGCGTCAGCCAGGTGGGCCAGGCCATCGCGCAGATGGACCAGGCCACGCAGCAGAACGCCGCGCTGGTGGAGCAAAGCGCCGCGGCGGCCGAGAGCCTGAAGCATCAGGCCGAGGAGCTGGTCAAGCTCGTCTCGGCCTTCAAGACCTGAAGCACCGGCTCAGCCGACGCCGCGCAGCGCGTCGTCCAGCACCTCCACCCAGTGCCGCACCGGGGTGGTGGTGCCGGCCTGCAGGTGCTGGATGCAGCCCACGTTGGCCGACACGATCTGCTCGGCCTGCAGCGGCGCCAGCGCCGCCAGCTTGCGCTCGCGCAGCTGCTTGGCGAGCACCGGCTGCAGCACCGAGTAGGTGCCCGCCGAGCCGCAGCACAGGTGGCTGTCGCTGGGCGCGCAATCGATCTGGAAGCCCAGCGTGCGCAGCGCGGCCTCCACGCCGCCCTTGAGCTTCTGGCCGTGCTGCAGCGTGCAGGGTGGGTGATAGGCCAGCGCACCGGGCTTGGCCTTCAAACGGGCCTTGAGCAGCGGCACCAGCTCCGGCAGCAGCTCGCTCAAGTCCTTGGTCAGCGCGCTGATGCGGCGCGCTTTGTCGGCATAGGCCGGGTCTGCGCGCAGCAAATGCGCGTAGTCCTTGACCATCACGCCGCAGCCCGATGCGTTCATCACCAGCGCCTCGACGCGCTCCCCCGGGCCAGCCACCAGCGGCCACCACGCGTCGATGTTGCGGCGTGCATGATCGAGCGCGCGGTCATGGTCGCCCAGATGCTCGTGCACAGCGCCGCAGCAGCCGGCTTCGGGCGCGACGACGGTCTGGATGCCGGCGGCGTCCAGCACGCGCGCCGTCGCGCTGTTGATGTTGGGCGCCAGCGCCGGCTGCACGCAGCCCAGCAGCAGCGCGACGCGGCGGTTGAGCTGGCGGGTGGGCCAGTCGTGCGCGGTGGCCGGTGGCCGGGGCGGCACCTTGTCCTGCAGCGCCGCGGGCACCAGCGGACGCAAGGTCTGGCCCAGCTTCAGCGCCGGCTTGAACAGCGGCGAGGTCATGCCCTCCTTGAGCAGCCAGCGCACGCGCCGCTCGCCGGCCGGGCGCGGCACCTTGGCATCCACCACGCGGCGGCCGATGTCCACCAGCTTGCCGTACTCGACGCCCGACGGGCAGGTGGTCTCGCAGTTGCGGCAGGTCAGGCAGCGGTCCAGGTGGGCCTGCGTCTCGCGCGTGGGCTGCTCGCCTTCCATGACCTGCTTGATCAGGTAGATGCGGCCGCGCGGGCCGTCCAGCTCGTCGCCCAGCAGCTGGTAGGTGGGGCAGGTGGCGGTGCAGAAGCCGCAGTGCACGCAGCGGCGCAGGATGGCCTCGGCCTCGGCGCCTTCGGGCGTGCCGGCAAATTCGGGGGCGAGCGTGGTCTGCATGGTCAGAGATCGGGATAGAGCCGGCCCGGGTTGAACACCCGGTGCGGATCAAAGCTGGCCTTGAGCCGCCGGTGGATGGCCGCCAGCGGCGCGGACAGCGGCGCGAACACGCCGGGCGACTTGTCCAGCGCGCGGAACAGCGTCGCATGGCCGCCCACCGCCGCGGCGGCCTCGCGCACGGCCGCAGGCGGCAGCGGCGTGACCACCCAGCGCTGCGCGCCGTCCCATTCGATGAGCTGCTCGCCATGCAGCTTGAGCTCGGGCGTGATGCTGGGCAGGCCCAGCCGCCACAGCCGCGCGCCGCCGGCGACCGCACGCTCGGCGCCGACGAAGAATTCGTCGGTCTGGTCGCGCAGGCCGCTCCAGAACGCGGCGGCCATGTCGGCCGGGATCAGGTCGCCGCCCAGCTTGCGCACGGCGGCCTCAACGGCGGCGGCGGCGCCAGCCAGGCGCAGCACCAGCGCGCCGTCCCACCACGCGCTGGCCTCGATGGGCAGCGGCTCGCCGCCCCAGCGGTTCAGCGCCATCAGCGCGGCGCCCTGGTCGAGCTCGAAACGCAGCGTCGCGGTGGCAGCCGGCAGCGGCAGCACCTTGAGCGTGACCTCGGTGATCAGGCCCAGCTGGCCCAGCGAGCCGGCCAGCACGCGGCTGACGTCGAAGCCGGCCACGTTCTTCATGACCGTGCCGCCAAAGCTCAGCAGTTCGCCACGGCCGTTGATGAGCACGGCGCCCAGCAGGTGGTCGCGCACGGATCCCAGCGCTGCCCGGCCGGGGCCGGACAGGCCCGCAGCCACCATGCCGCCCACCGTGCCGCGCCCGCCGAAGCGCGGTGGCTCGAAGGCCAGGCGCTGGCGCTGCTGCGCCAGCAGCGCCTCCACCTCCGCGATGGGCGTGCCGGCCAACGCGCTGACGTACAGCTCGCTGGGCTCGTAGGCTGTCACGCCCGTCAGGCCCAGCGTGGACAGCGGCTCGCCCTGCAGCGGCCCGCCGTAGAAGTCCTTGCTGCCATGGCCGGTGATGCGCAGCGGCGTGCGCGCAGCGCGGATGCGCTCCTGCAAATCGTCGAACTTCAAAACCGCTCCAGCTCCGAAAACGCCAGCAGCCCGCGCTTCACATGCATGCGGCCGTACTCGGCGCAGCGGTTCAGCGTAGGGATCTGCTTGCCGGGGTTGAGGGTGCCGGCGGGGTCGAACGCGGCCTTGAGCTGCAGCATCTGCTCGCACTCCTCGGGGCTGAACTGCACGCACATGGAGTTGAGCTTCTCGATGCCCACGCCATGCTCGCCGGTGACGGTGCCGCCCAGCGCCACGCTGCGCTCCAGGATCTCGGCGCCGAACAGCTCGCAGCGGTGCAGCTGGTCGGGGTCGTTGGCATCGAACAGGATCAGCGGATGCAGGTTGCCGTCACCCGCGTGGAACACGTTGGCGCAGCGCAGGCCGTACTTCTTTTCCATCTGCTGGATGTCCAGCAGGATGGTGGCCAGGTGCTTGCGCGGGATGGTGGAGTCCATGCACATGTAGTCGGGGCTGATGCGGCCGCTCGCCGGGAAGGCGTTCTTGCGGCCGCTCC
>JBKBOJ010000078.1:0-12879 GCA_046294815.1 Roseateles sp. | reverse complement strand
GGCCCGCGCGCGGCGGTGGCGCTCATTCCCGGCTGCGGCCATGCGCCGGCGCTGAACACGCCGGAGCAGATCGGCCTCATCGAGCGCTTCCTGGCAGCCGGGGAAACCCCGTGAACCCAGACGCGGACTGGGCGATTCGGTCCGCCGGGTCACCAGGCTGATCTTCATCATCTGCGTGCTGGCCTTCCGGCGCGGGCTGGTCGGCGAGGCGATGGCGCTGCTGGGCGTTGCCGTGCCGCTGCACGAGACCGCGCAGGAGCTGCCCGACAAGCCGCTCGCAATGCTGGCACCGCAACGTCAGGGAACGTTCCCCCAGCCATCCCTCCCTACACTCGCCTCGCACTCTTGAGGGGCAGAGATGGCATCCAGCATGGTGAAGGCCGCTGCGGCGGCCGTGGTCGTGGCCGGCGTGGCCGTGGCGGCTTACTTCGGGTGGCAACACGTCCAAACACCGGGCCTGCCCAGCAGCGCCGCGGTGGGCGCCGAGGAGGCGGCCTTCGCCCTCAGCGAGTGCAAGGCGCGGCTGTTCGATGGCTCGCCGGCCATCGCGGTGATGTTCACCCAGGCGCTGGACCCGCGGCAGGACTTCGGCAAGCTGCTGAGCGCCAGCGAGGGCGACGCACCACGGCGCCGTGACGACGGCAGCGTGGACCCGAACGCCAAGCCCGCGGACGCCAGCTTCAAGCCGCTGGCCGCCCGCTGGGTGCTGGGCGACAACCCGCGCGTGCTCTACCTGCCCTATGCGACGCCGGACCGCAGCTACCGGCTGACGATGAGCGCCGAGCTGGCCGCGCGTGGCGGCACGAAGCTGTCGACCCCGCAGGCCTGCGAGGCCGTCAGCGAGGCCATGCCGGCGAGCTTCTACTTCGCCAGCCGCGGCCTGGTGCTGCCGGCCGGCCAGAACGGCGGCCTGCCGGTGGTGACCGTCAACACGCCCGAGGTGGACGTGCAGTTCCTGCGCATCAAGCCCGAGTCGCTGTCGGCCTTCCTGGAGCAGGTGGGCGGGCGCCGGACGCGTCTGGGCAGCGGCGGCGACGAAGCAGGCGATTGCTGCGACGACGGCTACGGCGACAACCAGCGCCGGCTGCGCGGCAGCGTGGGCGGCTGGGTGCTGGACGAGCTGCGCGCGATGAGCGAGAGCGTCTTCATCGGCCGCTTCAAGACCGACGAGCGCCCCAACCGGCGCAACATCAGCTTTCTGCCGGTCGAGAAGATCAAGGCGCTGCAGCAGCCCGGCATTTACGTGGCCGTCATGAGCCAGCCCGGCCGCTTCGGCTGGGACTACCAGGTCACGCATTACTACGTGACCGACACGGGGCTGCACCTGCGCCGCCACGCGGGGCAGATCGACGTGTTCGCCACTTCGCTCAAGAGCGGCAACGCGCTGCCCGGCCTGGCCGTGAGCCTGTTGGACGATGCCGGCAAGGCGCTGGCCCAGGCGCAGACCGACAAGGACGGCCACGCCGTGTTCACCGGCACCAACGGCAAGGTGGGCGACCTGGCGCGGCTGGTGCTGGCGCGCAAGGGCGAGCAGGAGATGTCGGTGCTGTCGCTGCGCGACGCGGCGCTGGACCTCAGCGAGTTCGACGCCACTGGTCACCCCTCGCGCAGCAACAAGCTGTTCGTCTACGCCGGGCGCGACCTGTACCGGCCGGGCGAGACGTTCAACGTGTCCGTGCTCAGCCGCGATGCCGACAGCCGGCTGCCGGCCAAGCTGGTGCCGCTGACGATCACGGTCAAGAAACCCGACGGCAGCAAGCTCTTCGAGCAGCTGGTGCAGCCGGGCAAGACCGGGCCAGGCTACTTCCAGCACGCCATCACGCTGCCCGCCGACGCGCCCACCGGCGGCTGGACGCTGCAGGCGCGCGTCGACCCGGCCGCCAAGATGCCGGATGCGCAATGGGCCTTCAAGGTCGAGGAGTTCCTGCCCGAGCGCATGAAGCTCACGCTGAGCGCGCCCGACGCGCCGCTGACCGGCGAGGTCAGCCTGCCGGTGCAGGTGCAGGGCGACTACCTCTACGGCGCGCCCGCCGCGGGCAACCGGCTGCAGGTCACGGTCAGCACCGAGCGGCTGGCCAACCCGCTGGCGAGCAAGCTCCCCGGCTACCTCTTCGGCGACTTTGCCGACGACAAGGCGCGCAGCCGGCAAGACCTGCCCGAGACCGAGCTGGACGAGCAGGGCAAGGCCGAGGTCGTGCTGACCGCCAACCTGGCCGAACGCAGCTCGCCGATGCGCGTGCGCGGCGCATTCAGCCTGCTGGAGAGCGGCGGTCGGCCGGTGGTGCGCAGCATCGAGCGCACCTGGTGGCCCGCGCCCGCGCTGGTGGCCGTGCGCCCGCTGTTCGACCGCAACGTCGCGCCCGAGGGCGGCCTGGCTGGCTTCGAGGTGCAGCGCGTGGACGCCACCGGCGCCTTCAAGCCCGCCAAGGACTTGAAGCTCACGCTGACCTACGAGGAGCGCCAGTGGTACTGGCGTTATGACGACGGCCGCGGCTGGCACTCGGGCTTCAACACGACGGACGAGCTGGTCGAGGCCCGCACGCTGAACCTGGCCGCCAAGACCACCGTGAACCTGCCCGTGCACTGGGGCCGCTATCGGCTGGAGATCCAAGACCCGCAGACCAACAAAACCCTGCGCTACGCCTTCTACGCCGGCTACGGCGCGCAGGACGCCGACGACATCGGCAACCGCCCCGACCGCGTGCAGCTGCAGCTCAAGGGATCGCCCTACAAGCCCGGCGATGCCGCCAAGCTCACCATCAAGCCGCCGCACGACGGCGAGGCCGTCGTCACCGTGGAAGGCGACCGCGTGCTGTGGAGCCGGCGCATCAGCGTCAAGGCCTCGGGCACGGACATGGAGATTCCGGTGGGCAGCACGCCCGAGTGGCAGCGGCAGGACCTGTACGTCACCGTCGCCGCCTTCCGCCCAGGCAGCCAGGGCGATCGCGTCACGCCGGCCCGCGCGCTGGGCCTGGTGCACCTGCCGCTGAACCGCGAGGACCGCAAGCTGAAAGTCGCGCTGGAGGCGCCGGCCAAGACCCTGCCATCCACCACGCTGCCGGTGAAGGTCAAGGCACCGCAGCTCGCCGGCAAGGCGGCAATAGCCACCGTCTCTGCGGTGGACGTGGGCATCCTGAACATCACCGGCTTCAAGACGCCCGACCCGGTCGACTACTTCTTCGGCAAGCACCGCTACGGCGCCGACATCCTGGACCTCTACGGCCGCCTGATCGAGAAGATGGACGGCAACACCGCGCAGCAGAAGTTCGGTGGCGACGCCGGCAAGCGCGACACGCAGAGCCTGCCGCGCAAGGTGCTGCTGGTGGACCTGTTCAGCGGCCCCGTCGCGCTGGACGCCAAGGGCGAGGCCACCATCCACCTCAAGCTGCCCGACTTCAACGGCGCGCTGCGGCTGATGGCGGTCGTCGGCAGCGCGGACAGCTATGGCAGCACGCAGGCCGACACGCTGGTCGCCGCGCCGCTGGTGGCAGAACTCTCCATGCCGCGCTTCATCGCGCCGGGCGACAAGGCAACGATTGCGCTGGATGTGACCAACCTCAGCGGCGCGCCGCAGGAGGTCAAGGTCGCGCTGAGCGCCACGGGGCCGGTGCGCATCACCGGCGCGGCCGATGCGGTCAAGCTGGCCGACAAGCAGCGCCAGATCCTGCGCTTTCAGGCCGAGGCGCTGGATGCCTATGGCCTGGCGCCCATCAAGCTGACGGTCACGGCCGGCGCGCTGAAGCTGCAGCGCGAGGCCGCGCTGCAGGTGCAGCCCGCCACGCCGCTGGTGCGCGAGAGCCGCCGCATCCGCCTGGAGCCCGGCGCCACGCAGGCCGTCGACCGCGCGCTGCTGGACGCCTACTGGGGCGGCTCCGCCACGCTGGCACTGAGCGTCAGCAACACGCCGCCCATCGACATCAAGGACCAGGTGCGCGGCCTGCTGAGCTACCCCTACGGCTGCCTGGAGCAGACCACATCCAGCGCCTACCCGCTGGTCTTCATCGACGACGCGGCCGCCAAGCGCTGGGGCATGACGCCCCTGCCGCGCGAGGAGCGCGCCAAGCGGCTGCAAGACGCCTTCGCCCGCCTGGCCGGCATGCAGCAGCCGCGCGGCGGCTACGGCCTGTGGGCGTCCAACAACCCGTATGAAGCCTGGCTGAGCGCCTATGTCACCGGCTTTTTGCAGGATGCGCGCGACGCCGGCTTCGCGGTGCCCGAGGCGCAGCTGGCCAAGTCGCTGGAGAGCCTGACCGAGCAGTTCCAGCGCAGTCCCGGCCAGCAGATGACGCCGCCCAAGGACGTGCGCCGCAACGACAAGGGCCAGGTCGCCGACTACCGCGAGGCCGAGGTGCTGCGCCTGGCCCACCAGCGCTTCGCCGAGGCCGCGCATGCCGGCTACATCCTGGCGCGCGAGCAGAAGGCGCCGCTGGCCACGCTGCGCGCGCTGCACGACAAGCACCGGGCCAGCAGCCTGAGCCCGCTGCCACTGGTGCAGCTGTCACTGGCCTTGAAGCTGATGGGCGACGAGGCGCGCGCCAAAGCCGCGCTGGACGACGCGATGCAGCGCGGCTACGGCTACCAGCCCGACGATGGCCCCTGGGGCCAATGGCTGGGCGACTACGGCTCCCGCATCCGTGACCGCGCGCTGGCCTACGCGCTGCTGCTGCGCCACAAGGTGGCGCATGAGAAACGCGAGAACCTGCTGTTCGACCTGGCCGACGACTTCGGCCGGCGCAACTACTACTCCACGCAGGAGCGCTTGGCGTTGTTCCTCGCCGTGCACGCCGCCACGCAGGGCGCCGGCAAGGACGACGCCTGGAAGACCACGCTGACCCTCGGCGGCAAGAGCGCAGCCTGGAGCGGCAGCGGCACCGGCCAGCAGAGCTTCGACGTGGCGCAGCTGCGCTCGGGCCTCACGCTGAAGAACGACGGCGACAAGCCGCTGTACCTGGACCTCACTGCCCAGGGCTACCCGGTCAAGCCGCTGCCCGCGAGCAGCGAGCGCATCCGCGTGGAGCGCGCGATGTTCACGACCGACGGCAAGCCGGTCAGCGCGCGGCAGTTCGCCACCGGCGAGATGTACGTCGTGCGCCTGCGCGTGAAGGCGGCGCAGCCCATCAAGGACGGCCTGGTGGTGGACCGCATCCCGGCCGGCTTCGAGGTCGAGAACCTCAACTTGAGCCAGGGTCCGCAGGCCGGCGAATTCACGGTGGACGGCGTCAACGTGGCGCAGGCCAATGCCAACGAGCGCATCGTCCACACCGAATACCGCGACGACCGCTTCGTCGCCGCCGCCCGGCTGGGCCCGCAGCCGCTGGACCTGTTCTACCTGGTGCGCGTGGTGACGCCGGGGCGGTATGGGGTGCCAGCGACGTTTGCCGAGGATATGTATCGGGCGGAGATTCGCGGCGTCGGCAAGCCGGAAGCGGATATGGTCGTCGTGAACAAGAAGTGACCCTACAGGTTGCTGGCAAGGCGCGCCGATCGTCCGGTCCCGGCTCGGTCAGTTTGGTCAGCACTCAGGGCTTACTTGGCTCGGCTCGGCGCTGTCCCGGGCGCGTCGAGCACCTCGGGCGTCAGTGCTTGAACGGCCTGGTACTGGCTCATGAAGACCTGCCCGCGCAGGTGCTGCAAGAATTCGGTCGATCGCAAGCGGTCCATCACCGGCCCCTTCACCTCGGAGAGGTGCAGCAGCACGCCGGCATCCTTCAAGCGCTGGTCGATGGCCTCCAGGCTTTCCAGCGCGCTGGCGTCGATGTCGTTGATGGCCGAGCACTGCAGCACCACATGGCGCAAGGCAGGGCGGCTGGCCACGGCCTCGTTGATGCGGTCTTCCAGGCTGCGTGCGTTGGCGAAGTACAGGCTTTCATCGACCCGCAGCGTGAGCAGCTGCGGGCTGGTGCGCACGTCATAGCGCAGCACGTTGCGGAAGTGCTCGGTGCCCGGCAGCAAACCCACCTCGGCGATGTGCGGCCGGCTGGTGCGAAACAGGTAGAGCGCCAGTGAAACGCCCACGCCGATGACCAGACCCGTCTCGACGCCCAAACCCAGGGTCGCCAGCAGCGTGGCGGCGACCGCTGCGAAGTCGGGCTTGGAATACGACCAGGTGCGCTTGAGGATGCTGACGTCCACCAGGGACAGCACCGCCACGATGATGGTGGCCGACAAGGTGGCCTGAGGCAGGTAGTACAGCGCCGGCGTCAGAAACAGCGAAGCCAGCGTGATGCCCACGGCCGTGTAGACGCCCGCCGCCGGCGTTTGCGCCCCGGCATCGAAATTCACCACCGATCGCGCGAAGCCCCCCGTCACCGGAAAGCCTCCGGTGAAGGCCGCCCCCAGGTTGCTGGCACCCAGCGCCACGAGTTCCTGGTCAGGCTCTATGCGTTGGCGGCGCTTGGCAGCCAAGGTCTGGCCCACGGACACCGATTCCACAAAACCCACCACACTGATCAACAGCGCCGGCACGGCAAGTTCACGCCACAGCGCCAGGTCCCAACTGGGCGCCGTCAAGGGTGGCAGGCCTTGCGGAATGCTGCCCACGATCTTCATGCCCAGCGCCTGCCAGCCCAGCCACCAGGCCAGACCTGTGGTCACTGCGATGGCAGCCACGGGGCCCGCCTTGGCGATGACGTCCGCCAAGCTCGGGCCCAGGCCCCAGCGCACCAGCAGAGGCTTCAGGCCCTTGCGCACCCAGAACAGAAAGGCCGTGGTGGCGACCCCCACCGCCAGCGTCAAGCCATGGGTATGGCTGGCCTGCTGGGCCAATGAACCCAGCAGTTCGACGAGGTTGTGGCCCTCGGCCTTGACGCCCATCAGCGTCTTCAGCTGGCTGGCCGCAATCAGAATGCCCGAAGCCGAGATGAAGCCCGAGATCACCGGGTGACTCAGGAAGTTCGCCAGGAAGCCCAGGCGCAGCAAGCCCATCAGCAGCAGCATGGTGCCCGACAGAAACGCCAGCGTGATGGCGACCTGCCAATAGGCGACAGTCCCGACCGCAGCGTGTTCGCCCACCGCGGCGGCCGTCATCAACGACACCACGGCCACGGGCCCGACAGCCAGCACGCGGCTGCTGCCAAACACGGCGTACAGAAGCAGGGGCGCGACGCTGGCGTACAGGCCCACCTCGGGCGGCAGACCGGCCAGCAGCGCATAGGCCAAGCTCTGCGGGATGAGCATGATGGTGACGATGAGCGCCGCCACGCCGTCGCCGACCAGGGTGTTAAGGTCGTAGCGGCGGCCCCAGTCCAGCACCGGCAGGCTGGGCATGGGCCAGCCCGACAGGCGCTGCGCCCAGGTATTGGTGCGGTTGCTGCCGCTGCCCGTGCTCGTGCGGGCCATCACTTCAAGAACCAGGCCAGCGTGGACTTGGCCAGCAGGTTGTGTGCGACCACCGGCGCGTGCTTGCGCGCTGCAGCGGCCGTCTTGGCGTGGGTGGTGTTCGCCGCGTCACCCAGCGCTGAGATGTTGGCGTGAAGCTTGAGGCGCAGCGTGGCGGGGTCGAAGTGGCTTTCGACCCACAGATTGCTTTGCGCGAGCATGTTGGGGGGTCTCCTGGGCAGTTTTTAAAGCGTCGCGCGATGCGGTCATGCAGCGCTGCCGGACGCCCGATCAGCGCTTCTTCAATCCGCAGGTGCTGATGCCAAAGATGGCATACACCGGGCAGTTGCCGATCGCACCCGTGAGCAGGGGCACGACGCCGACATAGCCCCACATGCCGACCTTGCCAGTGGCCGCCAGACCGATGAGGACCAGACCTGCGACGACACGCACAGCGCGGTCCAGGGTGCCTGTGTTGACTTTCATGAAGCGCCTCCTTGTGTTGGGTTGACGGATTGAGGGCGGGGTGAGATGCCCCGGCCTGGCCTGCACACCTCAAGAGGCATGCCAGGTTTGGCGGCGCAGCGCCTGAAATACACAAGTCATTGATTTGACGGCATTTTTCCTACGCCTCTGGCTGGACGCCGGGCCACCACCGTGGAGTTTGGCAGTGCAGCGCCGGCGGATTTGGCAGTCCGACCTGACTGCCCTGGCAGAGATGGCAGACGCAGCCCATCCGGCACTTCCATGTGGCCTCCATGGCGTTGAACCTGGGAGCCTGTCGGGCCATGAACTGCACCACTTGGCGCAGCACATGGACGTCGGGTCCCTGCGCGGCCAGTTCGGCCAGTGTCATGATGGCTGCGGTCAGCATGGAGTCCCCTGACAAATCAAGGTGGATGGCTTGCACCTCCACCTCGCCCGGGACCACGCTGCCCCCCCCAGCCGGGGCGGCCACGGTTGCGCGGCTTGCCGCGCGCGAAGGACTCACACCACGACCTGGGACACAAGCCATCGCGACTCGCAAATCCTCTCGCCTGCGCCGTGTTGAGCTCGGCCTCGCCGCCCTGCTGCTGGCCGTCCTCGCGCTGGACTTCGCATGTCCCCTGCCCCCACCTGCGGCCGAATCCGCCACGCTGACCGTGCTGGCCGCCGACGGCACGCCGCTGCGCAGCTGGGCCAGCAGCGACGGCGCGCAGCGCCACCCGACGACGCCCGAGGCCGTGTCGCCCCTGTACCTGCAGGCGCTGCTGCACTACGAGGACCGCTGGTTCCGCTGGCACCCGGGCGTCAACCCTGCGGCCCTCGCCCGCGCGGCGTGGCAATGGGCGCGGCATGGCCGCATCGTGTCGGGCGGCTCCACGCTGACGATGCAGGTAGCCCGCCTCGTCGACGAGCGCGCCGCCGGCCGCAGCGTGCCCGCCAAGCTGCGCCAGATCGCCCGCGCGCTGCAGCTGGAGCTGCACCTGAGCAAACGAGACATCCTGGCGCTCTACCTGAACCTCGCGCCCATGGGCGGGCCGCTGGAGGGCGTGGAGACGGCCAGCCGCGCCTACCTCGGCAAAGGCGCGGGCGAGCTGTCGCATGCCGAGGCGGCGCTGCTCGTCGCGCTGCCGCAGTCGCCCACACGGCTGCGGCCCGACCGCGCGTTGGCCGCCGCGCAGGCGGCGCGCGACAAGGTGCTGACGCGCATGCAGACGCTGGGCGTGTGGAGCGCCACCGACGTGGCCGATGCCAAGCTGGAGCGCGTGTTCGCGCCGCCGCTGCGCGCGCGCTGGCTGGCGCCGCTGGCCGCCGAGCGGCTGCGCCAGCAGGCCAGGCGCGAAGGCCGCAACGAGGCCGTCATCCAGACGACGCTGGACGCCGGCCTGCAGGCCCGGCTGGAGCAACTGCTGGCCGACCGCCTCCACACACTGCCCGAGGCCAACTCCATGGCCGCGCTGGTGGTCGACAACCGCACGCTGGAAGTGCGCGGCTACGTGGGCTCGGCCGACTTCAGCGATGCGAAGCGCGGCGCCCATGTGGACATGGTGCGCGCGCTGCGCTCGCCGGGCTCCACGCTCAAGCCCTTTTTGTACGCGCTGGCGCTGGACGAGGGGCTGATCCACTCCGAGAGCCTGCTCATCGACGCGCCGCAGAACTTCGGCGGCTACGCGCCGGGCAACTTCCAGGCCGATTTCTCCGGCCCGGTCAGCGTGGCCGAGGCGCTGCAGCGCTCGCTCAACGTGCCCGCTGTGGACCTGCTGGAGCGCCTGGGCCCCGAGCGCTTTGCCGGCCGGCTGCGCCACGCCGGGCTGCGGCTGCGCATGCCGGCCAATGCGGCGCCCAACTTAAGCCTCATCCTCGGCGGCGGCAGCACCTCGCTGGAGGAGCTGGTGGGCGCCTACACGGCGCTGGCCCGCGGCGGGCGCGCCGGGCGGCCACGGCTGCTGCCGACCGAGCCGCTGCACGAGACGCGGCTGATGAGCGAAGGCGCCGCCTTCATCGTGCGCGAGATCCTGGAAAGCGGCGGCCGGCCCGGCAACCCTTTTCGCGAGAGCAGCCAGCGCGTCGCGTGGAAGACCGGCACGTCCTTCGGCTTCCGCGACGCCTGGGCCCTCGGCGTGACCGACCGCTACACGCTGGGCGTGTGGGTGGGCAGGCCCGACGGCACGCCCAACCCCGGCCACTTCGGCGCCAACACCGCCGCGCCGCTGCTGCGCGACATCGCCGCGGCCCTCGGCCCGGCCGAAGCCCGGCAACAACTGGCCCCGCGCCGCCAGCCCGACACGGTGCGCGCCGTGCCCATCTGCTGGCCGCTGGGCACGGCCGCAGCCACCACGCCGCCGGCCCACTGCCTGCAGCAGCGCCTGGCCTGGACGCTGGACGGCGCCGTGCCGCCCACGCTGCCGGACCGGCTGCAGCCCGGCGGCCTCGTGCAGGCGGCCTGGACCCACGCCGGCCAGCGCGTGCGGCCCGACTGCGCGCCCGACGCCATCCGCACCGAGGCCGTGCGCTGGCCCACGCTGCTGGGCCCCTTTCTGGACGCCGCGCAGCTGCACCCGATAGAGCGCCTGCCCTGGGCGCCCGGCTGCGCGCCGCGCTCGCCGCAGGGCCAGGCCTTGCGCATCGTCGGGCTGGAGCCCGGCAGCGTGCTGCGCCCCGCGCCGGGCCGGGCCGAGGTGACGCTGCGCCTGCAGGCCGTCGGCGCACAGCAGGGCGTGACCTGGCTGCTGGACGGCCAGCTGGCCGGCGACGGCGAGGGCCAACAGACGCTCACGCTCAAGCAAGCCGGCCGCCACGCGCTGACCGCGCTGGACGGCCGCGGCCGCTGGGCGCGCGTGGGCTTCGAGGTGCAACTGCCCCGCTAACCCAGCAGCTCGCGGTGCAGCCAGCTGCGCGCCAGCGCCCAGTCGCGCTTGACGGTGGCCAGCGACACGCCCAGCACCTCGGCGATCTCCTCGTTCTCCAGCCCGCCGAAGAAGCGCAGCTCCACGCCACGGGCGGCGCGCGGGTCCACCTGCTCCAGCGCCAGCAGCGCCTCGTGCACGGCCACCACGTCGCGGTCCGGCGGCAGGGCCAGCTGCTCCAGGCCCGACAACGTCAACGGCTGCAGCTCGGCGGCGCGCTTATCGGCGCGGCGGGCCAGCTCGTGGTTGACGAGGATGCGCCGCATCATCATCGACGCCACCGCCAGGAAGTGGCCGCGGTTGCGCCACTGCGTGCGCGTCTGCGCGGCCAGCCGGAACCAGGCCTCGTGCGACAGCGCCGTGGCCGACAGCGTGTGGTCGCCGCCCTCGTGGCGCATGTGGCCGCGCGCCATGCGGCGCAGCTCGTCGTACAGCGTGGCGAACAGCCGGTCGCCCACACCCGCGGCATCGGGCGGCTGCTGGGCCAGCCAGGCGGTCACGTCGGCGAGGGGCAGGTCTTGAGTCATGGCGGCGCTTTGGATGCTAGCGGCAGGCCGTGCACGCTGGATGAGCCTTTTGGGCGCGCCATGCGGCGTAAGCAAACAGCCCCCTGTTTGCGCTCCGAGGAGGACACCCATGCGCCCCGCACCCCGCCCGTTGATCCCCGCCCCGCTGTCCCTGTTGCTGACCGCGGCGCTGTGCGCCTGCGGCGGCGGTGGCAGCGACGAGGCCGCGCCCGCGCCCGTCCTGGCGGCCACACCGGCACCGGCACCTGCTCCAGCTCCAGCTCCAGCTCCAGCTCCAGCTCCAGCTCCTGCTCCTGCTCCTGCTCCAGCCCCAGCACCCGCGCCGGCACCCGCCCCTTCCGCCTGCGGCACGCAGAAGGCGCTGCAGCTCAGCGCGCTGCAGCCCTTCGCGGGCGGCTATGCGGTGCGGGTGTTCGACGGCAGCACCTTCGGCGAGCTGGGCGGCGCCACGCTGCAGCTGTCGGGCGACGTGATCGGCTACACGCCGGACGCCGGCCTGGCCGGCAGCGCGGCCGCGAACGCAACGGTCACGGCCGTCTGCGAGAACACCGACGCGGCCGGCCAGGTCATCGGCGTGGTGGCCGTCATCGACGCGCAGCGCCACATCGACTTCTTCTCGCCGGCCTTCAACGGCCTCTACGTGTCGGGCAGCGACCTCGGCAGCGCCGCCGGCAGCGGCCGCTACCTGCAGGGCCGCACGGCCCGCAACACGCCGGCGCCGGCGCCGGCCAGCGGCTACACGAGCTACGCCGCCTTTGCCGCCGCCGCCCCCACCACGCGGGCCACGGCGCCCAACGATGCGCTGGCCTGGCTGGCCGGCAGCTATTACGGCCGCAGCAGCGCCGGCCCCTGCTCGGTGAGCATCACCGCCGACGGCCAGGTGACGGCCACGATGAACGGCAGCACGCAGACCGCCGCGCTGAACGGCGAGGCGGGCGACACCTGGGTCCAGATGCCCTCCAACTCGATGAGCTTCGGCGTCAACATCGTCAGCGGCAGCCAGGGCGTAGCACTGACCGGCTATGCCGGCCGGCTGGCGCTGGTGGAGATGGGCGGCGTGCTGGACAAGTGCGCCATCGGCTTCAAGTCGGCCACGCCGCTGGCCATGGCGCTGTCGGCCACGCCGCCGCTGCCGGTCAAGTCCAGCGGCCTGGCCGCCGGTGACCTGCCGGCCTGGCTGCTGGCCACGCACGCCGGCCAGGTGGCCGGCACGCTGCTGTACCCGCAGACGGCCACCGCCGCCTGCAGCCTGAGCGTGGCCAGCGACGGCACGGCCACGCTGAACGCCGGCGGGCGCAGCTACACAGCGCAGTTCGACGGCGGTGCCGGCACTGCCAGCAGCGGCAACCGCGACGGCAGCAGCGCCTCGCGCGAGTCGGTCTACGCCGCACTGACCGGCGCGCGCGACTGGGTCTGGACGGCCACCGCGCAGTCGCCCTCGGGCAGCGACACGGTGCAGATCGCCATCGAGCTGGCCTACACCGCCGAGCGCGGCCAGGTCAGCTACGCCACCGGCCAGATCAAGCCCGCCGTTGGCGGCCTCGCAACAAAGCTGGACGCCTGCTACTTCGGGAACTGACACACTGCGCGCCCATGACGCCCGCGCACTGGGACCAGGTCCGCCAGCTGTTCGACGCCGCGCTCGC
>JBKBOJ010000077.1:0-12911 GCA_046294815.1 Roseateles sp. | reverse complement strand
AGCCGGCCGTCGGCCGCGCGCACATGCAGCCGGGCCAGCGCGGCGGGCCGCGCCAGCCCGTGGCCCAGCGCCTCGGGCGCGCAGGCCGCGGCGTCCACCCAGCACAGCGCGTCGGCGCCAGGCTGGCGCTGATAGAGCGCGATCTCGCGGCGGCAGACCGGGCAGGCGCCGTCGAAGTAGACGGTGGGGCGGGCAGCGTCGGTGGCAGGCGGCTTCATGGCCCGATGCTGCCGCGGCCTGATTGGCCGCGTGCGGCTGTGGGCTTTGCCGGCGCGCGGCGCTGACCTGGGTCAAGGCGACCCTGCAGCCGTGGCTCTAGGCTGCGCGCATGACTGCCAACCCGCCAAGTTCCGACATCTTGATCTGCGGCGCCGGCCCGGCCGGCCTGGCGCTTGCCTGTGCTTTGCACGACCGCGGCTGGGACGTGGCGGTGCTGGAGCAGGCCGAGGCCGCCGCGCTGGCCACGCCGGCGGACGACGGCCGCGAGATCGCGCTGACGCACCGCTCGCGCCGGCTGCTCGAAGGCCTGGGCCTGTGGCAGCGCTTCACCGCGGTGGCGCCGCTGCGGCGCGCCAGCGTGCGCAGCGCCGGCACGCGCGTGCCGCTGCCTCTCGACAGCCCCGGCCAGGACCTGGGCTGGCTGGTGCCCAACCACCAAATCCGCGCCGCGGCCTGGGCCGAGGCGATGGTGCGCGGCATCCCCGTGCACAGCGGCCACAGCGTGGTGGCGCTGACGCAGCAGGGCGCCATGGCGCAGCTGCGCACCCGCGAAGGTGGGGCCTTCGAGGCACGCTTGGTGGTGGCGGCCGACAGCCGCTTCTCGACACTGCGCCGGCTGGCCGGCATCGCCGCGCGCCACCTGGACTTCGGCCGCAGCGCGCTGCTGGTGTCGCTGGCCCATGAGCACGAGCACGGCGGCCTGGCGCAGGAGTGTTTCCTGCAGGGCCACACGCTGGCGCTGCTGCCCAAGCCGGGGCGCTGCAGCTCGGCGGTGTGGACCGTGCGCAATGCCGAGCTGCCGCGCATCCAGGCCCTGGACGACGCGGCGCTGGCTGCCACCATCGCGGCGGCCGCCCAGCACCGTCTGGGCGCGATGCAGGTGGTCGGCGCGCGCCATGTCTACCCGCTGGTGGCGGTGTGGGCCGAGCGCTTCGTCGCGCCGCGGGTGGCGCTCATCGGTGATGCAGCCGTGGGCATGCACCCGGTCACGGCTCACGGCTACAACCTGGGGCTGTATGGCATCGAGGCGCTGGCCGACCAGCTGCGGCCTGGGGCCGACCCGGGCGAGTTCGCGGCGCTGCGCGCCTTCGAGGCCCGCCACCGCCGCGAGGCTGGGCCGCTTTACGCCGGCACCAATGCGCTGGTGCGCTTCTTCACCGACGACCGCGTTCCGGTGCTGGCGCTGCGCCGCGCGGTCATCGACCTGGCGCGCCATCTGCCGCCGCTGCGGGCGGCAATCACGCGCAGGCTGGTGGATGCGGCCCGCTGACGGCCAGGCCCAGGCCAGCGCTGTCGAGGTAGCGCCGGCTGGGCGCGCTGGGCTGCGCTGTGTGCACGCGCAGCGGCATGGACCACTCGTCGTCAACGCCGTCCGCGCCGTCCAGCAGCGTCGCGAGGGCGGTCTGGTCGCCCTGTTGGCGGGGCCGCAGCATGCGGGTGATGGGCCGGTGGTCGGCGCTGGCGGTGACGGGCGGGTTGTGCATGGCGACTTGTCGCCATGCCGCGGGCTTCATCGGTGGCGCGCTTCCAGGGTGCTCAGGCTGCCACGCAGGGAGCGCAGCGCCTGCTCCAGCCGGGTTTCGCCGCGTGCGGGCAGCAGACGGGCTTCGCGGTTGGCCAGCAGGTCTTCGCGCAGCGTCAGGCCGGCGCGGGCGAACCTGGGGCTCAGCGCGGCGGCGCGCTCGCGCAGCAGCGCCCGCGTGACCTGGTAGGCATGCTCGGCCAGGTGGCGGCGCTGGCGGTAGCTGAAGGTGTTGGCCAGGAAGAATTCGGCATCGCGCGGATGTGGCTCGAACAGCAGGATGTCGGTGTGCGGATGGCTCAGCTCGTAGCCGCGCATGCCCAACTCCAGCCGCGAGTGGATCAGTGAGCGGAAGGTCTGCGACAGCACCAGCGGCAGACCGCCGTCCACCAGGCGGTGGATGCGCGGCTGCTGGTCGCGCGCGACCGAGCGCCGGTCGCTGGCATAGGGCACCAGCGGGTTCAGGCAGATCAGCAGGTCCAGCCCGCGCTCCAGCAGCACGGAGGCGTGCAGGGTCTTCTTCAGCGCGCCGTCCACGAAGAAGCGCCCGTCGATCTCGACCGGCGGGAACAGGCCCGGCAGCGCCGCGCTGGCCTGCACGGCGCGGGCGATGGGCACATGGTCCCAGCCGGGAGCGCCGAAGGGCACGGCCTCGCCGCTGTCCAGGTCGGTCGCCACCAGCACCAGCGGGCGGCGCAGGCGGCGGAAGTCGTTGCTGCGGCCCGGCTGCGCCAGCACGCGCGTCAGCGCCGCGCCGAAGCGCTCGCTGCTGAGCAGCCCGGTGGGCAGTGCACGGCCCAGGCGCTCCAGCGTGGCCAGCTTGGAGCGGCCCTCCAGCAGCACCTCGCGGGCGCCGTCGGCCAGCAGGCCGGGCAGCAGCCGCAGCCGCTGGCCCAGTTCGGCCCAGGCTGGCTGCAGCAGCTCGCCTGGGTCGAAGCGGTCGGGCGCCGCGGCGCTGTTCTCGATGAAGGCGGCGCACAGCTGGCGCGGCGTCATGCCGTTGGCCAGGCCCGCGGCAATGAAGCCGCCGGCGCTGACGCCGATGTAGCCGTCGCAGGCCGTGAAGTCCAGGCCTTCGACGACCTCCTCCAAGGCACAAAGGGCGCCAACTTCGTAGATGGCGCCCAGTGGGCCACCGCCTGCCAGCGCCAACCCGATGCGAGGTCGGCTCATGGTGCGGCTGCGTCAGTCAGACCGATCAGGCCTGCGTGGCGGCGTCGGCGGCCGGCGCGGGCGCTGCCTTCTTCGGGGATGCGGCCTTCTTCGCGGGGGCGGCCTTCTTGGTCGGCGTGGCCTTCTTGGCTGCCGCCTTCACGGGGGCAGTCGCCTTCTTGGCGGGCGCGGCGGCGGCGGCCTTCTTCGCGTCAGGCTTGGCTGCGGGCTTGGCTGCTGCCTTGCGGGCCGCCTTCTTGGCGGGCTCCACGCCGGTGGCCACGGCCAGTGCGTCGATGCGCTGGATCAGCGCGTCGATGTCGGCCTTGGTGGGCACGCCCAGGCCTTGCAGCGCCTTGGCGACGCGCTGCTCGAAGATGGCTTCGAGCTTGTCCCAATGCTGACCGGCCTTGGCGCCGACGCCGCCGGCCACGCCGCTGACTTTGCCAGCCAAGGCGCTGAGCTTCTCTTCGGCGGCGGATTGGGTCTTCTTCTGCAATTTCAGTCCTTCGGCGACGAGGGCCTCGAAGACCTTGGCGCCCTCGCCCTGGGCCTTGGCGAAGGAGGCGAGACCGGCGGCCCAGATCTGCTGGGCGCTGTCCTTGACGTTTTGCGCCATCGCGCTATCGAGCAGACCCGCGGGGAAGCCGGTGGCGGCCGCAGCCTTCTTCTTGTCAGCCATCTTTTGGAGCTTCTTGACCATGCTTGTCCTTTCGATTGAGGCGAATTGCTGGATGCACTGTAGCGCCGGCATCCCGCTTCGGCATTGGGATTCCTAGTGAGTGTGCTCTATGGCAGTCCTCGGGAAAGTGCGCAGCGGCCCGCCTGTGGTGCTGGTGAAGAATGTCCTGAACCCCATATGCAGGAGACCCGCATGCAGTATTTCGTCACAGGTGCCACAGGCTTCATCGGCAAGCGGCTTGTCAAGAAGTTGCTGAGCCGGCGCGGCAGCACGGTCTACTTCCTGATGCGCGAGGAAAGTGCCGCCAAGCTGCCCGACCTGCTGGCCTACTGGGGCGTTTCCAAGACCCGTGCCATTCCGGTCTACGGCGACCTCACCGCCAAGAAGCTCGGCGTGGCTGCCGACGTGATCAAGAGCCTGAAGGGCCAGATCGATCACCTCTACCACCTGGCCGCCGTCTACGACCTCTCGGCCGACGAGGAGGCACAGGTGGCCGCCAACATCGGGGGCACGCGCAGCATGGTGGAGTTCGCGCAGGCCATCGATGCGGGCCATGTGCACCATGTGTCGTCCATTGCCGCCGCGGGCCTGTACGAGGGCGTGTTCCGCGAGGACATGTTCGAGGAGGCCGAGAACCTCGATCACCCCTACTTCATGACCAAGCACGAGAGTGAGAAGGTCGTGCGCAAGGAGTGCAAGCGGCCCTGGACGGTCTACCGCCCGGCCATGGTGGTGGGGGACTCGCAGACCGGCGAGATGGACAAGGTCGATGGGCCCTACTACTTCTTCAAACTCATCCAGCGGTTGCGCCAGATCCTGCCGCCGTGGATGCCCAGCGTGGGCCTGGAGGGCGGGCGCATCAACATCGTGCCGGTGGACTTCGTCGTCAACGCGCTGGACCACATCTCGCACAAGGTCGACAAGAGCCAGGGCTGCTACCACCTGGTCGACCCCAAGGGCTACCGCGTGGGCGACGTGCTGGACATCTTCAGCAAGGCGGCGCATGCGCCCAAGATGAACCTCTTCATCAACGCTGCGCTGCTGGGCTTCATCCCCAAGAGTGTCAAGAAGGGGTTGATGGCACTGGCGCCGGTGCGCCGCATCCGCAGCGCGGTGATGAAGGACCTGGGCTTGCCCGAGGACATGTTCACCTTCATCAACTACCCGACCCGCTTCGACTGCCGCGATACCGAGGCCATGCTGAAGGGCTCGGGCATCGCCTGCCCCGATCTGAACGACTACGCATGGCGGCTGTGGGACTACTGGGAGCGCCACCTCGACCCCGATCTCTTCATCGACCGCTCGCTGCGCGGCGCCACCGCTGGCAAAGTGGTGCTGGTCACCGGCGGTTCGTCGGGCATAGGCCTGGCGGCGGCCACCAAGTTCGCCGAGGCCGGCGCGATCACGCTGATCTGCGCGCGCGACCAGGTCAAGCTGGACGAGGCGGTCAAGGAGATCCGCGCCAAGGCCGGCAAGGATGCGCAAATCCACGCTTTCGCCTGCGACATCAGCGATGAGGCCGGCTGCGCGGACCTGGTCCGGTGGTGCAACGACAACTTCGGCGGCGTCGACTTCCTGATCAATAACGCCGGCCGCAGCATCCGCCGCGCCATCGAGTCCAGCTACGACCGCTTCCACGATTTCCAGCGGACCATGGACCTGAACTACTTCGGCTGCCTGCGCGTGACCATGGGCCTGCTGCCTGGCATGGTGGCGAAGAAGAAGGGCCACGTCGTGAACATCAGCTCCATCGGCGTGCTGACCAATGCGCCGCGCTTCTCGGCCTACGTGGCGTCCAAGGCCGCGCTGGATGCGTGGACACGCTGCGCCGCCAGCGAGTTTGCCGACACCGGCGTGACCTTCACGACCATCAACATGCCGCTGGTGCGCACGCCCATGATCGCGCCCACCAAGATCTACAACAACGTGCCGACGCTGTCGCCGGAAGAGGCTGCGGACATGATCGCCCAGGCCTGCGTGGCCAAGCCGGTGCGCATCGCGACCAAGCTGGGCGTGACCGGCGAGCTGCTGCACGCGGCCGCGCCGCGCATCGCGCAGATTGTCATGAACACCTCCTTCCGCATGTTCCCGGACAGCGATGCGGCCAAGGGTGAGAAGGGCAAGGGCGGCGGGCTGTCGCCGGAGGCCATCGCCCTGCAGCAGATGATGCGCGGCATTCACTTCTGACGAGGCACACTCCGCTCAGGGCCCGGCTCCGGCCGGGCTTTTGCGTTGAGGGGGACGGACCATGATCAGAGGACAACGCGTCGGCCTGCGCTATGTGACGGAGGAAGACCTGCCCTGGCTCAAGCGCACCATCGGCGACCCGCAGGTGCGTGGGCCTCACCTGGGCTCGCGCATGATGACGCCGCATGCCGTCGAGCAGCGCTGGAAGGACGACGGCTTCGCAAGCGCGGATGCCGAGCGGCTGCTGATCTGTCACCTCATCGACGGCAGCGTCATCGGCGACGTGGTGCACTTCGCCGCGGCCCGCTACACAACCGCACGTGAGATCGGCTGGACGCTGGCTGACGTGGCCCTGCGCGGCCAGGGCCTGGCCACCGAGGCGGCCGCGCTGCTGGTGGACTACCTGTTCGAGAACTGGCCCGTGAACCGGCTGTCCTGCGGCATGTCGGTGCACAACCATGCGTCGCGCCGCGTGGCCGAGAAGTGCGGCTTCCGGCATGAGGGCATACAGCGCGGCATCATCTTCGTCGGCGGCGAGTACGTGGACTGCCATTCGCTGAGCCTGCTGCGCAGCGACTGGCTGGCCATGAAAGGCAGGTGCTGAGTCATGGGCGCAGAACGCGAGTTCGATCTCATCGTGTTCGGTGCCACTGGCTTCACCGGCCGGCTGGTCGCCGAATACCTGCACTCGAGCGGCGCCGCCGGCGCCCGCTGGGCCATCGCCGGGCGCAGCCTGGACAGGCTGGCGCGGGTGCGCGACGAGCTGCATCTTCCGCCGGCCGTCGCGCTGCTGAAGGCGGACGCCGCCGACGCCGCGGCGCTGGCCGCTCTGGTGCGGCGCACCCGGGTCGTCATCACGACGGTCGGCCCTTACCAGTTGCATGGCGAGCCGCTGGCCACGGCCTGCGCGTCAGGCGGCACCGACTATGTGGACCTGTGTGGCGAGCCACTGTGGATGGCGCGCATGATGACCAAGCTCACGCCGCTGGCGCAGCGCAGCGGCGCCCGCATCGTGTTCTCTTGCGGCTTCGATTCCATCCCCTTCGACCTTGGCGTGCTCTACCTGCAGGCCGAGGCCCAGACGCGCTTCGGCGCGCCGCTGCCGGAGGTGCGCGGCCGCGTCGCGCGGCTCAAGGGCACGTTCTCGGGTGGCACTTTCGCCAGCATGCTGGCCACCATCGAGGCCGTGCGTCGCGAGCCCGGGCTGGGCAAGTTGATGGCCGACCCCTTTGCGCTTGCCGGCGGCTTCAAGGGGCCGCGACAGCCGGCCGACCAGGACGCCGACTTCGACGACTGGGCCGACGCCTGGTGTGCCCCCTTCGTGATGGCCACCATCAACACCAAGAACATCCACCGCAGCAATGCGTTGCGCGGCCATCCGTGGGGCGAGGGCTTTCTCTACAGCGAGAAGCTGCTGACCGGCAAGCCTGGTCAGGGCGACAAGGGCCGCCGCAAGGCGCTGGCGCTGGCACGGCTCACCCGGCTGCAGCACCTGGCGCTGGGCTTCGGCCCAACGCGCTACCTGCTGCGCCGCTTTGTGCTGACCCAGCCCGGCGACGGACCCGACCAGGCTGCCCGCGAGGCCGGTCACTACGAGGTCTGGTTCACCGGCCGCTCCGTCTCGGGGCAGCTGCTGCGCGCCATCGTCAAGGGCGACCGCGACCCGGGCTACGGCTCCACCTGCAAGCTTGTCAGCGAGGCCGCGCTGTGCCTGCTGCACGATGTGGGCCGCGACGCGACGCCGGGCGGCGTCTGGACGCCCGGCAGCGCGATGGGCCTGGCGCTGGTGCGGCGGCTGCAGGCGCGCGCGGGGCTGACGTTCGAGATCGCCTGCTGAGTCAGGCGCGCCGCGCCAGCACCGCAGCGCAGCCGCTCGATGTCGAGGGCCGTGCTTGCGCCCTTGCACCGGTCAGCCCGGTGATCGGAAAGCAGCCGGCCTGCTCGGCAGACCGGGATGCATGCCATTCCTCGCGGCCGTAGCCCGCGCGCCTGGCCGCTTGCGGATCTGCCGTCAGTCGCGCCCGGCCGGGCGCTCGAAGCCCGCGTCCACCCAGGCCTCGGCGGCCGACTGCGTGAAGCGGTAGTCGGCGCCGACCTTGACGCGGGCCAGCGGCTCGCCCGTGGCATCGAAGGCGGCCAGCCAGGCGTAGGGGTCGTCCTCGGCCGGCACGATCTCCAGCGTGACCTTGATCCAGGCGCCGTCGCGGGCCACGTAGAGCGCCTTGTTCAGCTGCGCGTGCAACTGCTGCTCATGGCGGCGGATGACCTCGGACGCCGTCTTGACCAGGGTGTTGAACGCCGTGCTGTCCAGTGGCTTGGGATTCTTCTTGTCGCGGCCCATGGTCCAGGGGCCGACCAGCGCCGGCTCGCTCTCGCCGGCCTTGAACATGGCCACGGCCCAGCCCTCGTCGTCCTCGTTCTTGATGACCTGGGCGGTCCAGCCGTTGTCGCGCCACAGGCGCGGTTCATGAATCGGGGCGTCGTCGTCGAGATCGGGCATGGCAGGGGCGGGCGGCAAAGCCCGCCATTGTCCTGCGCCGCGCTGACTCAGGTTGGGACGCATCCAGCGTCTGGGGTGGCGGCGCTCACCGCTTCGATGCGCGGCGCTGCAGGCCCGCTGGGTTGGGCCCAACTGCCGTTTCCAGGCTCAGCTGTTGTTGGCCGCTGCGGCCGGCACGGCGGCGGGAGCGCGCGTCACGCGGGTCTTGCCGCCGGTCGTGACGAGGATGACCGGGTCGCCGCTGTTGAAGCTCTCGGCGCCCTTGGCCTGGATGATGGCGCGGCGTTCGCCGTTGCGCAGCTGGACGATGATCTCCAGCGCCTCCTCGCGCGTGGCCGAGCGCTCGATGGCGTTGCCGATGACGGCGCCGGCCACGGCGCCCAGCACGCCCGCCACCTGGCCCTCGCGGCGGCCGCCCACCGAGCTGCCGGCAATGGCGCCCGTGACGCCGCCGGCAACGCCGCCAATGCCGCTTTGTGAACCGTCCACGATGACCGGCCGGCTGGACAGCACGGTGGCGTCCTGGACCTGCGACAGCCGCTGCGCGTCGCCGCGCTGGACCACGTCGGGGCTGGTCGTCGAGCAGGCAGTCAGCGCAAAAGCCGCGGCCAGGGTGAGGGAAGTCATGAGCTTGGACATCTGGTTAACTCCTTGGGCAAGACTGCTGCCCAACGCGTCGAATTGTCCCGCCGTTGACGGCCGCAGCGCCGCAGCTACAACTCTTTACCCTGGGGCTGTCAACCGTGCAGGCGGGAGCTGCGCGGCACGCTGGCGAGCAGGAACTCCATCTGGTCGGCCAGGATGCGCCGGCCGCGCAGGATCATGTCCTCGTGCAGGCTGGGTACGTAGGGCAGGTAGAGCAGCGTCATGCGCGCTTCTTCCGGCAGGCGGTTGCCTTTGCGGCCGTTGCAGGGCCGACAGGCGGTGATGCAGTTCATCCAGGTGTCCTGGCCGCCGCGCGAGGTGGGCAGGATGTGCTCGCGGGTGAGATCTTCCGGCAGGAAGCGGTGGCCGCAGTAGGCGCAGACGAAGCGGTCGCGCACGAACAGCTTGGCGTTGGTCAGGGCCGGCGCCTGCCGCCACGCCCGGCTGGGCACGGCGCCGCGCACGGCGATGATGGGGTGGACCTCGATGCGCGACTGCCGGCCCGTGGTGCGCTGCAGCCCGCCGCGCAAGACCTGACAGGGATCGCCCAGCGTCCAGGCGACGCCGTCGCTGGCGTAGATCACAGCCGCCTCGCGCGTCGTGATCCAGGCCTGCGGTCGGCCAGAGACATCCAGTTGCAGCACATCCACAGCGTCAACCTCCGACCGAGAGACTAGCGACAAGCGTGCGCGCGCTCAAGCGTGGGACCATGACAGCCGGCATCTCCGGGCATTCCCTGATCTGCGGACTAATT
Organism: Roseateles sp.; assembly: GCA_046294815.1. Classification (GTDB taxonomy): domain Bacteria; phylum Pseudomonadota; class Gammaproteobacteria; order Burkholderiales; family Burkholderiaceae_C; genus Pelomonas. The sequence goes on along the minus strand of JBKBOJ010000077.1, from coordinate 3,250 downwards.
AGGCACAACACCCTAGGAATTCGAAGGGTGATGTTGGCGCCGGTCGGGGCATGACCTGCAAAATAGAACGATCGTTCGTTTTATTCCTGCGCCCGTGTCCACGCTGCCCGCCCCTGCCAAGAAAGCCGCTGCGCTGCGCTCGCCCCAGCCGGCGCGCGTGGCGCGCTCGCTGCAGAAAGGCCAGCAGACCCGCGCCGCCATCCTGGACGCCGCGCTGGGCCTGGCCTCGCACATGGGCCTGGAGGGCTTGTCCATCGGCGCGCTGGCCGATGTGACGGGCATGAGCAAGTCCGGCGTCTTCGCGCACTTCGGCTCGCGCGAGGATCTGCAGATTGCCGTCATCACCGAGTACCACGCCAAGTTTGAGGAAGAGGTCTTCTTCACCGCCATCCGCGAGCCGCGCGGCCTGCCGCGGCTGCGCGCGATGTTTGAGCGCTGGGTGCGCCGCGTGTCGGTGGAGGTGGACTCGGGCTGCATCTACATCAGCGGCGCCGTCGAGTTCGACGACCGGCCGGGCCCCGTGCGCGACGCGCTGGTCAGCATGGTCAAGGCCTGGCATGCGGCGCTGCAGAAGGCCATCCGGCTGTCCATCGCCGAGGGCCATTTGCAGGCCGATGCGGACGTGGAGCAGATCTGCTTCGAGCTGCACGGGCTGATCCTGTCGCTGCACCACGATGCGCGCTTCATGCGCATCCCGGGCGCCATCGCGCGGGCCGGCATAGGCTTTGAGCGCATCGTGCAGCACTACGCCACACCTGCCGGCCTGGCCATCGAGGCCGGCCGCAAGACCCCCAAGACCGGCGCCGCGCGGCGCTGAACCCCTCACCTACCCACCCACCGACCGTCCAGGAGTACCCCGATGCCCCAGTACACCCCGCCCCTGCGTGACATGCAGTTCGTCATGCACGAGCTGCTGAACGTCGTCGACGAGCTGAAAATGCTGCCCGGCCATGAGGACATCGACGCCGACACGATCAATGCGGTGCTCGAAGAAGGCGGCAAGTTCGCGGCCGAGGTTCTCGCCCCCATCAATCTCAGCGGCGACGCCGAGGGCTGCACGCTCGACAAGACCACGCACGAGGTGACCGCACCCAAGGGCTTCAAGGAAGCCTACAAGCAGTACGTCGAAGGGGGCTGGCCTGCGCTGTCCTGCGACCCCGAGTACGGCGGTCAGGGCCTGCCGCACCTGGTGAACCAGTTCTTCTACGAAATGCTGAACTCGGCCAACCAGGCTTGGACCATGTACCCGGGCCTGAGTCACGGCGCCTACGAGGCGCTGCACGCCCACGGCACGCCCGAGCAAAAGGCGCTGTACCTGCCCAAGCTGACCAGCGGCGAGTGGACCGGCACCATGTGCCTGACCGAGCCGCACTGCGGCACCGACCTGGGCCTGCTGCGCACCAAGGCCGAGCCCCAGGCCGACGGTACCTACAAGATCACCGGCCAGAAAATCTTCATCTCTGCCGGCGAGCACGACCTGGCCGAGAACATCGTCCACCTGGTGCTGGCCCGCCTGCCGGACGCGCCGGCCGGCTCAAAGGGCATCTCGCTGTTCATCGTGCCTAAGTTCCTCGTCAACGCGGACGGCACGCTGGGGGCGCGCAACGGCATCTACTGCGCCGGCCTGGAGCACAAGATGGGCATCCATGGCAACGCCACCGCGCAGATCGTCATGGAGAACGCCGTGGGCACCATGGTGGGCCAGCCCAACAAGGGCCTGGCCGCGATGTTCGTCATGATGAACGCCGCCCGTCTGGGCGTGGGCAACCAGTCGCTGGGCCTGACCGAGGTGGCCTACCAGAACGCCGTTGCCTATGCCAAGGACCGGCTGCAGATGCGCGCGCTGTCGGGCCCCAAGGCGCCGGACAAGCCGGCCGATCCCATCATCGTCCACCCCGACGTGCGCAAGATGCTGCTGACGGCCCGCGCCTTCGCCGAGGGCGGCCGCATGCTGCAGGCCTACACCGTGCTGCAGCTGGACAAGGCGCTCAAGAGCGCCGACGAGGACGAGCGCAAGGAGTGCGAAGCCGAGGTTGCGCTGCTGACGCCCATCGTCAAGGCCTTCATCACCGACAACGGCTGGGTGGCCACGTCGCACTGTATGCAGGTCTTCGGCGGCCACGGTTTCATTCACGAATGGGGCATGGAGCAGTTCGTGCGCGACTCGCGCATCAACATGATCTATGAGGGCACCAACACCATCCAGTCGCTGGACCTGCTGGGCCGCAAGGTGCTGGCCAACAACGGCGCCACGCTGAAGAAGTTCGGCAAGAAGATCGCCGCCTTCATCGAGGAAGAGGGCGTCAACGAGGCGATGCAGGAGTTCGTGAATCCGCTGGCCGACCTGGGCGACAAGGTCAACAAGCTGACGCAGGAAATCGGCATGAAGGCCTTCGGCAACCCCGACGAGGTGGGCGCTGCGGCGGTGGATTACCTGCGTGTGGTGGGCCACATGACCTTTGCCTACTTCTTCGCGCAGGCGGCGAAGATTGCTCTGGCCAAGAAGGACAGTGGCGATCCCTTCTACACCGCCAAATTGGCCACTGCGCGGTTCTACTTCGCCAAGCTGCTGCCCGAGACGGCCAGCCTGATCCGCAGCTGCCGCGCGGGCCTCGCGCCGCTGATGGAAATGGACGAAGCGCTGTTCTGACCCGATTCGCTACACGACAAGGACGCCCCATGAAATCCCTGTTCGCTGCTGCCCTGCTTTCGCCCGTGCTTGCGTTCGCGCAAGCAACACCTGTGGGCTTGTGGAAGACCATCGACGACGACGGCAAAACCGAGAAGTCGCTGGTTCGCATCAGCGAACAGGGGGGCACCCTGGTCGGCAGCATCGACAAGCTGCTGGACCCCAAGGCCGACGCCAATGCCAAGTGCGACAAGTGCAAGGATGACCGCAAGGACAAGCCGCTCGTCGGCTTGCAGATCATCCGCGGCGTCAAGGCCGACGGCGACGGGGTCTGGGGCCAGGGCGAGATCCTCGATCCCAACAACGGCAAGACCTACCGCACGCGGCTCAAGCCGATCGATGGCGGCAAGAAACTGGAGATGCGCGGCTATATCGGCCCCTTCTACCGCACCCAGACGTGGATCCGCGTCGAATAACCGAACAAACTGGAGAACCACCCCATGAGTCGATTCCAAGTCCGCAAGGTCGCCGTGCTCGGCGCCGGCGTGATGGGCGCGCAGATCGCCGCCCACCTCGTCAACTGCAAGGTGCCGGTCGTGCTGTTCGACCTGCCCGCCAAGG
>JBKBOJ010000076.1:0-13311 GCA_046294815.1 Roseateles sp. | reverse complement strand
ACAACAAGACCTTCCCCGAGCTCGACATCAGCTACTTCTTCGCGCCCAACCTCGCGGCCGAGCTGATCCTGACCTACCCGCAAAAGCACAGGCTCTACTCCAATGGCGCCGAGATCGGCTCGCTCAAGCACCTGCCGCCCACGCTGACGCTGCAGTACCACTTCAACCCCAGCGCCAGCTTGCGGCCCTATGTGGGCGCCGGCCTGAACTACACGAACTTCTCGTCCGTGCACTTCGCGCCGGCCGTGCAGGCGGCCCTCCAGCCCAGCATCAAGCGCAACAGCTGGGGCCTGGCCTGGCAGGTCGGTGCTGACATGGAGCTCACCAAGGGCACCTACCTGAACTTCGACCTGAAGAAGCTCGCGCTGGACACCACCGTCTATGCCAACGGCGCGTCGGCCGGCAAGTTCAAGGTCAACCCGGTGCTGGCCAGCGTGGGTCTGGGCTGGCGTTTCTGACGCCGGCCGCGGCGCGCCATGGACGATGGCGCGCCGCTTGCCAAGCGCGGCGCCGGCAAAGCCTTGTAAAGCCTTGAAAAACTAGGTTTCGCGAGGCCTTACGCTCACCGGCGTGAGCGATACGACATCGGCTTGCAGGGGTGCGCGACCCAGAATCTGCGCCATGCAACGCCTGCTCCTTCCGCTCGCCCTGCTGGGTGCCTCCAGCCTGGCCGCGGCCCAGCCCGCCCCCAAGCCTGCCGACACGCCCGCCGACCCGGCCGCCGCCGCCAAGCCACCAGCGCCGCCGCCTGACGCCGGCGGCAACCGGCTTGAGCGGGTGGAGATCCGCAGCGGCCCGACGGCCAACAGCCGCCGCCGCAACAGCACGGCCAGCAAGATCGTCATCGAGCGCGAAGACCTCGAGAAGTACGGCGACGTGGTGCTCGGCGACGTGCTGCGCCGCCTGCCCGGCGTGACGCTGGGTGGCCGGCCGGGTCGGGGCGGCGACATCCGCATGCGCGGCATGGGCAGCGGCTTCACACAAATCCTCATCGACGAAGAGCGGCCGCCGCCGGGCTTCGCGGTGGAAGAGCTGCCGCCCGACCAGATCGAGCGCATCGAGATCTACCGCGCCCCCACCGCGGCCACCGGCACGCGGGCCATCGCCGGCACCATCAACATCGTGCTGCGCGAGCCGCTGCAGAAGTCCAACCACGAGGTGCGCCTGGGCCTGGGCTGGGACCGCAACGAACCGCAGGCCGACGCCAGCTGGACACGCAACCTCAAGTGGGGCGGCCCCAACGGCGACGAGTTCGTGGGCGCCGTCTCCACCAACGGCGCCGTGCGTCGCTTCTACAACAACGTCGATTCGGGCAACCGCATCACCGACATCGCCACCGGCGAGGTCACCGAGCAGAACACCCAGATCGGCACCAGCGAGAGCCAGAACATCAGCCTCAATGGCAATGCCCGGGTGCGCTGGAAGTACAGCGACACGCTGAACCTCAACCTCACGCCGTCGTTCTTCCTGTCGCAAAGCGAGGGCAGCAGCCAGTACAACTCCGAGGGCACACGCTTTCGCGACGTGCACGGCGAGAACGATGCCAAGAACCACAACCTGCGCCTGAACCTGTCGGCCGATTACCGACCCCAGCCGGGCGAGAGCTTCAGCCTCCGGCTGGGCGCCGGCACCTCCAAGAACACCCGCAACAGCACGCGCCGCGACACGATGACCATCGCCGGCGTCACCACCGAACGCGTCCAGGACGACCGCAGCACGGTGGAGGAGGACCAGGCCAGTCTCAGCGGTCGCTGGAGCCTCAAGACGGCCCAGGAGCACCAGTGGGTCTCCGGCCTGGAGGCCGAGCGCAGCCAGCGCAACCAGGTGGCCGACACGCTGGTCAACGGCGCCGTGCTGCCGGGCCTGGTGCGCTTCGGCAACACGCTGGCCACGCGCAACCAGCGCTTCGCCGCCTTCACGCAGGACGAGTGGAGCCCGAGCAGGCAGTGGTCGTTCTACGCCGGCCTGCGCTACGAGCGCATCGAGACCACGGTCACCGCAGCCGGCGCCCTGCCCGAGACGCGCAACGTCTCGCAGGTCACGTCGCCGCTGTTCCACGTGCTGTGGAAGCCTGCGGCCTTCCCCAAGGACCAGGTGCGCCTGGCGCTGACGCGCAGCTACCGCGCCCCCAACCTGAACGACCTGACCGCCCGGCCCAGCATCAACACCACCTACCCCGACGGCCCCAACTACCAGACCCACCCCGACCGCGCCGGCAACCCCGACCTCAAGCCCGAACTGGCCACCGGGGTGGACCTCAGCCTGGAACACTGGCTGCCCACCGGCGGCATCGTTTCCGGCAGCGCCTTCCTGCGCAACATCAGCGGCGTGGTCAACCGCCAGGTCCTGCTGGAGACGGTGAGCTGGGACACCGCCCAGCGCTGGGTCAGCCGGCCGCGCAACACCGGCCGCGCCCGCACCATGGGGCTGGAGTTCGAGTTCAAGGCCCGCATGGACGAGCTGTGGGAGGACGCGCCGGCGCAGCTGCAGATGCTGCTGCTGCGCTTCAACGCCGCCGTTTTCAAGAGCGAGGTGCAGGGCATCCCGGGCCGCAACAACCGCCTCGACCAGCAGCCGCGCGGCAGCTTCAACGCCGGCCTGGACCACCGCTGGACCGCCTGGGGCCAGAGGTTCGGCAGCGGCTTTAACGTCAACTACGTGCCGGCCACCAAGGTGCAGCAGACCGAGACGCTGCGCCGCGATGAAACCGCGCGCCGCCAGTTCGACGCCTACCTGTCCTGGAGCAGCGGCGCGGTGCGCGATGGCATCAACTGGCGCCTGTCGGTCGCCAACCTGACGCCGCGCGATGCCGAGTCGCGCTCCGAAGGCCTCAGCACCAACAGCAGCACGCTGCGCGAATACCGGACCGAGAGCTGGTCGCGCAACCAGACCTTCCGCGTCATTTCATTGCGCGCCGACATGCGCTTTTAGGGGCTGGAGAGAATGGGGCCATGACACGCCGAATCCTGTTCTTCTGCATGGGCAACATCTGCCGCAGCCCCACGGCCGAGGGCGTCATGCGCGCCAAGCTGGCCGCAGCGGGCCTGGACATCGAGGTGGACTCGGCCGGCACGCACGGCTGGCACGTCGGCGCGCCGCCGGATGCGCGCAGCCAGGCACATGCGCGCCGGCGCGGTTACGACCTCAGCCCGCTGCGCGCCCGCCAGCTGGTGCGCGACGACTTCGAGCACTTCGACCTGTTGCTGGCGATGGACGGCGACAACCTCGCCCATGCCGAGCGCCTGTGCCCGCCCCAGCACCGCCAGCGACTGCAGCTGCTGCTGGACTACGCACCGCAGACGGGCCGGCGCGACGTGCCCGACCCCTACTACGGCGGCGCGGCCGGTTTCGAGGAGGTGCTCGACCTCGTGGAGGCGGCCTGCGACGGGCTGCTGGCCCGACTGCGCTAGCCCGGCACGGCCAACGTCGCCGCTATGCCCGCAGCCCGCAGCGCTGCGCACCGAAGTGGTGAGCGCCGCCACGCGCACAGGGTGCTGATGCACCGAGACCTTCGATGCGCAGCAAGCGGTCAACTGCCACTTCTACGGTCACCTACGGTCACGCCCGGTTTCCGCGGGTAAACCGTATTTGTTCGCGCAGCGCACGAAATAGCATGCGCGCATTCGAACAAGCCGGTGTGCAGACATGAACCCGCTGAAGCCACTCAAGCCCCTGCTGGGCGCGCTGCTGGCGCTGTCCGCCGCGTCCCACGCCGCCGCGGCACCGCCCGCCACGGTGCGCTATGACTGGCGCGCCGTCGAAATCGTCGGCGGCGGTTTCGTCAGCGGCATCGCCTTCCATCCCGCCGTGCCGGGCCTGGCCTATGCCCGCACCGACATGGGCGGCGCCTACCGGCGCGACAGCGCCACCGGCCGCTGGCAGCCGCTGCTGGACTGGCTGCCGCTGGCCGAGGTCAACCTGATGGGCGTGGAGAGTCTGGCCGTCGACCCCAACGACCCCGACGCGCTGTATCTGGCCTGCGGCACCTACACCCACCCGGCCGCGCCCAACGGCGCGCTGCTGCGCTCGCGCGACCGTGGCAAGAGCTTCCAGCGCACCGAGCTGCCCTTCAAGCTCGGCGGCAACGAGGGCGGGCGCGGCAACGGCGAGCGGCTGGCGGTAGACCCCAACGACGGCCGCGTGCTCTACCTCGGCACGCGCTTTGCCGGCCTGTGGCGCAGCGGCGACCGCGCCGCGACCTGGCAGCGCGTCGACGCCTTCCCCGACGCGGCCTGGCAGCGCCAGGCCGCGGACGGCCCGCTGCCCAGCTGGGGCGGCAGCGACGGCAAGGCCACGATCAACTTTCTGCTGCTCGACGCCGCCAGCGGCACCCGCGGCCAGCCCACGCGCACGCTCTACGCGGGCGTCTCCGTCGTCGGGCGGCCCAGCCTGTGGCGCAGCCTGGACGCCGGCGCCAGCTGGCAGCCCGTGCCCGGCGGCCCCACCAACGACCGTCCCATGCGCGCTGCGCTGGCGAGTGACGGCCAGCTCTACATCGCCTACGCCAGCGAACCCGGCCCGCAGCACATGAGGGACGGCGCCGTCTGGCGCCTGGACACGCGCAGCGGCCGCTGGACCGACATCACGCCGGCCCGCCCCAGCGCCACCGAGCCGTTCGGTTATGCCGCAGTCGTCGTGGACCCGGCCAACCCCAAGCGGCTGCTGGCCAGCACGGCCGGCCGACCCATGGGCGACGAGCTGTTCCGCAGCGTGGACGGCGGTGCGAGCTGGCAGCCGCTGTTCAGCCGCGCGCAGTTCGACGCGAGCCTCGCGCCCTATGTGGCCGACACCCATCTGCACTGGCTCTACGACGTCAAGATCGATCCCGCCAACCCCGACCACGCCATCTTCACGACTGGCTATGGCGGCTGGGAGACGCTGAACCTGACGGCCGCCGACCGCGGCCAGCCGACGCGCTGGCAGGTCATGAGCCCAGGCATCGAGGAAACCGTGGCGCTGGCGCTGCACAGCCCGACGCAGGGCGTGCCGCTGGTGACGGCCATAGGCGACTACTCCGGCTTCGTGCATGCCGAGCTGGACCGGCCCGCGCCGGGCAACCCCAAGCCCCCCTTCTTCGGCAACACGCACGACGTGACCGGGGCTGAACTGGCGCCCGAGCTCATCGTGCGCATCGGCCACGCACGCGCTGGCGGCAAGAACCTCGGCTACTCGCGGGATGGCGGCAAGACCTGGCGCGAGCCCGCGAAGGTGCCGCCCGGCAAGCTGCCCGGCGACGGGTTCATCGCCGTGTCGGCCGATGGCCGCGCCTGGGTCTGGACACCCAAGGGCGGCACACCCCACGTCACCCACGACCGCGGCGCGAGCTGGACGCCGGTGCTAGGCCTGCCCGCCGGCACCCGCGTCATCGCCGACCGCGTGAACCCGCGGCGCTTCCATGCGATGGCGCTGTTCGATGACCAGCTGTTCAGCAGCAACGACGGCGGGCTCACGTTCAGCGCGCAGCCGCTGGCATTGCCCGACGGGCCGGTCAAGCGCGCCGCCGCCGGCAGCCACAACCAGAGCAACCGCGGCGACGACCGCGGCGGCCAGGACCGGCTCTATGCCACGCCCGGCCGCGAGGGCGAGCTGTGGCTGGCGGCCTTCCACGGCCTGTACCGCGCGGGCGACGGGCAGGCTTTCGAGCGCCTGCCGGGCGTCAGCGAGATCCACGCCTTCGGCTTTGGCCGCGCGGCGCCGGGATCGTCGGAGCCGGCGCTCTACCTGGTCGGCACCGTGGCCGGCCGGTACGGCATCTTCCGCTCCACCGACGGCGGCCAGGGCTGGCAGCGCATCAACGACGACGCCCACCAGTGGGGGCTGATCCTGCAGGTCAGCGGCGACCCCAAGCGCTTCGGCCGTGTCTACATCGGCACGCACGGCCGCGGCGTGCTCTACGGCGACCCGCGCCCCTGATCGCAGCGCAGCCCGGCCTGCAGCAGCCGGCCCTCGGCGGGTGCGGGGCCACCAGCTCCAGCGGCAGCGGCCCGCCGGGCAGCGCGCGCATCAGAGCGCTGAGAAGGCGTCGCGCGTCAGGTTCTCCGGCGCCTCGCCCGCGGCGCGGCAGACCACATCGTCCTCGATGCGAATGCCGCCGTAGCGTGACAACCGCTCGACCGCCGCCCAATCCACCTGGGCCGCGTGCGCAGTGGCGCGCAGTTCGTCCAGCAGCATGGGGATGAAGTACAGGCCCGGCTCGATGGTGACCACCATGCCAGCCTGCAGCGGGCGCGTCAGGCGCAGGTAGCGATGGCCTTCGGGCTTGTCGACCACGCCGCCTTGCTCGCTGGCCATGAAGCCGCCCACGTCATGCACCTGCAGGCCCAGCAGGTGGCCGATGCCATGCGGGAAGAAGGGCTTGGTGACGCCTTCGGCCACCATGGCCTCTTCGCTCATGCGCACGATGCCGGCCTCACGCAGCACGCGGGCCACGCGGCGGTGGGCGCTGAGGTGGATGTTGCGGTAGTCGACGCCCTCGCGCACCTCATCCACCAGGGCCAGTTGCTCGCGCTCCATGGCGGCGATCAGTGCCGCGAATTCGTCATGCCCCGGCGCGCCCCAGGTCCGGGTGATGTCGCTGGCATAACCGTTCACCTCGGCGCCGGCATCGATCAGCAAGCTGCGCGCCTGCGCCGGCGCGTTGGCGTCCTGGTACTGGTAGTGCAGCACCGCGCCATGCTCGTTCAGGCCGATGATGTTGGCGTAGGGCAGGTCGCGGTCGGTGTGGCCGGTGGCCAGCAGGTAGGCGCGGTGGATGCCGGCCTCACTCTCGCCTTGCAGAAAGGCCGCGCGCGCGGCCAGGTGGCCGGGCACGGCGCGGCGCTGGGCGGCGCGCATCTGTTCCAGCTCATAAGAGGTCTTCACGCCGCGGACCCAGTGCAGCAGGTTCAGCAGTGGCTCGGGGTTGTTGGGCACCAGGCCTGGCAGCGCCGCGTCGGCCTCGCCGATGACGGCGGTGCGCGGCGTGACGCAGTCGGCCAGCGCCTGGGCGGCGTCGCCCGGTTCGCGGATGACGACCAGATCGACGGCCTCCACCCACTCGCCGCTGGGCGCCTCGGGCGGCACATGCCAGTAGTCGTGCGGCTGGTAGTAGACGACGCGCGGCCTGCGGCCCGGCCGCACCGCCAGCCAGGAGTGCGGATGGTGGGTCAGCGGCAGCCAGTGCTTGAAATGCGGGTTGGGCTGGAACACATAGGGCCGGTCGTCGAGGAAGGCGTATTTCTCGATGCCGGCGGCGATGACCAGCGCGTCATGCCCGGTGCGCGCGAGCGCCGACTCGGCCCGGCGCTGCAGCGTGGCGAGGTGGTCGAGGTAGAGACTCATGGCATCACCTCACTGACGCAGGTCGCTGAGCTTGTTGGCGGCGTGGGCGGCCTGGGTCAGCAGCACGGCGGTGGCCGAGCGCAGCAGCATGGGCTTGAAGGACATGGCGGGGTTGCTGGTGGCAGCGATGGCGCGATTGTCCGGCAGGCGCTGCCACGCCGCTCAAGCAAATCAGCCCTCGCGGTCCCAGACCACTCCCTCCTCCGTCAGCATCGCGTCCAGCGCCACGTCCAGCGGGCTGGGCTTGAGCAGCGGCAGAAAGCCATGCGCATAGCCTATGCCCACCGCCGTGGGCCGCGGCTGCAGCTGCGCCAGTGTCTTGTCCATGAAGCCGCCGCCATAGCCCAGCCGCAGCCCGCAGGGCCCAAAGCCCAGGCAGGGCACGAGCATCAGCTGTGGCTGGAACTCCTCGGTGTCCTTGGGCTTGGGGATGTGGAAGGCGTCCTCCTCCATCGGGCAGCCGGGATACCAGACGTGAAAGCGCAACGTGCCGTGCTGCTTGTCAACGACCGGCAGGCCGATGCGCCGCTCCGGATGGTCCTCGCTCCAGCGGTAGAGCGCCGGCAGCGGGTCGAACTCACCCTTGATGGGCCAGTACGCGCCGATGGTGGTTTCCTTGCGCCGCAGCAGCCACACCCGCAGCACCTCCTGCAGTTGGGCGGCCAGTTGCAGGCGGTTGGGCAGCGCCAAGCGTTGCTCGATCAGCTTGTGCCGCAGCGCGGCGCGGTCGTTCGCATCCATGGGCCGCGAGCTTACATTTGCGCGCATGGCCGCCAGCGACCCCTTCACCGACCTCTGCACCGAGCTGCTCGCGCCGCTGGGCCCGGTGCGGGTGCGGCGCATGTTTGGCGGGCGCGGCTTTTACGTGGACGGGCTGTTCATGGCCTTGATCGCCGATGGCCAGTTTTATCTGAAGGCCGACGACGTCACGCGCGAGCGCTTCATCGCCGCCGGCTGCGCGCCCTTCAGCTACACGACCCGGCACGGCGAGCGCGTGATGACGAGCTACTACCGCGCGCCCGAGGACGCGCTGGAGTCGCCGCCGCTGATGCTGCCCTGGGCGCGGCTGGCGTTCGAGGCCGCGCTGCGGGCGGCGAACGCCAAGGTGAAGAAGGCGTCGTCAGCTGCGGCCAAGCAGCCGGCGGCCAAGAAGAAAGCCGCCCCGGCCCGCCGCGGCTGACGCCGGCGGCACCAGCAGTTCGAAGTCGGCCGCGGGCCAGCCTTCCAGCACGGCCGTCTGGCCCGGCGCCAGCGCGACGGACTGGCCGGCCTCCAGCCATTGGTCCTGCGCGGGCGCGTCAGTCGAGCCGGACAGGGTCAGCCACACGCGGCCGCCGCGCACGGCCAGGCGGCGCGCCTCGGCGCCACCGCTCAGGGTCAGGGCCCGGCCGCCGACCAGGTGCCAAGTGGATTGCGCATCGCTCATGATGTCTCTCCTGGGTTGATGTCCGGGATTCTGCGGATGCGCCCCAGGGCGGTCCAATGAATCCTCGGGCCGCGATTGATACCATCCGCGCATGAATCAACCGATACGCCAGCGCCCCCTGTCCATCGGCCCGCTGCGCGCCTTCGAGGCGGTGGCACGGCTGCTGTCCTTCCGTGCGGCGGCGGAAGAGCTCAACCTCACGCAGTCCGCGGTCAGCCGCCAGATCCAAGCGCTGGAGGAGGAGATCGGCTGCGTGCTGTTCCTGCGCGGCACGCGCAAGGTCGAGCTGTCGGGCGACGGCGCGCAGCTGCTGCCCACCGCGGTGGCGGTGCTGTCCAAGCTGGACCAGACCGTGCGGCAGATCCGCCGCACCCGCGGCCGGCGCGTCGTCAACGTGACGACGTTTGCGTCCTTCGCCTCGCTGTGGCTGATCCCGCGGCTGTGCGAGTTCCAGAAGCACCATCCCGACATCGACATCCGCGTCTCCGCCCAGGACGTGGTGGCCGACCTGGAGGACGGCGAGCACGACATGGCGCTGCGCTATGTGGCCGGCACGGCGCTGACGGCGCCGGGCGAGCTGATGTTCGAGGAGACCGTGTCGCCCGTGGTCAGCCCCTGGTATGCCGAGTCCACCCGCAACGGCCGGCTGCCGGCGCTGCGCCGCCCGGCCGACCTGGCCGCCCATGCACTGACAGAGGAAGACGACCCCCGGCCCAGCGCCGAGTTCCTGTCGTGGCGCCATTGGCTGACCCGCCAGCAGCAGCCCGACCTGCAGCCGCTGCGCTGGATGTATTTCAACTTCACCTACCAGCAGGTGCAGGCCGCGCTGGCCGGCCAGGGCGTGGCGCTGGCCCGGCTGCCGCTGGTGCACGAGCACCTGCAGCGCGGCGAGCTGCAGGAGCCCTTCGGGCGGTCCGGCCGCCTGACCAGCCCCTATGCCTATTGGCTGGTGCCCGCGCCCGGCGCCGCGTCCAGGCCCGAGGTGCAGGCGTTTGCGGACTGGGTGCGCGCGCAAGCCGCGATCACGCGGGAGCAGCTGGCCGCGGTCTGAGCACCTCGGCCAGCGCCTGGGCCAGCGCCTGCTGCGCCCGCAGCACATGGTTCACGCCCGCGTCGCTCAGCCACTGGGCCTCCTCGTCGGTGCGCGCGACGACGGCACAGCGCAGCCCGGGGTTGAGCTGACGCGCCAGCGCCAGCATGGCCGGCACGTCGCGCACGTCGGCCAGCGTCACCACCAGCCAGGCGGCCTGCGCGATATGGGCCTGCACCAGCGTCATCGCCTCGGTGGCCTCGCCCAGCACCGCCGCACGGCCCGCGGCCCGCAGCTTCTCGACGACGTCGCGGTCGCGATCGATGACCACCAGCGGCCGCTCGCCCAGCGCCTCGTGCAGCGCCGCCCCCACGCGGCCATGGCCCACCAGCACGATCTGCCCGGCCAGCGCAGCCTGCGGCGTGTCGGCCGGCAGCTCGGCCAGCGGGTCGTCGCGCGCCTCCAGCCGGCGCGCCCAGCGCGAGCGCGCCAGCACCCAGCGCCGCAGCGGCTCCACGCTCGAGAACAGCAGCGGGTTCAGCGCGATGGACACGATGGCCCCGGCCACCACCAGGCTGGCCGCCTCGGGCGGCACCAGGTTCAGGCTCTGACCCAGGCCCAGCAGGATGAAGCTGAACTCGCCGATCTGCGCCAGGCTCACCGCCACCGTCAGCGCGGTGGACAGTGGGTAGCTCAGCAGCAGCACCAGCACCGCGGCGGCCAGCGTCTTGCCCACCAGGATGACCAGCACGGTGGCCAACACGGCCAGCGGCTGCTCGACCAGGATCATGGGGTCGAACAACATGCCCACGGCGACGAAGAACAGCACCGCGAAGGCGTCGCGCAGCGGCAGGCTCTCGTGCGCCGCGCGCTCGCTGAAGGCCGACTCGCGCAGCACCAGGCCCGCGAAGAAGGCGCCCAGCGCCACGCTGACGCCAAACAGCGCCGCCGCCCCCACCGCCAGGCCCACGGCCGCGGCCACGGTGGCCAGCGTGAACAGCTCGCGCGAGCCGGTGCGGTTGACCTGCCACAGCAGCCAGGGCAGCAGCCGCCGTCCGGCCACCAGCATCACGGTGACAAAGCCGGCCACGGCGAGCAGCGTTTTCGCGATGGTCCAGGCCAGCGCGCCGCCGCCCCCGCTGCCGCTGCCCAGCACCGGCAGCAGCACCAGCGCCAACACCATGGCCAGGTCTTCCACGACCAGCCAGCCCACCGCAATGCGGCCGTTGCCGGTGTGCAGCAGCTCGCGCGACTCCAGCGCCCGCAGCAGCACCACCGTGCTGGCCACCGACAGCGCCAGGCCGAACACCAGCGCGGCCGCCAGCTCCCAACCCCACCACAGATGGGCCAGCGCCGCACCCATGCCGGTGGCGGCCGCCATCTGCACGATGGCCCCGGGCAGCGCAATGCCCTTGACCGACATCAGGTCGCCGACCGAGAAATGCAGGCCCACGCCGAACATCAGCAGCATCACGCCCACCTCCGACAGCTGCTGCGCCAGATGCAGATCGCCCACGAAGCCGGGCGTGTGCGGTCCGATCAGCACACCGGCCAGCAGATAGCCCACCAGCGCCGGCAGCCGCGCCCATTGCGCCAGCAGGCCCAGCACCAGCGCCAGGCCGAAGGCCGCGGCCAGCGTCGAGATGAGAGTCATGCCATCGTGCATCGAGCAGATGCCTTTCGTCGGATCGGTTCAGGTCAGGACGGGTCAGGGCACGATCAGCTCGCGCTCCGTGAGGACGAGGGTCAGGGGCCGGTCATGGGCCAGCACCTCGAAGCGGGTCTCGCCGCCACTCCAGGCCAGGCCCACGGTCGTCACCCCGGGATGGGCCGCCAGGAAGCGGTCGAAGTAGCCCCCACCATAGCCCAGGCGAAAGCCCTCGCGGGTGAAACCCACACAAGGCACCAGCACCACATCGGGCACGGCCACCGCGCCGCTGCCGGTGGCGATGCCGCATTCATCCTTGGCGGTGGGCGGCTGGCCATCCCAGCGCCGGAAGTCCATTTGTGCCGGCTCGCGCCGCGCGAATGGCAAAGCCCGCGCGTAGGGCAGCGCCCCTGGGTTAAATTCCCCGGGCAGAGGCCAGTAGACCCCGAGCAGTTCCGGTTCCAGCTGGGCCAGCAGGTCGCGCAGCGGTGCGTCAAGCGCCGCCTGAGCCGCGGCAAAGGCCGGCGTGGCCGCAAAGACGCGGCGCGCGGCCAGCAGTTCTCGGCGCAAGGTGGAGCGGTCGGAGCTGGGGCTGGTCATGGCAAGGAGTGCAGTGGTGGGCAAGCAGTGGGCGATTTTGGATGTCTTGGGCCGCCGGCCGGCGCAGATGGCGGCCGGGCTGCTGCTGTGCATGGGCCTGCTGCCCGCCGCCGCCAGCGCCCAGACGCCCACCGGCACGGCCGACCTGGCCGTGCAGGCCCGCGAGGCCTGGGTCAAGCGTGACCGCAAGCGCCTGGCGAGCCTCGCCGACACCGCCCGCATTCAGGGCCACGCACTGGCAGGCTGGGTGGACTACTTCGAACTCAACGCCCGCCTGGCCGAAGTCCGCCAGCCCGAGATCGACGCCTTCTATGCCCGCTACCCGGGCAGTTATGTGGAAGACCGGCTGCGCAACGACTGGCTGCTGGAACTCGGTCGCCGCCGCGACTGGGCCAACTTCCGGCGCGATCACGCCGGCTACCAGATGCGCGACGACCGCGAGGTCGCCTGCTACGCACTGCTGGCCGACCATCTCGCCGGCAACAAGGTCACGGCCGACACCGCACGGGCCGCATGGTTTGCGCAAAAAGACGGCGACGACGGCTGCCAGCAGCTCGCCAGCGCGCTGGTGGACGCCGGCATCTTCAAGCCCGACACACTGTGGGCCAAGGCGCGCCTGGCCACCGAGCAGTCGCGCCCGCGGGCCGCGCGCCAGGCCGTTGCGCTGCTGGGCACCAAGCTGCTCGACCAGAAGCTCGCCGAGCTGCAGGACAACGCCGGCCGCTACCTGACGCGCAAGGCCCGCACCAGCCCGCGCGCAGAGGCCGAGCTGACCACGCTGGCGCTGGCCCGCGTGGCCGCCAACGACCCCGACCAGGCCGCCGACCTGCTGCGCGACAAATGGCGCCGCCTGCCCAACGACCTGCAGGCCTGGCTGTGGGTGCAGATCGGCCGCCAGCAAGCCCTGCGGCTGCAGGACGACGCCCCCGCCGCGTTTGAGCGCGCCGAGAAGCTCGCGCCCGACCTGCCCTGGAGCGACGACGCCCTCGCCTGGGCGGCGCGTGCGGCGCTGCGGGCCAAGTCGCCCGCGCTGGCCCTGCGCGCCATCGAGCGCATGAGCACCGCCGAGCAGCGCGACCCGGCCTGGGTCTACTGGAAGGCCCGCGCGACCCGCATGCAGGGCGACGCCGAGGCCGCGCGTGCGCTGCTCGCGCCGCTGGCAGCCCAGCCGCTGAACTACTTCGGCCGTCTGGCCGCCGAGGACATCGGCCAGCCCACGCCGCTGCCGCCGGCCCCGGCGCCGCTGACGGCCGACGAGCGCCGCGCCGCGCGCAGCCACCCGGGCCT
>JBKBOJ010000075.1:0-13642 GCA_046294815.1 Roseateles sp. | reverse complement strand
AGCCAGCGCTGGCCGTCCTCGCCCGCCACATGGGTGGGGTCGATGTGCTTGTGCAGGCCCAGCGGCTGCGGCCTGGACCACGGGCCCTCGATGCGGTCGGCCCACATGACCAGGATGTCGTTGGGCTGGGCCTTGACCGGCAGGTAGAGGTAGTAACGGCCCTGGTGCTTGCACAGGTCCGGTGCCCAGACACTGCCCACCGGCTCGGTCAGCGCATGGGCGAGCGGCCGCCAATTGACGAGGTCGCGTGAATGCCAGATCAGCAGACCGGGCACGGCCTCGAAGCAGGAGTGGGTCAGGTAGTAGTCGTTGCCGTCCTTCAGCACGGTGGGGTCGGGGCGGTCGCCAGCCAGCACCGGGTTCAAGAAGCGGCCGTCGCCCAGGTCGGCCTGGCGCTGGCCTTCGATGCCCCGGGGCCAGGGCTGGCATGGCGGCAGATAGGGCTGGCCCGGCGCGTCGGCGCAGTCGCCCGTGGCCCAGGCCGGAGGGGCTGCCAGCAGGGCCAGCAGTTCACGGCGCAGCAAGCTCATTTGGCGACGGTGGTGAACAGCGAGTCCCAGCCGGCCTTGGGCGAGAGATCGTCCAGGTTCCAGTCGGCCGCGACGAAGGGGCGCTGCGTGGCCTTGCGCCGGGGCAGGCCGTCGGGGTTGTTGTCGGTCTCGTCGTTGACGAGCTGGCCGCGGTCTTCGGCGACGTCGGAGAGCAGCTTGAAGTCCAGCGGGTCGCGCGACCAGGGGCGCGCGCCCACCATCAGCGGCAGTCGCTTCTCCAGCTCGCGCGGCGGCAGCCAGGTCAGGCCCGGCGGCAGATAGGCCTCGCGCACCGGCACGATGTCGGCGCTGGTCGTGTAGCGGCCGGTGATGGGCAGCGGCTGGCCGTGGCGGTCCACGGCGAGGTTGTCCTGCTCGAACAGCTGCACGTCACCCACGCCGCCCAGCGTGAACAGCGGCAGTCGCTCGACCGTGCCGGGGCCGGCGCGGTAGACGTTGCCCACCAGCGTGATCTTGCCGACCTGGTACGGCCTGTCCCCCCACTCGTGGGCGATGAGGTTGTAGTGCACCGCCTTGCTGCCGGGGTTGTAGATCAGGTTGTTGACCATTGCCGCCTGCACGCCGCCCTTGAACAGCGGATTGCGCTCGCGGTTGGACGCATAGACGTTGCCTAGCAGCAGGATGTGGCTGGCGTTGTCGTGCACCAGTGTGCCCTTGCTGTGCTCGCCCTTGAGGTGCACCGACTCGCCCAAGCCTTCGTAGATGAGGTTGTGGCTGTAGGTGATCTCGTGCGAGGTGCTCTCACGCCACTGGTCCGGCGTGGCGCCCTTGAAGCGTGAGCCGCCGACGGAGAGGTTCTCGTCGGTGGCCCAGGAGAAGCTGCAGTGGTCGACGATGACGCGGCGTGCGCCGTCGGAGGTGGTGATGCCGTCCTGGTCGCGGCCGCTGCGCCTGGCGCGGCCGTAGGCGCCGGGTCGGATGCTGAGGTGCTGCACGATGACGTCGGCGGCGGCGATGTCCAGCTCACCGCGCACCAGCGTGATGCCGGGGTCGGGCGCCGTCTGGCCGGCGATGGTCACGCGGCCCTCGCGCAGCTTGTAGCTGGCGCCGCCCATGTCGATGACGCCACCCACCTCGAACACGACGATGCGCGGCCCCGGCGTGTCCAGCGCCGCCTTCAGGCTGCCGGGGCCGTCGGCGGCCAGCGTCGTCACGCGCAGGATCTGGCCGCCCTGGCCACCGGTGGTCTGGGCCCAGCCGGCATGGACGTAGGTGGCGGCGTGCAGTGGCGCGCTGCCGAGCTGGGCACGGCTCAGGCCGGCGATGCACAGCAGTGTGGAAGCCATTAGCCAGCGCAGTCGCATGGGTCACTCCATCAGGTCTTGCATGGCCTCGCGCGGGATCAGCGCGCCGGGGTGCTGGATGACGCGCGCCGCCAGCCGATTGCCGAAGGCCGCGGCCTCGGGCGCAGCAATGCCGCGCAGTCGCTGGCTCAGGTAGCCGGCCGCGAAGCTGTCGCCGGCGGCGGTGGTGTCCACCACGCGTGGCACCGCCTCGGTGGCGACCTCCTGCCAGTGGCCGTCGCCGCCCACCACCGTGGGCAGCGCACCGCGCTTGATCGCCACCTCGGCCACCGGCAGCGCCTGGGCGGCGCAGACGGCCGAGTCCAGGTTCGGCAGGCCGTGCAAGGCCTGATGGTCGTCGGCCGTGATCAGCGCGAGGCCGGCCGCGGCGAACGCGCGGCCATACCAGTAGCGGGCGTCGGCCACCGAGTCCCACAGCCGCGGGCGGTAGTTGTTGTCGAAGGCCACCAACTTGCCGGCGGCACGCATGCGCGTCATCAGCGCCAGCACGCGCTCGCGCCCGGCCTGAGGCAGGATGGCCAGGCTGATGCCCGACAGGTAGAGCGCGTCCAGCGCGTCGGCCTGTTCCTCCAGTGCCGTGGTGGCGGTGTCGAAGTAGCACCGCGCCGCCGCCTGGCCGCGCCAGTAGTGGAAGCGCCGCTCGCCGCTGGCGTCCAACTCGATCAGGTACAGCCCCGGCAGCCGCCCGGGCAGGCGCCGCACGAGGTCGGTGGCCACGCCCTCGGCGGCCCAGCGCTCCAGCATCCCGCCGCTGAGGCTGTCGTCGCCCAGCGCGGTGGCGTAGTGCACGCGCAGCCGCGGGCCGCCGCAGCGGGACAGGTAGACGGCGGTGTTCAGCGTGTCGCCGCCGAAGGTCTGGTGCAGTTGGCCGAAGGCCTGGCCCTGCAGTTCCAGCATGCATTCACCCAAGGCCGCGATCGACACCGGACGGCCCGTGGCCGGGGAAGAGGAATTCACGTGCATTAAAATTGAAACAGCGGTTCACTAAAGATACCGCAGCTGGCCTGCGGCGCGCACATGGGTTTACCCAGGCCTGCAGCTTCCCGCAGCGCGTGGCGCGCTTGCTGGCGAGGCCCGGCGGTGACGGCAAGGGTTACGCTCGCAGCAGCGAGCCGGGCGTCGCTCTGGCCGCATGAGGAGACTGCTATGAACGATGGATTCGGACATGAGGTGCCGCCGCCGCATGCCCAGCATGCGCATCGGCAGGTCACGCGCTACCTGGTGGTCATTGCCTCGCCCAGCGGCACGCTGGCCCGGCTGTTTCTGGCCGACCGCACCCAGGTGGCAGAGTTCGATGCCGGCAGCGAGGAGGTGGCCGAGCTGGTCAAGGTGGCAGCCGCCAGCAGCGGCGCCACCGGGGCCGAATGGGACCGTGCGCTGGCCGGGCACACGGCGGCCGAACGGGCCGCCGCGACGGTCTACGAGCTGCCGGTCTAGGAGCCTGTCGGGCTTGGGGTCGGGTGCGCGTTGGGCCTGCAAGGGGGCTGGAGCCCAGGCGCAAAGCAGAGCTGGGCTTGATGCCCAGCGAGCATTGGCAACGCCGGATCAGCCCCCTTGCAGACCCCACCCGAAGGGCCGGGGTGATTGGCGCGGCGATGCGGCGTTGCCGACTCGTTGTGGGGGATGCATCCCACGCCTCGCCCCGCAACTCTCCCCGGCGCGCGCCCGACCCCAAGCCCGACAGGCTCCTAGACCGGATGTTTCGCGGGGGGACGCGGGACTGACCGGGATGGCGGGTGAGGCCGTTTCTAGGTTGAACGGCCGCAAGCCCCGTGTTCAGCGGTGTTGCAGGTCGATCCGGGCCATGAGAGCCCCTGGTCGGGCCTTCGTCGCGCTCGGCTTCAGCGTTGACAGCTGCCGGAGACCAGCCAGTCGCTCAGCATGGGCAGCCAGTCGTCCACCGCCTGGGCCAGTGCGCGTGCGGCGCCGGCGGCATCGGGCGCTGCGCGGCGCTCCAGCGTCCAGCTTTGCTGCCGGGCGGCGCCGCTGGCGGGCCACAGCGTGGCCTGCAGCCGCAGCACGGCGCGGCTGTCGCTGGCGCTGCTGAACTGCTGCTCGAACAGATCCAGATGCACCGCCAGCAGCGCGGGGGCCTGGCCCGCGCAGCCGGGTTGGCCGGCGAGGTGCTGGCGCAGGCGCTGGGTCAGCAGCGCTGCGGGAGGGGCGGCCCACAGGCTGTCGCGGTAGTGCTCCAGGCGCTGGGCCTGCTGGAAGCCGAGCCGGTAGGCCATGCCTGTGCTGGTCAGCCAGGGCGGGGCGCTGACCTCGGCGATGCGCCAGGCCAGCGGCCCGCCGCCGTTGGCGCTTGCACCCGGGCCCAGGTCGTAGACGGCTTTGGGCGGCTGGGTGGGCGCGAGCGAGCAGGCCGACAGCAGCAACGCGGCGAGCAGGGCGGTGGCGCGGCTCATCGGGCACCGCCTTCAAGC
Organism: Roseateles sp.; assembly: GCA_046294815.1. Lineage (GTDB taxonomy): Bacteria > Pseudomonadota > Gammaproteobacteria > Burkholderiales > Burkholderiaceae_C > Pelomonas. The sequence goes on along the minus strand of JBKBOJ010000075.1, from coordinate 9,361 downwards.
CGCTGCTCGAAGCCCGGCTCGCCCGGCCCGGGCGGCGGGGCGCTGCGGCCGAACAGCAGGCTTTGCGGCTGCTCGCCCAGGTCTTGCGCGGCGCGCGCCACGCTGCGGCTGGCGGCGGACAGCTCGGCCACCAGCGGGCGGCCCTGCGGTGCGGTGTCGCCCACCAGCGCCAGCTCCAGCTTGCGCGTGCTGGCCTGCAGCTGGGCCGCGGCGCCGCCCAGCTGGTCCAGCACGGCCAGTCGGGACTTCAGCTCCTGCGTCAGCACGCGGCCATCGGCGGCCAGCGCCTCGATCTCGCGCAGTGCGTGGCCGGCACGCTGGGCGGCGGCGTCGGCGCTGCTCAGCAGGTCGGGCAGTGCGCGGGCGCTGGGCTGCAGCGCGGCCATCAGCCGGCTGGTGTCGCTCGCGGCCTGCTCCAGCCGTTGCAGCGAGCGGCCCAGCTGGGCGCGGTTGTCGGCGCTGAGCAGCGCGTTGAGCCGCTCGGCGGTCTCGGCAAAGCCGGCCAGCAGCAGCGGGGCGCTCTCGGCGAGGCGGTCCAGCAGCGTGGGCTTGAGCGCGATGCGCGCGCCGGGCGCGGCACGCTGCAGCGGCGCGCGGGCATCGGCGTCTTCCAAGCTGACGAAGGACAGGCCGGTGACGCCTTGCAGGCCCAGCTGCGCATGCGTGGTGACGGACACGGGCGCCGCGACGTCGACGGCAATGTCCACCAGGATCTGCCGCGGGTCTTGCGGGTCGAAGCGGATGCTCTCGACATAACCCACCTCGACGCCGCGCAGCTTGACCGGCGCCTTCAGGTTGAGCCCGGGCACGCCGCTGCGTGACACGACGGTGTAGCGCGTGCGCTCGGTGTGGTCGCCCTGGAACCAGGCGACGCTGGCCGCCAGGGCCAGGCCCAGCAGCAGTACGAACAGGCCGGCGGCGATGGCGTGGGCTTTGTTTTCCATGGCTTCAGAAGATGGATTCTTCTCTCAACACGGCGGGGATGCCGCCGTCTTCGCTGGTGTCGTCCAGGCTCAGGCGGAAGCGCCGCAGGTCTTCCTCGGCGCAGCGCTCCACATGGCCCAGGAAGAAGTTGCGCACGAAGGGGTGCGGCAGGCGAACGACGTCGGCCAGCGGGCCGCTGGCGATGATGCGCTGGTCGGCCAGCACCGCCACGCGGTCGGCGACGGCGAACAAGGTGTCCACGTCATGCGTGACCATCACGACAGTCAGGCCCAGTTCCTCGCGCAGCCGCCGCAGCAGCTTGACGAACTGCTTGGCGCTGTCCGGGTCCAGGCCGGCGGTGGGCTCGTCAAGAAACAGCAGCTGCGGGTCCAGGATGAGGGCGCGCGCCAGCGACACGCGCTTGACCATGCCGCCCGACAGCTGGGCGGGCTGCTTGTCGGCATCCTCGGGCTTGAGGCCCACCTGGGCCAGCTTGAGCATGACCAGCGGCTTGATCATGTCGGGCGGCACGCTCTTGAGCTCGCGCAGCGGCAGCGCGACGTTGTCAAACACGCTGAGGGCCGAGAACAGCGCGCCATGCTGGAACAGCACGCCCCAGCGGTAGCGCACGCGCTCCAGGTCGCGCACGGCGCAGCGGCCCAGCGGATGGCCGAAGATCTTTACCGTGCCTTCGGCCGGCACCTCCAGCCCCAGCAGCAGGCGCAGCAGCGTGGTCTTGCCCGAACCGGAGCCGCCGATCAGCGCGACCACCTCGCCGCGGTGCACGTTCAGGTCCAGGTGGCGGTGGATGACATGGCCGCCCAGCACGGTGGTGACGCCGCGGACTTCGATGATGGCTTCGGACGCGACCATCAGATCCCTACATCGGAGAACAGCACCGCGAAGATCGCGTCCACGACGATGACCAGCGTGATGCCCGTCACCACCGACTGCGTGACGCCCTGCCCCAGGCTCTCGGTGTTGGGCCGCACGCGCAGCCCGAAGTGGCAGGCCAGCAGCGCGATCAGGCCACCGAACAGCGCCGACTTGCTCCAGCCCAGCCACAGGTTGGCCGGCTCGATGACGCGTGGCAGCGTGCGCAGGAAGATGTCAGGCTCCAGGCCCAGCTGCAGTGCGGCGGCCGTCATGCCGCCCAGCAGCATCAGCGCACTGGTCCAGAGCGCCACCAGCGGCAGCGACACGGCCAGCCCCAGCACCTTGGGCAGCACCAGACGCACGGTGTGCGAGATGCCCATCACGGCCAGCGCGTCCAGCTCCTGCGTGACGCGCATGACGCCGATCTGCGCCGTCATCGCCGAGCCCGAACGACCCGCCACGATGATGGCCGCCAGCAGCGGCCCCAGCTCGCGCAGCACGGCCAGGCCGAGGATGTTGATGACGAAGATGTCGGCGCCATAGGTCTTGAGCTGGCGCGAGATCAGGTAGGACAGCGTCAGGCCGACCAGAAAGCCCACCAGCGCGGTGATGGGCAGCGCCTGTGCGCCGGCGCGAAACACATTGGCCGAGATCTCCCGCCAGGCGATCAGCGCGGGATGGCGCAGCACCCGCAGCAGGTCCAGCAGCAAGCGACCCAGCAGCGCCAGCAGGTCCACCGCATGGGCCGCGAAGGCTGCGAGCCTGGCCTGCAGCAGCGTCACGTCCGGCCCGCGGCGGCGCTGCGGCGGCGGCGCCGCGGGCTGCATGAACTGCGCGAACAGCGTCACATGCTCGGGCAGCCACAGCAGCCGTGCGGGCGGCTTGCCGCCCCAGCCCTGCCACAGCGTCAGCGCGCCGGCCGTGTCCAGTCGGCCCAACCCGCGCAGGTCCCACAGCGACTCGGGGCCGGCCGCCGCGGCGACGCGCCGGCGGAACTCGTCATAGCGGCCGCGCAGGGACAGCAGCGTCCAGTCGCCGCTGACACGCCACTCCTTCGGGCCACCGGCCAGCAGCTGCGGTTCGGCATCGGGCCGGCAGCTCGGGTCGCTCGCGGGCGGCCGCTCGGGCAGGGACAGGGTGCCAATCTGGCTCATGGCCGCACGCTAGCACGGCATCGCGCGGCTTGGCTTCAGTCGAAGACCGGGGACTCCACGCCCAGCACCTTGTGCAGCTTGGGGCTGGTCGTCGTGTATTGCAGGTGCACGCGCTTGTCCGGGAACACATAGGGCGCCGCGCCGAAGGCCGCCAGCGCGGCCTCGTGGAAGCCGGACAGGATGAGCTTCTTCTTGCCCGGGTAGGTGTTCACGTCGCCGACGGCGAAGATGCCGGGCACGCTGGTCTCGAACTTCTCGGTATCGACGACCACCTGGCGGCGCTCCAGCGCCAGGCCCCAGTCGGCGATGGGGCCCAGCTTGGGGCTCAGGCCGAAGAAGGCCAGCACGTGGTCGCAGGGCACGACGCGGGTGATGCCGTCGTTGCCGGTGATCTTGATGCCGGCCAGCCGGCCGTCGCGCTCGTCCAGCCCGGTGGCCTGGCCGACGATGAACTGCATCTGCTGCGCCTCGCAGAGTTCGCGCAGCCTGGCCACGCTGGCCGGCGCGGCGCGGAAGTCGTCACGGCGGTGCACCAGGATGACGCTTTCGGCCTTGTGCGGGTTGCCGTCGTCGTGGGCGGCGCAGAAGTTCAGCGCCCAGTCCAGCGCCGAGTCGCCGCCGCCCATGATGAGCAGGTTCTTGCCCGCGAAGGCCGCCGGATCGCGCACCCGGTAGTGCACCTGCAGGCCCTCGTGCTTCTCGATGCCCTCGACCTTCAGCGTGCGGGGCTGGAAGCTGCCGACGCCACCGGCGATGAAGACGGTCTTGGCGACGAACTGCGTGCCCTTGCTGGTCTCGACGAAGAAGCGGCCATCGTCGCGCTTTTGCACGACCGTCACCTCCTGGCCCAGATGGAAGGTCGCGCCGAAGGGCTGGATCTGCTTGAGCAGGTTGTCGGTCAGTTCCTTGCCGGTGCACACCGGCACGGCCGGGATGTCGTAGATGGGCTTGTCGGGGTACAGCTCCATGCACTGCCCGCCGGGATAGGCCAGGCTGTCCACGACGTGAGCCTTGATCTCCAGCAGGCCCAACTCGAACACCTGGAAGAGTCCCACCGGCCCGGCGCCGACGATGACGGCGTCGGTGTCGATGATCGAAGGGGTGCTGCTGTTCGTCATGGCTTTGTCGCTGCAAAGGGTTGGCGCGCGCTCCGCGCCGCGCCCCATCCAGCGACTCCCGCCGATCCGGCTTTGCCGGGCGGCCGGGAGTGCCCCCTTGAGGGGGCGCGCGAAGCGCGTAGGGGGTGGGCCGTTTCTAGCGGATCAGTTGGTCGAGCTTGCCCGTCTTGTCCTTCCACTCGTCGGCGTCGGGCAGGGCGGGCTTGCGCTTGGTGATACTGGGCCACTTCTTGGCCAGTTCCGCGTTGATCTTGATCATGTGGATCTGATCACCGGGTACGTCTTCCTCCGGCATGATGGCGTTGACCGGGCACTCGGGGATGCAGACGGCGCAGTCGATGCACTCGTCGGGGTCGATGGCCAGGAAGTTGGGGCCTTCGCGGAAGCAGTCGACCGGGCAGACATCGACGCAATCGGTGTACTTGCAACGGATGCAGGATTCGGTGACGACGTGGGTCATGAGGTGCTCTTGGAGGTGAGGGGCGCCTGCATCGGCAGGACGTCGGGCGAAAGGTCGATTTTATTGGAGGCCGGCGCGGGCCGATCCTGATCTCCGACAAGGCTTGCGCCGGCCCCGACGGTGACCACGGTGGGCCGGCCCCGGTGCAGCAGCGCGGCGGCGGCGAGGTCGGTCAGCGCATGCTCGCTGGTGATGGCGTCGGCACAGCCGGCGCGGCTGACGACCAGCGCGGGTGTGTCGGCCGGCCAGCCAGCGGCGAGCAGTTGGCGCCCCAGCGCGGCGAGTTGGCGACCGGCCATGTAGAAGACTTCGGTGTCGGCCGAGCGCGCAGCGCGCAGATCCCCGGCCTCGGTCATCGCGGTGGTCAGCGACACGCTGCGGCCGCGGCCGCGGCGCGTCAGTGGCCGCTGGGCCTGCGCAGCGGCGGCCAGCGCCGCGGTGACGCCCGGCACCACCTCGCAGGCGATGCCGGCGCGGGCCAGGGCCAGCAGCTCTTCTTCCAGGCGGCCGAAGACGCTGGCGTCACCGCCCTTGAGCCGCACGACCAGCGCATGCTCTTGCGCGGCTTTGACCAGCAGCGCGTTGATCTCGGTCTGTTTGGCCGAGTGCTCGAAGCCGCGCTTGCCGACGAAGACCCAGCGGGCCTGCGGGGCCAGGTCTTGCAGGGCCGGGTCGACCAGCGCATCGACCAGCACGACCTCGGCCTGAGCCAGCGCGCGCGCACCGCGCAGCGTGATCAGGTCGGCCGCGCCGGGGCCGGCGCTGACGAAGACGACCTTGCCCGCGGCCATCACCAGTCCTCTTCGGTGGTGGCGGGCTTGGCGTCCACCAGCAGCGCGCCGCTGGTGCGGTGGCTGGCGGGGTCCACGACGATGAGCGCGCCGCCGACGCGGTTGTCCGCGAAGGGCTCGACGGGCAACTCGTGCTGCACTTCCATCTGCACGCGGCCGATGGCGTTGACGGGCAGCTCATGGGCGTCTTGCGGCTGCAGGCTGTTGATGTCCAGCACCGAGTCGATCGATGAGATGCGGGCCTGCACCCAGCGGTTGCCGTGGCGCACCCAGTACTTGCGGCCGGGCTTGGCGGCCTCCGTGTCCAGCCAGGCCAGCGTGGCGGCGAAGTGCTTGGTCGGCGTCGCCGTGCCGGGCGTGACGATCCAGTCGCCGCGGCTCACGTCGAGCTGGCGGTCCAGCACCAGGCCGGCCGAGTCGCCGGCTTCGGCGCTGGCCACCGTCTCGCCGGCGCGGCGCACCTCGGCCACCACGGCGGTCTGTCGGGACGGCAGCACCTCGATGGTGTCGCCGGCCTTGACGGCGCCATGCGCGATGCGGCCCCACAGCACGCGTGGCTGGAACCCGGTGCCGGCGGACTGGTAGGCATCTTTTTGCACGTACTGCACCGGCAGCGACAGCGGCGCGTCCACGCGCTCCGCGCTGGTGGGCAGGCGCTCCAGCACCTGCAGCAGGCTCTCGCCGGTCCACCAGGGGGCGTCCAGCGGCTGGGTCACGTTGTCGCCGCGCAGCGCGCTGACGGGCACGGTAGCGGCCACGTTCAGGCCGGCGGCAGCGGCGAACTTGTCCAGGGCTGTCTTGACCTTGGCAAAGCCCGCGGCCGCGTCATCCAGCGCGTCGATCTTGTTGACGGCGAAGACGATGCTGGGCACGCGCAGCAGCTGGGCCAGCAGCGAGTGGCGGCGCGTCTGCGGCAGCAGCGTGACCTCGTCTTGCGTCAGGTCCAGCTTGGTGATGTCGACCAGCACCACGGCGGCATCGCTGCCGGCCGCAGCGGTGACCATGTTGCGCGTGTACTGCTCATGGCCGGGCGCGTCGGCGATGATGAACTTGCGCGTCTTGGTGGCGAAGTAGCGGTAGGCCACGTCGATGGTGATGCCTTGCTCGCGCTCGGCCTCCAGGCCATCGGTCAGCAGGCTCAGGTCGATGGGCCGGCCGGCGGCGCGGCGCTCCAGCGTGTCGAGTTGGTCGGCCAGGATGGCCTGGCTGTCGAAGAGCAGGCGGCCGATCAGTGTGGACTTGCCGTCGTCCACAGATCCGGCGGTGAGGAATCTCAGGGCTTTCATCAGAAATAGCCTTCCTTCTTGCGTTTTTCCATCGAGGCTTCCGATGTGCGGTCGTCCATGCGCGTGGCGCCGCGTTCGCTCACCGTCACGGTGAGCGTCTCGGCGACCACCTCGCTCGCGTTGGCGGCAGGGCTCTCGACCGGGCAGGTGCAGGTCATGTCGCCGACGGTGCGGAAGCGCACCTGCACGGTCTCGACGGTCTCGCCCTCCAGCGGCGGCGTCACCTCGGTCAGCGGCACCAGCAGGCCCTTGCGGCGCATGACCTGGCGCGGGTGCGCGTAGTACATCGACGGCAGCGGGATGTTCTCGCGGGCGATGTAGAGCCAGACGTCCAGCTCGGTCCAATTGCTGATCGGGAAGCAGCGGAAATGCTCGCCCGGGCGGATGCGCGTGTTGAACAGCGTCCACAGCTCAGGGCGCTGCTCCTTGGGCTGCCATTGGCCGAAGCTGTCGCGGTGGCTGAAGATGCGCTCCTTGGCGCGCGCCTTCTCCTCGTCGCGGCGGGCGCCGCCGATCAGCGCGTCGAACTTGTGCTCCTCGATGGTCTCCAGCAGCGTGACGGTCTGGTGGCCGTTGCGGCTCTCCAGCGGGTGGGCCAGGCGGACGGTGCCGCGGGCGATGGAGTCTTCCAGGTGGCCCACGATCAGGCGCTCACCCATCTCGGCGACGCGCTGGTCACGGAAGGTGATGACCTCGGGGAAGTTGTGGCCGGTGTCGATGTGCACCAGCGGGAAGGGCAGCGCCCCAGAGTAGCCGCTGGGGTGGGCGGCGTTCTTCATCTTGAAGGCCTTCTCGGCCAGGCGCAGCACGACGCAGCTGTCCTTGCCGCCGGAGAACAGCAGGGCGGGGCGCTCGAAGCTGGCGGCCACCTCGCGCAGGATGAAGATGGCTTCTTCTTCCAGCGCATCCAGGTGCGCGTGGTCGACGTCGGCGATGAGGTGTTCGGGTTTCACAGCAGCATTCATGATTTGGCGTGCAGGCCGCATTCCTTCGTTGAGTTCTCCCACCACCACCTGCCGGCGCGGAAGTCTTCCCCCACGGCGATGGCGCGCGTGCAGGGCGCGCAACCGATGCTGGGCATGAACTGGTCATGCAGCGGGTTGTAGGGCACGGCGTACTTCTCGACATAGGCCCAGACCTCACCCCAGGTCCAGTCGGCGATGGGGCTGATCTTGCGGCGCCCATGGCCGTCGTCCTCGTCGAAGCCGACGTCGCCACGGGCGCCCGACTGCTCACGGCGCAGGCCGGTGATCCAGGCCGAGCGGCCCTTGAGCATGCGGCCCAGCGGCTCCAGCTTGCGCAGGCCGCAGCAGGCCTTGCGCAGCTCGATGCTCTTGGTCATCGCGTCCTCGCCCTCGCGGGCGACGAACTGGATGACGGCCTCTGCGACGGGCTTGTAGACCTCGACGTCGAAGCCGTAGCGGGCCTTGATCCGCGGCAGCAGCGCCAGCGTCTCGGGATGGAGCTTGTCCGTATCCAGCGTCGCGATGGCGATGGGCAGACCGGTGCGCGAGATCAGGTCGGTGATGACCATGTCTTCCACGCCCAGGCTGCTGCTCTGCACCAGGCCGTCGCCATGGGCAATGCTGGCCTCGCGCAGGCGCTGCAGCGCGGCGTCGATCTTGGCGTTCAGGGCCGGCGTCCATTGGGCGTAGAGGCCGATGGCGTTGCCCACCGTCGGCGCCGGCGCGGCCCAGGGCAGGGTGCTGACTTCGCTCATGCTGCACTCCGGCGCTGGAACCATGGCCGCGTCTCGCGGACATCGCCCTGGTAGAAACCGACCGGCTCGAACAGCTCCAGCGCCTTGCGCGCGAAGGCGGGATTCTGGTCGCCGCGCAGGATGACTTCGTCGAAGCCGGTGCGGGCCAGCAGTTGCATCATGTCCACCAGCACCTCGCCGCGGGCGCGGATGGCGCCGGTGTATTTGTGGCGGCTGCGCAGGATGTGGGCCTGGCTGTAGGCGCGGCCGTCGGTCCACTTGGGGAAGTCCAGCACGATCAGCGCGATGCGCGCCAGATCGGGCACGAGCTGGTTGACGTCAGCGTCGTTCGGGAACTCGATGGCGACGGGCAGGTCCTGCGGCCAGTGGGCGCGCACGGCATGCCATTGCTCCAGCGTCAGCAGGCGGTGGGGCGCCGGATCGGGGTCGGGCTTGGGGCCGTCCTCGCCGATGGCGTGCTTCCAGGGGCAGGTGGTGGCGTTGATGAACTTCATGCTCAGTGAGTGCTGGGCCGCCTCGAACTCACAGGCGCCCCCTCGGGGGGCAGTGAGCGGAGCGAGCGTGGGGGTGGTCATGCCTTGGCGGTTGAGGTGCGCACGGCGTTGGCGGCGGCCTTGAAGGGCTCGATGCCCAGGCGCTTCACCGCATCGATGAAGTGCTCGCCGGCCAAGCGCTCGCGCTTGAAGGTGTCGATGACGGCGTCGATCGCGTCGGCAATCTCGTCGGCCGCGAAGCTGGGGCCGATGACCTTGCCGGCCATCGTGCCGCCGGCCAGCGTCGTGCCGTCGCCGCCGCCCAGCGTCAGCTGATACCACTCGGTGCCGTCCTTGTCGACGCCCAGCACGCCGATGTGGCCGCTGTGGTGGTGGCCGCAGCTGTTGATGCAGCCGCTGATGTGCAGGTCGATCTCGCCCAGGTCTTCGAGCTCGTCGATGTCCTGGTAGCGCTCGGCGATGGCCGCGGCCAGCGGCAGCGAGCGGGCGTTGGCCAGCGCGCAGTAGTCGCCGCCGGGGCAGGCGATCTGGTCGGTCA
>JBKBOJ010000074.1:0-13766 GCA_046294815.1 Roseateles sp. | reverse complement strand
CTCTGTACCGCGCGAAGGCGCGATCATGGCGAAGGCCGCTGCCCCGGCGCTCCCGGGAAAGTCCTAACGCAAGTCGGATGCCACCAAGAAAAACGGGCCGCTGATGCGGCCCGTTTCGATGAACCGGGCTGAGCGCCCGGCGTGGATCAGAAGCGGTGGCGCAAGCCCACCATCGTGCCACCGCGCTTGGAAGCGCCGTTGGCGAACATGACAGCGCCGCTGGTCTTCGTGTAGTCGACCTCGAGGTAAGCGTCGGTGCGCTTGGAGAAGGCGTAGTCCAGCACCATGGCGTAGAAGTCAGCCTTGGACGTGCCGTTCGCCGTGGTCGACAGACCCAGCGGGGCGATGGCCAAGCCGTAGTGCTTCTGCTTGGTCAACCAGGCGTTGGCACCGATGTTGAGCTGAGGCGTCAACTGGTACGTGGCGCCAAACATGTACATCGTGCGGGTCTTGATGTCCGTCGAGTTCGTGTTGAACACGTTCGCGCCCAGCAGGCCGCTGGTGTAAGCGCCACGGGTCGAGACGGCCACACGGAACGGGCTCGTCGCATCGCTGATCGAGGTAGGACCGGTGATCAGGCCGGAGATCGAATCGAACTTGTTCTCACCCCAGGAGGCGTGCACGTACAGCGGACCGTCGGTGTAGGACGCACCCAGCACGGTGGCCTTGATCTTCTTGCCGGTCTGCTCGGTGGCTTGCAGGTAGGCACCGCCGGCCGCCAACTTGCCATCGCTGTAGCGCAGCAGACCACCGATGGTCTTGGCCGGCTGGATGGCCGCAGTACCGGTGGCGCCTTCGCCCGCGCTCACCTGGATCTCGCCGTAAACGTTGCCGAGCTGAACCAGGTACTTGACCATGTTGTCCTGGCGCGCCGTCATCGCCAGGCCAATTTCGGGCTTGTAAGCCTCGATATAAGGCGAATAACGAAACGACGGGAAACTGGACGTGTAGAGGTCGAACAGAATGTTGTACTGGCGACCCAGGCGGATCTGGCCGAACTCACTGGACTGCAGACCGACCCAGGCCTGACGCCAAAAATCGGGGTTGCCGCTGACCGCGCCGGTGTCGGACTGCAGGCGGTGCTCCAAATTGGCCAGGGCCTTCAGGCCGCCACCCATGTCCTCGGTGATGTTCACCCCCAGGCGGCTCTGCGACATGCCGCCGGGCACAACAGTCTTGGTCGAGGTGCCGGCGTTGGCATTGCTGGCGTAGCGCACGGCGGCGTCCACGATGCCATACAGGGTCACGCTGGATTGAGCCCAGGCAGCCGAAGTGCTGGCGGCCAGAACGGCAACGGCGAAGGATGCTTTTTTCATCAAGGTTGTCTCCTGTAAGGGGTATGGCAAACACAATCATTCTCAGCGAACTGTCCCCTAACTCCACCGAGGCTGTTGCGCCTCGCCCACAGCAATTGCCCTGTCCTTGGAGCCTGCCGGGCCTTGGGTCGGAAGCGCGTTGGGCCTGCAAGGGGGTTCAGCCCAGGCGCAAAGCGGACCTCGGCTTGATGCCCAGCGAGCATTTGCAACGCCGGATCAGCCCCCCTTGCAGACCCAACCCGAAGGGCCGGGGTGATTGGCGGGGCGATCCCGACCCAAAGCCCGACAGGCTCCTAGACGTGACAAACAAAAAAGCCGCCCGAAGGCGGCTTGGCTTTGAAGGGCAGCGGCCGATGGCCGCCGACCATCAGAAGCTGTGGCGAATGCCCACGTCGAAACCGGTCGACCTGGCGCCGTTGGCGACCGCCGGCGAACCGGCCACGGCAAAGCGGCCCAGCTTGTCGTTCTTGATTTCGGCAAAGGTCGTGTACAGCGCGGTACGCTTGGACACGCTGTGCACGTAGCCCACAGCCAGCAGCTTGGCGTCGCCCACGCCACTGATGGCCTCGGCAGCGTTGTTCGCCTTGGAGTCGGTGTAGGACGCCAGAACCTGGCCCTGCTGGCCCACCGGGGCGGTCAGCGCGAACGTGTAGATCGTCTGCTTGGCGGCGCGGAACTTGTTCTCGCTGTAGTTGAACGACGGACGCACGACGCCGAAGTCGTAGGCACCACCGATGCTGGTCTGCTTGAACTTGTCGTTGCCGGCGCCGGTGGTGTTCTCCAGCGCAGCGGAGACATGCAACGGACCGTTCTTGTAACCGATGCGGCCACCGATGGCCTTCTTGCCCACCGCGCCCTCGCCAGCGGCGACGTCCACCGAGCCGTAGAAGCCACCCAGGTTGCTGGGCAGGAAGTACTGGACCTGGTTGTCGGCACGGTTCAGCGTGTCGGCGCCGCTGCCCAGCACCGAGTAGACCTTGGACACGTCGCCCAGGCCGGTCGTCGAGTACGGGTCGAAGTCGTAGATGTGCAGGCGGGTCGAGGTCATGCCACGGCCCAGGCGCACTTCGCCGAATTCACCGATCAGGCTGACGCTGGCGCGACGGCCCCAGAAGCGGGACGAATCGACCGCGCCGGTATCGGGGCTCAGCGCAGCTTCCAGCCAGAAGCCAGCCTTCAGGCCGCCACCCAGGTCTTCCGTGCCACGCACGCCGAGGCGGCTGCTGTTCAGGCCATCGGTGCCCAGCTGCTTCAGCGTTTGGCCGCTGGACTTGGTGTAACGCACGTTGGCGTCCACGATGCCGAACAGCGTCACCGAGGATTGCGCCATAGCGGCGCCGCCGGTCAGACCGAGCACGGCCAGGGCAATCAGAGCTTTCTTCATTCGATACTCCTAGAAATTCGTCCGAGCAACCAATCCCGCAATCCCGGGGATCGGCTGCGCACCTCCCGTGAGGAAGTGCGCGTATTCCACTACAGGTTCGCCCCCTCGGGAATTCACGGATATGAAATTTTGCGTTGTCGTTGCAAGGGGACAACGCGACGCTCCTTTTCATGATTTCTTCATCGAAACAATGGCCAACGGAATGCATCAAGACGCAAGCAGCACGCTTCCACGCGCAACCAGCATCCAGGATCGCCTCCTGACCGCGCTGGACTCCGGGCTGCGCACCGTCTTCGCGCCGGCCCGCGCCGAACGTCCTTCACCGGCGGCGGCCACCACTGCGTCCCTGAGCGACCAAGAGGCAAGCCAGTCGGGCGCGCTGATGCGGGTCAACCATGTGGGCGAAATCTGCGCGCAGGCCCTGTACCAGGCCCAGGCCCTGTTCAGCCGCGACGCCGACTTGCGCCGCCATTTCGAGCATGCGGCGAGGGAGGAGCTAGACCACCTGGCCTGGACGGCCGAGCGCGTGGCACAACTGGGCACCCACACCAGCCATCTGGCACCGCTGTGGTGGGGTGGCGCCTTCGCGTGGGGCAGTCTGGCCGGCCTTGCGGGCGACAAATGGAGCCTGGGCTTCGTCGTCGAAACGGAGCGACAAGTGGAAGCCCACCTCGCCTCCCACCTCGACCGACTCCCGGCGGCCGACACCGCTTCGCGGGCCATCGTCGAGCAGATGAAGGTGGATGAGGCCGCTCACGCCGAGGCCGCGCTGGCAGCGGGCGCGCTGCCACTGCCGCCCGCCGTCCAGGGCCTGATGCGCGCCGCGGCCAAGGTCATGACGACCGTGGCGCACCGCATCTAAGCCTCTGTCGTCAGACCTCCACCACCTCGAACGACGTGCTGATGGCCGAGGTCTTGGCCAGCATCGCGGTGGCCGAGCAGTACTTCTCGTGCGACAGCTTCACGGCGCGCTCGACGATCTCGGGCTTGAGCCCCCTGCCGCTGACGATGAAGTGGAAGTGGATGGCCGTGAACACCTTGGGGTCGCTGGTTGCACGCTCGGCCTTCAGCGTGACACGGCAGCCTCTGACGTCGTGCCGGCCGCGCTTCAGGATCAACACCACGTCGTAGGCCGTGCAGCCGCCGGTGCCGGCCAGCACGGTTTCCATCGGCCGCGGCGCCAGGTTGCGGCCGCCGCCGTCCGGTGCGCCATCCATGGCCAGCACATGGCCGCTGCCCGTCTCGGCGACGAAGCTCATGCCGCTGGGCCCCTCGGGGCCCAGCCAGCTGACGGTGCATTCCATTGTCATTAGGGGCCAGCCTCCAAATCGTTCACGAAAATTATTGCAGCGCAGCATAACTCGGCGCTACACTTCTCCCAGGCGAAAACGTTTTCGCATCGATTGTCTCCTCCACCGCCTCCATGGTGGATTCAACCCGAGCTTGCAAGAGCTCGGGTTTTTTTTCTCCGAAGGCGGACGGCGGTCCCGCCTGAGGGGGCTCGCCTATCATGCGGCGCCGCAACAAGCCCCTGGAGACCCGATGAGCGCCCCCTCGCGCCGCCGCCCGCCCGCGCCCAAAGCCACGCCCCTCGTGCCGGCCATGCTGCCGCCGGGCAGCAGCTACCTGCAGCGCATCCTGAATGCGCGCGTCTACGAGGTGGCCCGCGAGACCGACCTGACCCACGCGGTCAAGCTGTCCAAGCGCCTGGGCAACAAGGTCTGGCTCAAACGCGAGGACGAGCAGGACGTATTCAGCTTCAAGCTGCGCGGCGCCTACAACAAGATGGCCCACCTGAGCGCCGAGCAGCGCGCGGCGGGCGTGATCTGCGCGTCCGCAGGCAACCATGCTCAGGGCGTGGCCCTGTCGGCGCGCAAGCTGGGCTGCCGCGCCGTCATCGTGATGCCGGTCACGACGCCCCAGGTCAAGGTCGACGCCGTCAAGGCGCTGGGCGGCGAGGTGGTGCTGCACGGCGAGAGCTACAGCGACGCCTACGGCCACGCGCTGGAGCTGGAGCGAGCGCAAGGCCTGACCTTCGTCCATCCCTTCGACGACCCCGACGTCATCGCCGGCCAGGGCACCATCGCGATGGAACTGCTCCGGCAGCACCCCGGCCCCATCGACGCCATCTTCGTGGCCATCGGCGGCGGCGGCCTGATCTCCGGCGTGGCCGCCTACGTCAAGGCGCTGCGGCCCGAGATCAAGATCATCGGCGTGCAGACGACCGATTCAGACGCGATGCTGCGCTCCGTCAGGGCCGGCAAGCGCGTGACGCTGACCGATGTGGGCCTGTTCGCCGACGGCACGGCCGTCAAGCTGGTCGGCGAGGAGACTTTTCGCATCGCCCGCGAACTGGTCGACGACTTCATCGTCGTGGACACCGACGCTGTCTGCGCGGCCATCAAGGACGTCTTCGAGGACACGCGCTCCATCCTGGAGCCGTCCGGCGCCATGGGCGTGGCCGCGCTCAAGCAGTATGTTGCCAGGACGGGCGCCAAGGGCCAGACGCTGGTGGCGGTGACCTGCGGCGCCAACATGAACTTCGACCGCCTGCGCTTCGTCGCCGAGCGCGCCGAGGTGGGCGAGCAGCGCGAAGCCCTGTTCGCGGTCACCATCCCCGAGGCGCGCGGCAGCTTCAAGCGCTTCTGCGAACTGCTGGGGCCGCGCAGCGTCACCGAGTTCAACTACCGCATTGCCGACGCCAGCGTCGCCCACATCTTCGTCGGCATCGCCATCAGCAAGCCCGAGGAAGCCGCCAAGCTGGCGCGCAACTTCAGCAAGGCCGGCTTCGAGACGCTGGATCTGACGCACAACGAGCTGGCCAAGCAGCATGTGCGCCACATGGTGGGCGGCCGCAGCGAACTGGCGCGCAATGAGCGGCTCTACCGCTTCGTGTTCCCCGAGCGGCCGGGCGCGCTGATGAAGTTCCTGTCCAGCATGCACCCGGACTGGAACATCAGCCTGTTCCACTACCGCAACCAGGGCGCGGACTACGGCCGCATCCTTGTGGGCATCCAGGTGCCGCGGGGCGATACCGCCGCGCTGCGCAGCTTCCTCGAAGGCTTGAACTACCCGTTTGAGGACGAAACCGCCAATCCAGCCTACCGATTGTTCCTGGGTTGAGTTGAAATCCGGGGGTCCGTCGCCGCCTGCGCCATGACCGTCGCCCAACAGTCGCTGATCTCACCCACTGCCAATCCCGAGCTGGAGCGGGCCTTGCGCGACCGCGTCGACCGCCGCTCGGCCATCGCGGGCGGGCTCGGCGAACTGGAACCGCTGGCCGTGCGGCTGGGCCTGGTGCAGAACAGCCTGACGCCGCGCTTCCGCGACCCGGTGCTGGCCTTGTTCGCCGCGGACCACGGCATCGTCGTCGAAGGCGTGGGGGCGCACTGGGGCCGCGCCACGCGCGACCAGGTGCAGATGGCGCTGCATGCCCAATTGCCCGTGTCCGTCTTCGCGCGGCTGCAAGGCCTGCACCTGACCGTGGTGGACTGCGGCGTGGCCGACACCCTGCCGCCCCACGCGCGGCTGCTGGCCCGCAAGGTCGCGCACGGCACGCGCAACGCGCGCACCGCCCAGGCCATGAGCCTGGAGCAGGCCCACGCCGGCGTGCGTGTGGGCATGGAGATCGCCGACAACCTGCCCGGCAACGTGCTGGCCTGCGCCGGCATGGGCCAGGGCTCGGCGGAATGTGCGGCGCTGGTGCTGTCACGCCTGGCCGACAAGCCGGTGCGCAACTTCGTCGTCTCCGGGCCCACGATGCGCCAGGACGAGCTGGTGCACCTGCTGGACGTGCTGCACGGCGCGCAGGCGCGGCACCGCGACGCGCGCGAACCCATGGACCTGCTGGCCGCCTTCGGCGGCCACGAGCTGGCCGTCATGGTGGGTGCGATGCTGGTGGCAGCCAGCAAGCGCAGCCTCATCATCGTGGACGGCATCGCTGCCTGCGCGGCGCTCAAGCTCGCGTCACGGATCTGCGCACCGGTCACCGACTACGCGGTGTTCTGCCGCAGCCACGTGCACCGCGGGCTGGACGAGGCGCTGGCGCTGTTCCACGCCTCGGCGCTGCTGGAGCTGGGCATGAACAGCGCCGACGGCACCGGCGCGGCGCTGGCCTGGCCCATGATCCGCGCCGCCGCGGCGCTGCTGACCGACCTGCACGAGGTCGCCGAAGCCCGGTTGGCCAAGCCGCCGGCCGACGCCAACATCCCGACAGGCTCCTAGGCTCAGCGCATCTGCGCCTGCGGCGACTGGCCTTCGTCGCGCTGCGGCCCCGCTGTCGGTGTGGCCAGCGGCTGCCCGTACACACTGGGCGCTGCGCCGGCCGGCGGCTGGCCCGGCCCCGGCAGCAGGCCGGCCGCCGCCCCGGGCGGATTGCCACCCAGCACCACCGGCGACGGCGTCGCGACCGGCAGGCTGCCAGTCGACGGTGTCGGCGGCGCGCTGATTTCCAGCACCTGACTGGCGCCTTCGCCCAGCCGGCCCAGGCTGGCGCTGCGGGCATCCACGCGCAGCAGGCGCAGTTCGCCGTCGACCAGCGCGCCCACGCGCACCGTGCGTGGCACGCCGTCCACCTCGATCAGGGCCACCCCTTCGCCGGCGGCAGCGGCGCGCGCGGGGTGGGGCGCCACGACACCCAGCAGCCGCAGCCGCGTCGACGCCACTGCCTCGGGCGCTGGCGCCGGCTCGGCAGCCACGGCGCCCAACAGCCGCGACAAATCCACCTGCGTCACGCGGGCCTCGGCAGCCGGCACGGCCGACGACGGCATCGCCAGCGGTCGGACCAGCAGTTGCAGACCCCAAAAGGCCACCGAGCCGCCCAGCAGCAGCCACACCGAGAACGCCATCAAACGCGCGAGCATGGCCCATTATGATGGCCCGCTCAACTCAGCTCTCGCACTCTCACGCTCCCGCCATGCGCCGTTCCTTGCTTGCCCGCGGCTTCACGCTGATCGAACTGCTGGTCGTGCTCGTCATCATCGGCGTGCTGGCCGCGCTCGTGGTGCCCAACGTGCTCGACCGCGCCGAGGACGCCCGCGTCACTGCCGCGCGCACGGACGTCAACAACCTGATGCAGGCGCTCAAGCTCTACAAGCTCGACAACCAGCGCTACCCCAGTGCCGAGCAGGGGCTGGAGGCGCTGGTGCGCAAGCCCACCACCGGCACGCCACCGCCCAACTGGAAGCCTTACCTGGAGAAGCTGCCCAACGACCCCTGGGGCCACCCCTACCAATACGCCAATCCGGGCGTGAAGGGTGAGGTCGACGTCTACAGCTTTGGCGCCGACGGGCGTGCCGGTGGCGAGGGTCGTGACGCGGACATCGGTTCCTGGCAGTGATGCCGGCCGGGTCGGCGGCTTCACGCTGATCGAACTGCTGGTCGTCGTCGCGCTGATCGCCATCACCAGCGCGACGATCTCGCTGGCCCTGCGCGACCCCACCGAACTGCAGCTGCAGCGCGAGGCCCAGCGCCTGGCGGCGCTGCTGGAGACCGCGCGCGCCGAGAGCCGCGCCTCGGGGCTGGCCGTGCGCTGGATTCCCAAGGGCGTCAAGGCCGGCGAGGACTTCCACTTCGCCGGCCTGCCGCCCACCATCGAGCTGCCGTCGCGCTGGCTGGGTGACCCGGTCGCGGTCAGCATCCCAAGCGCCACTGCCCAGAATCCCGGGCTGGTGCTGGGCCCGGAGCCCGTCATCCCGGCCCAGCAGCTGCGGCTGCAGCTGGGCAGCCAGAGCCTGGTGCTGGCCACCGACGGCCTCGCGGCCTTCGATGTCGTCGCCACACCATGAGGAAGCAGCAGGGCTTCACGCTGATCGAAGTGCTGGTGGCGTTGGTCATCGTGGCCATCGCGCTGGGTGCGGGCATCAAGGCGGCCGGTGCGCTGGCCAACAACGCCGAGCGCCTCGCCCAGATCAGCGCCGCGCAGTGGTGTGCCGAAAACCTGCTGACCGAGCTGCGCCTGACCCAGCAGTTCCCCGACATCGGCGAGCAGCCCATCAGCTGCGAGCAGCTGGGCCGCAACTATGGCGGCAAGCTGCGCGTCAGCCCCACGCCCAACCCGCTGTTCCGGCGCGTCGACGCCGACATCAGCGACGACCAGGGCCAGCCGCTGCTGACGCTGTCCACCATCATGGGGCGGTTCTGATGCGCGCGTTGCGGCAGCGCGGGTTTACGCTGGTGGAGGTGCTGGTGGCTCTGCTGGTCATGGCCACCATGGCCGCCATGGCCTGGCGCGGCATTGACGCGCTGGTGCGCAGCCGCGAGATCGCCCAGACCCGCCTGGCCCAGACTGCCCGGCTGCAGACCGTGCTGGCGCAATGGGAGGTCGATCTGCGCGCGCTGCAGAACAGCCACGGCCCGATCGAGCCGCTGGCCTTCGACGGCGGCAACCTGGTGCTGACACGGCAGGCACCGCTGGGCCTGCAAGTGGTGGTCTGGAGCCTGCGCGAGGGCAGCCTGTGGCGCTGGGAAAGTCCGCCGCAACGCACGCTGCAAGACCTGGCCGACCAGCGCGAGCGCGGCCTGCAGCAGCTGGCCCAGCGCAAGCTGGCGCTGCGCGCCTTCGACGGCGTGGCCGCGTGGCAGTTCTACTGCTTCTGGGGCAATGCCTGGAGCAACTGCCAGTCGACCGGCAACACCCAGGGCAACCCAGCGGGCAGCAACCCGGCCGGCCCACCGGCCAAGAACACGGCGCCGCCGGCGGGCCTGCGCATCGCGTTGCAGTTCGCCGCAGGCAGCGGCCTCAACGGCACGCTGACGCGCGAGCTGGAGGTCACCGTCCGATGAGCCGGCGCCCACAGCAACGCGGGGCGGCGCTGCTGACCGCGATGATCATCGTCACGCTGATCGCCAGCCTCGCCGCCGGCATGGTCTGGCAGCAGTACCGCGCCGTGCAGATCGAGGCCGCCGGCCGCGCCCGCGCGCAGAGCGCCTGGATCCTGCAAGGCGCACTGGACTGGGCCCGCCTCATCCTGCTGGAAGACGCCAAGGGCAACCGCAACAAGCCGGTGGACCACCTGGGCGAGCCCTGGGCCGTGCCGCTGGCCGAGGCGCGGCTGTCCACCTTCCTGGCCGCCGAGCGCAGCAGCGCGACCAGCGACGAAGGCCCCGAGGCCTTCCTGTCCGGCAGCATCGAGGACGCGCAGAGCCGCTACAACCTGCGCGCGCTGCTGGGCGGCAACCAGGTGCCGGCGCTGGAGCTGCGCGTGCTGGAGCGGCTGTGCAACCAGGTCAACGCGCCGCCCGGTACGGCAGCCGTCATCGCGGAGGGCCTGCGCGCGGCGCTGCCGGCACCGGCCTCCGGCCCCGCCAGCAGCGGCGAGCGCGACAGCGGCCCGCTGCGCCCGGCCGGGCTGGACCAGCTGAACTGGCTGGGCCTGAGCCCCGACACCATCGCCCGGCTGCAACCCTATGTGGTGCTGCTGCCCAAGGCCACGCCGGTCAATCTGAACACCGCGCCGCGTGAGGTCATCGCCGCGCTGTTCGACGGCGTGGACCTGGCCTCGGCCGAGCGCCTCGTGCAGGGCCGCAAGGGGCGGCCGCTGCAGAACGTGGCCGAAGCCGCCCCGTACCTGCCCAACGGCGTGGCCCTGGACGCCGCCCGCGCGTCGGTGGACTCGTCCTTCTTCATCGTCACGGGCCGGCTGCGGCTGGACGAACGCCAGCTCGAGCAGCGCTCGCTGATCCAGCGTGACGGGCTGAGCATGGTGGTGCTGGCGCGCGAGCGCATCAGCCAGATCCTGCAGCGCTGAATGATTGCGAGCCCCACCGAAACCCGCTCCTGGGAGCCTGTCGGGCTTTGGGCCCCATCGGGTTGGGCCTGGGGCCCAACGCGCTCCCGATCCAAGGCCCGACAGGCTCCTAGAATGCGCCGCGCCCTCGCCCCCCCATGAGCACACTGCTGCTGTTCCTCCCCCCCCGGCCGCGCCTGTGTGCGGCGGGCCGCACCGCGCCTGCCAGCGATGCGCCGCGCGAGTACGACTGGGTGCTGACACCCGACGAGCGCCACATCGCCAGCGAGGGCCGCAGCCCCGCCGCCGCGCTGCCGGCGGCGGACAACGTCATCGCGCTGGTCGACGACGGCGACCTCAGCTGGCGCCGCGTGGAGCTGCCGCGCGCGGGGCGCCAGATGCGCGCCGCGCTGGCCGGCAAGCTCGAAGAGCTGCTGCTGGACGACCCCGACACGCTGCACTTCGCGCTGGAGCCCGATGCCGAGGGCGGCGACACGGCCTGGGTGGCCATCACGTCGCGGGCCTGGCTGGCCGAGCACCTGGCGCAGTTGGACGCCGCCCATGTCTTCGTCGACCGCGTCGCGCCACTGTCCTGGCCCGAGGAACCACCGCGCGGCCATTTCTTCGAAGCCGCGGGCGCCAGCGCCGATGCCGTGGCGCTGCGCTGGAGTCACAGCGACGGCGTCACGACGCTGCCGCTGCAGGGGGGCTTGAGCCGGCAGCTGTTCCCGCCCAGCCTGGTGCTGACCGCGCAATGGACCGCCACGCCCGGTGCGGCGGCGGCCGCCGAGCGCTGGCTGGGCACGGCCGTGGGCGTGCAGACGCGGGCGCAGCGTGCCCTGGCTGCCATCGACAGCGCTTGGAACCTGCGCCAGTTCGACCTGGCGCCTCGCGCCCGCGGCATGCGCGCGCTGCGCATGCTGGGCCGCGCGCTGATGCGCAAGACCTGGCAGCCGGTGCGCTGGGGCCTGGCGGCGCTGGTGGTCGTGCAGTTGCTGGGGCTCAATCTGTGGGCCTGGCGGCAGAACGCCGAGATCAAGGACAAGCGCGCGGCGCTGGCGGCCACGCTGATGGCCGCCTTCCCGCAGATCCGCGCGCCGCTGGACGCACCGCTGCAGATGCAACGAAACCTGGACCTGCTGCGCGCCAGTGCCGGCAGCGTGGGCGAGCAAGACCTCGAAGCGCTGCTGGCCGCAGCCGCCACCGCCTGGCCGGCCGACCGAGCGCCGATCGACGCGCTGGCCTTCGAGCTGGGGCGGCTGACGCTGTCGGCCCAGGGCTGGACGCCTGCGCAGATCGACAGTTTCCGCAGCCAGCTGCTCAGCGACGGCTGGCAGCTCGACAGCGCCGAAGGCCGGCTGACGATCAGCCGCGCCGGCGCGCAAGGAGGCCGCTGATGGCCCGCTCCTCGACTTCTTCGTCCGCCGGCAACGGCCTCCAGGCGCACCTCACCCGGGCCCGCGCGCAGGCCTTGGCGCAGTGGCAGGCGCTGGGCGAGCGCGAACGCATGGCCGTGGCCGGCGTGGCGGCGCTGCTGGCGGTGCTGCTGGTCTGGTCGGTGCTCGTCGCCCCGGCGCTGCGCACGCTGCGCAGCGCGCCCGTCGAGCTCGACAAGCTGGAGCTGCAACTGCAGCAGATGCAGGCGCAGGCCCAGGAGGTCCGCCTGCTGCGCGCCGCGCCCAGCGTGCCCATGGCCCAGGCGCAGGCGGCACTGCAGGCCTCGGTGGAGCACCTCGGGCCGGTGGCGCGGCTCAACCTCAGCGGCGGCCGCGCGACGGTGACGCTCAACGGCATCACGCCGCCCGCGCTGCAGGCCTGGCTGAGCGAGGTGCGCTCGGCCGCGCGCGCCCGGCCGGTCGAAGCCCAGCTGACGCGCGGCCCCACGGGCTATTCGGGCAGCCTGGTGCTCGTGCTGGGAGACGCCTGATGGCCTGGTTCAACAAGAAGCCGGACCCGCTGCAGGACCCGGCCCCCGCCGGACGCGCGGTGCGGCACGGCACGGCCAGCCGCTGGAGCGTGGCGGGCGCGCTGATCGGCCTGCTGGCCGCCGTCATTGCGTTCGCGCCGGCCAGTTGGCTGGCACGCGCGCTGGCCTCGGCCACCGACGGCCGCCTGCTCATCGTCGACACGCGCGGCAGCATCTGGCGCGGCTCCGGCGTGCTGGTGCTGACCGGCGGTGCCGGCAGCCGCGATGCCGCAACCCTGCCCGGGCGGCTGAGCTGGCGCATGCGCGTGCAGGGCCTGGGCCTGCAGCTCGCAGCCGAGCAGGCCTGCTGCACCAACGGCGAGCTGCGCCTGGGCGTGTATCCCGGCCTGGGCCGGCTCGCCATCAGTGTGGACAACCGCGCCGACTGGCTGGTGCGGCTGCCCGCCGGCCTGCTGTCGGGCCTGGGCACGCCATGGAACACCTTGCAACTGGGTGGCACGCTGCGCCTGTCGGCGCGCGAGCTGCGGCTGGAGTCGGCCCAGGGGCGTTGGCGGCAAAGCGGTGAGCTGCACCTGGACCTGCTCAACCTCTCGTCGCGCGTGTCCACCGTCGCGCCGCTGGGCAGCTACCGGCTCAGCCTGATGGCCGAGCCGTCCAGCCCCGGCACCAGCACGCTGCGGCTGTCCACGCTGGAGGGCGCGCTGCTGCTCAGCGGCACCGGCACGCTGAGCCCGGGCGGCAAGAGCCGCTTCGTCGGCGAGGCCAGCGCCGCGCCGGGCCGCGAGGAAGCGCTCAACAATCTGCTGAACATCATCGGGCGCCGCCAGGGCGCGCGTTCCGTCTTGACGATCGGATGATCATGAATCCCCCACGCACCGCCACTGCCGTCGCGATCGCCGCGCTGATGCTGGTCACCGGCGCCCCCGAAGCCCAGCCCGACGGCACCACCGTGCAGCGCGCGAAACCGCGCGGCCCGGCCGTCAAGGCCAGCTCGCCGGTCACGCTGAACTTCGTCAATGCCGACATCGAGGCCGTGACCCGCGCCATCGGCGTGATGCTGGACCGGCAAATCATCATCGACCCGCGCGTGAAGGGCACGGTGACGGTCTACAGCGAGCAGCCGGTGTCGGTGGCCACGGCCTACCGCAACTACCTGGCGGCGCTGCGCGGGCTGGGCTTCACGGTGGTGGAGTCGTCGGGCTTTCTGAAGGTGCTGCCCGAGGCCGATGCCAAGCTGCAGGCCAGCTCGGTCGCAGTGGAGACCAGCAATGCGCGCGGCGACCAGGTCCTGACGCAGATCTTCCGCATCCAGCACGAGAACGCCAACAACCTGGTGGCCGTGCTGCGCCCGCTGATCAGCCCCAACAACACCATCAACGCCAACCCGGGCAACAACAGCCTGGTCATCACCG
>JBKBOJ010000073.1:969-13963 GCA_046294815.1 Roseateles sp. | reverse complement strand
CGCAGCCGGCCGAGCTGGACGCCGGCGAGGCGGTGTTGGCGCGGCTCGCCGAGCTGCTGCGGCCACGGCTGGTGCTGGCCATGGGCCTGCAGACGGCGCGGCGGCTGACCGCCAGCCCCGAGCCGCTGGGCCGGCTGCGCGGCCGCGTGCACCGCTGGCGCGGCCTGCCGCTGGTGGTCACGTACCATCCCGGCTATCTGTTGCGAACCCCGGCCGACAAGGCCGGCGCTTGGGACGACCTGTGTCTGGCCCGCGAGACGCTCTCCAAACCATGAGCCACGCCGACGAGCTGGCGGCGCGCGCGCTGGACGCTGCGCGCTTCAAGCTGCTGGCCGACTACCTGCCGGTCTGGCTCGCGTTGTACGACGCCAAGACCCAGGTCTGCCTATTCGCCAACCGTGGCTATGCCGAGGCCTTCGGCCACACCGAGCAGAGCGTCCTGGGCAAGACCTTCGCCGAGATCATCGGCGCGGATGCCGCCGCGCTGATCCAGCCCGCCGTGGAGCGCGTGCTGACCGAGCGTGTGGCCGTCAGCTACGAGCGCGAGCTGCCCCAGGGCGATGGCACGCCGCGCTGGATTGAGGTGCATCTGATCCCTCAGCTGGGGCCGGACGGCGAGCCGGTGGCCAGCTGCGTGCTCATCAACGACATCACCAAGCACCGGCTGGCCGAGCGCCAGGTGCGCGAGTCGCAGGCGCGGCTGGACAAGTTCATGCAGGCCACGGTCGAGGGCATCCTGTTCCACAAGGACGGCATCACCACCGACGTGAACCCGCCGTGCTGCGCGCTGGTGGGCTACACGCTGGAGGAGATGGTGGGGCGGCATGTGCTGACCTTCATCGCGCCGGACGAGCTGCCCAAGGTCAAGGAGGTCATGCGTCAGGGCCGCGAGTTGCGCTATGAGACGGCGGTCAAGCACAAGGACGGCACGCGCATCCCGGTGGAGTTCATCGTGCGCACGCTGGAGCGCGATGGTGAGAAGCTGCGCATGACCATCGTGCGCGACATCCGCGACCGGCTGGACCGCGAGGCGCGCATCCACCACTTGGCCCACCACGACTCGCTGACCGGCCTGCTCAACCGCGCGGCCTTCATGGACCGCATGGCGCTGCTGATGCGCCAGGCCGAGCGCAAGGGCGAGATGTTGGCGCTGCTGTTCATCGACCTGGACAACTTCAAGCGCGTCAACGACTCACTGGGCCATCTGCAAGGCGATCAGGTGCTGACCACCGTGTCCGAGCGGCTGGTCGGTGCGCTGCGTGCCAGCGACCTGGTGGGGCGCTTCGGCGGCGACGAGTTCGTCGTGCTGCTGACCGACCTGCAAAGCCGCCAGGACATCGTCGTCGTGCTGGAGGCGCTGCTGTCCGTCGTCGAGGTGCCGGTGAAGGCCGACGGCCGCGCGTTGTCGGTCACGCCGTCCATCGGCGTGGCGGTGTTCCCGGACGATGGGCGCCATGCCGATGAGCTGATCCAGCATGCCGACACGGCCATGTACCGCGCCAAGGCGCGCGGCCGGGCGACCTACCAGTTCTTCGAGTCGGTGTTGGCCCAGACCGCCTATGCCGACCTGGTGCTGGAAGCCGAGCTGGCCCAGGGCCTGACGCGCAACGAGTTCGAGCTGTTCTTCCAGCCGCAGGTGGAGGCCGCCACCGGTCAGCTGTCCGGCGCCGAGGCGCTGCTGCGCTGGCGCCATCCGCAGCGCGGCCTGCTGTCGCCGGACAGTTTCATCTTCGTCGCCGAGCGCCATCGCCTGATGCTGGCGCTGGGCGAATGGGTGCTGCGCGAGGCCGCGCAGA
This sequence comes from Roseateles sp., assembly GCA_046294815.1. Classification (GTDB taxonomy): domain Bacteria; phylum Pseudomonadota; class Gammaproteobacteria; order Burkholderiales; family Burkholderiaceae_C; genus Pelomonas. The sequence continues at coordinate 12,167 of JBKBOJ010000073.1, read as the reverse complement.
CCGCGCGGCGCTGGCGCGAGCAGGGCCTGACCCAGGGCCACGGGCCGATGCGCATCGCCGTCAACCTCTCGCGCATGCAGTTCCACCTGGACGGCTTCGCCGACACCGTGCAGCAGGTGCTGGCCGAGTCCGGCGCCAAGGGCCAGTGGCTGGAGCTGGAGCTGACCGAGCGCATGCTGATCGAGGACATCGAGCACGCGCCCACCACACTGGCGCGGCTGCGCGCGCTGGGGCTGACCGTGTCGGTGGACGATTTCGGCACCGGCTACACGTCGCTCGCCCACCTGACCGAGCTGCCGCTGGACAAGCTCAAGATCGACCAGAGCTTCGTCGGCCGCCTGCCCGACGACGTGGGCGCCCAGGCCATCACGCGCGCCATCGTGCAGATGGCCGTGGGCCTGGGCCTGACCGTCACCGCCGAGGGCGTGCGCACGGCCGCGCAGTGGCAGCTGTTGGCGAGCTGGGGCTGCCAGCAGTTCCAAGGCGAGTTGGTGGGCTCGCCCATGCCGGCGGCGGAGTTCGAGGCCTGGGTCAAAGCACGATGAGCCTGGCCGCGCGCATCCACGCCGAGATCGCCGCTGCCGGCGGCTGGCTGCCCTTCGACCGCTTCATGGCGATGGCGCTGTACGAGCCTGGCCTGGGCTATTACGCCGGTGGCCGGCGCAAGTTCGGCCAGATGCCCTCGCAGGGCTCGGACTTCGTGACCGCGCCGGAGATGTCGCCGCTGTTCGGCCGCGCGCTGGCGCGCCAGCTGGCGCAGGCGCTTGCGCACAGTGGCTGTCGTGATGTGATGGAGTTCGGCGCCGGCTCCGGCGCGCTGGCCGCGCAGCTGATCGCCGAGCTGGATGCGCTCGGCGTCGGCCTGGCGCGCTATCGCATCGTCGAGCTGTCGGCCGAGCTGCGCGCGCGCCAGCGCGAGCGTCTCGCGCATTGGGCCGACCGCGTGGAATGGCTGGACGCGCTGCCCGACGCGATCGAGGCGGTGGTGGTGGGCAACGAGGTGCTGGATGCGATGCCGGTGCAACTCATCGTCTTCGACGGCCGGGCCTGGCGCGAGCGCGGCGTCGTGTCGGCCGGCGAGGGCTTTGCGTTCGCGGACCGCGACAGTGCGTTGCGCCCGCCGCTCGACACCGGCTTCGTGCCCGGCACCGTCACCGAGATCCATGCGCAGGCCGAGGCCTTCATGCACACGCTGGCACAGCGGCTCAAGAAGGGCGCGGCCTTCTTCATCGACTACGGCTTCCCCGAAGCCGAGTACTACCACCCGCAGCGTCACGGCGGCACACTGATGTGCCACCAGGGGCACCTGGCCGACGCCGACCCGCTGCAGGCCGTGGGCGACAAGGACATCACGGCCCACGTCAACTTCACCGGCATCGCGCTGGCGGGCCAGGAGGCCGGCCTGACCGTGCTGGGCTACACCAGCCAGGCCAACTTCCTGCTCAATTGCGGCATCGCCGATCTGCTGACCAGTGCCAGCCTCGGCGAGCGCGCGATGGCGCACCGGCTGCTGGCCGAGCACGAGATGGGCGAGTTGTTCAAGGTCATAGGCTTCGCGCCGCAGGATGCGCCGCTGGACGCCATTGGCTTCGCGCGCGGCGATCGGTCCCACAAGCTCTGAGGAGGCGGCGCATGAAGGCCTGGCTGTTGCTGCTGCTGTGTGCGCCGGCGCTGGCGCAGAACCTGAACGCGGCGCGCAGTCTGGCCGCCACCTGCGCCAGCTGCCATGGCACCGAGGGCCGTTCGCACAACCCGGCCCTGGCGACACTGGCCGGTACCCAGGCCGCCACGCTGCTGGAGCAACTGGCCGACTACCGCAGCGGCAAGCGCGCCGGCACGGTGATGCCGCAGATCGTCAAGGGCTACAGCGAGGCGCAACTGCGTCTCATCGCGGCCTACTTCGAGGCGCAGGCCCGGCCATGATGGCGCGCCGCGCGCTGCTGGCAGCCGGCGGGCTGGCGCTGGCCGGCTGCGCGACACGGTCGGCCGCGCTGGGGCGCGTGGTCGTCGTGGGCGGCGGCTTCGGCGGCGCGACGGCGGCGCGCTATCTGAAGCTCTGGGGCGGCGCGGCGGTGGACGTGACGTTGGTGGAGCGGCACCAGCGCTTCCTGTCCTGCCCCATGTCCAACCTCGTCATCGCCGGTGTGCGTGAGCCGCACAGCATCAGCCATGGCTACGCGGGCTTGCAGGCGCAGGGCGTGAAGCGGGTGCGCGGCGAGGTGGTCGCCATCGACCCGGTGGCCCGCAGCGTGCGGCTGGCCGACGGCCGCCGGCTGCAGGGGGATCGTCTGGTGCTGGCGCCGGGCATCGGCTTCATGACCGAGACGGTGCCGGGCCTCGCAGATGCCTTGGCCAGCGGCCGCGCCGTCCATGCCTGGCAGGCCGGTGCGCAGACGCTGGCGCTGCGCCACCAGTTGCAGGCGCTGCCCGAGGGCGGCGTGGTGCTGATCAGCATCCCGAAGGCACCGTACCGCTGCCCGCCGGGGCCCTACGAGCGCGCCTGCCTGATCGCGGCGTGGCTGCGCCGACACAAGCCGCGCGCCAAGCTGCTGGTGCTGGACGCCAACCCAGAGGTGCAGAGCAAGCGTGCGCTGTTCGAGCGTGCGTTTGCGCAGCACCACGCCGGCGTGCTGGAGTACCGGCCCAATGCCGAGCTGCGGGAAGTGGCCGGCGACGTCGCGCGCTTCGAGTTCGAGGACATCCGTGCCGACGTGATGAACCTGATCCCGCCGCAGCGGGCCGGTGACCTGGCGCTGCCCTTGGCCGACGTGAACCGCCGCTGGGTGGGCGTGGACTGGCTGAGCCTGCAGGCCCAGGCCGCGCCCGGCGTGCATGTGGTGGGCGACGCGCTGTTCTCGGCGCCCGGCATGCCCAAGTCCGGCCACCTGGCCAACCAGCAGGCCAAGCTGGCCGCCGCCGCCGTGCTGCGGCTGCTGCAGGGGCAGGCGCCCGATCCTGAACCGCTGGTGATGAACACCTGCTACAGCTTCGTCACGCCTGACGAAGCCATGCATGTGGCCTCGGTGCACCGCTACGACGCGGCCGACAAGACCATGAAGATGGTGCCCGGTGCGGGCGGCCTGTCCGCCGCAGCCAGTGCGGCCGAGGCGCTCTACGCGCAGGCGTGGGCGGACAACATCTGGGCCGACAGCCTGGCGCTGTGACCTACCAACTGCCGACGTTGGGCATGGACACCCAGGGCTCGGCCGGTGCCAGCGCGGGGCCGTGCTGCAGCAGCTCGATGGAGATGCCGTCGGGCGAGCGCACGAAGGCCATGCGGCCATCGCGCGGCGGACGGTTGATGGTCACGCCGTGGGCCATCAGCTTCTCGCAGGCGGCGTAGATGTCAGGCACCGCGTAGGCGATGTGGCCGAAGTTGCGGCCGCCGGTGTAGACCTCGACATTGCCCGCCGCGTCGGGCCAGTTGTAGGTCAGCTCGACCTGGGCGTCCTCGTCGCCCGGTGCGGCCAGATAGACCAGCGTGAAGCGGCCGGCCTCGTGCTCCGAGCGCCGGACCTCGACCAGGCCCAGTGCATCCCGGTAGAACTTCAGCGAGGCGTCCAGGTCATGAACGCGAACCATGGTGTGCAGGTATTTCATGGCCGTCGATTCTCCCTCGCGGCCCATCCCCGTGCGCCGCGGACTGGCTTTGCCAGGCCGCTGACGAAGCTCCCTCGACGGCGGCGCGAAGCGCGCCGGGGCTGGGCTAATAGTCCAGCCATTCCATCGGTGCCACGAGGCCCTGGCCGCGGATGCGCTCCAGCGTGCCGGTCAGCACCTCGATGTTGTTGTCGAAGCTGCCGTGGCTGGCGGCGATCTGGTCGCCGGTCTTGGTGGTGCGCACCTTGGGGCTGTCGACACGATGCAGCAGCGCGCCGCCGGGCCACAGCTTGCGCCAGGCGGCGATGTCGGCCAGGGCGCTGTCAGCCCATTGGTCGGCCGGCCAGTGGGCCTCGGGCTTGACCAGCGCGCGCTCCATGCCCAGCAGCGGCTGCTTGCGGATGTCGTCCAGCGCACGCGACACGAGGTAGAGCAGGCTCTTGCCGTAGATGTCGCGCTCGGCGCTGGGCAGGCCGTCGGCGCGTTCGTTGGCATCGGTCAGCACATGCAGGTGCAGCCGCTCCAGTGGCAGCACGCCGGCCTGCTGGGCCGCGCCGTAGTGCTGCACGGCGAAGGCGCTGGAGCAGGCCGCCGCGTACAGCTCGCAGCTGCTCACCGGCAGCGGCTGGGGGCCGCCCAGGCGGCCCAGCAAGTGGCCCAGCAGAATGGAGCCGGCCGAATGGCCCACCAGGTGCAACTCCAGTGTCTGGCCGTTCTTGGCCAGCGCGTCGCGCAGTTCGCGCAGCATGCGGGCGGCCAGGTCCAGCGCGTGGTCCGGCGTGGCGCCGCCGGCGGCGTTCTCGCGCATCTCGCTCCAGATGCCGCGCGCGAACTGCCGGCATACGGCCTCGATGCTGCGGTCCTTGGCCTCGGAGGCGGCCTCACGCAGCCGGTCCAGCCAGCCCTCGCTGCGGTCGCTGCCGTCCAGGATGCGGTGCTTGAGGTCTTCCAGCATGAACTTCAGCGTCTCGCCTGGGCCGGTCTTCCAGGTGAAGAACAAGGGGTAGATGTCGTTGGCCAGGAAGTAGGGCGCCAGCACGCGGATGCGCTGCACCGACGCGGCCTCGGAGTTCAGCCCGCCATGCGCGTACAAGGCCAGCCGCACCGTCTTGGCCTTGCCGGCCTTGAACCAGGCCAGCGGCCGTTGCACGACCAGCTCGCGCGCCAGGCCTAGGCGATCGCCGCGGTCGCGGGTGAAGTCGGTGGCCATCAGCTGGCCGTCATTGCCCGAGACCAGCGTGTGCGTGTAGGCGGCGTCGGTGCGCAGCGGCTGGTAGGGCTTGTGGTCGAAGGCGTGGTTGACGGGCCAGGGGTCGTCGCGCGGGTTGTCGCCCTGGCTGAGCGTGGCGCCTACGTCGGACAGGCCGCGGCCGGCCATCACGCGAAAGCCGCTGGCTGCGGGTGCCGCCTTGGCCGCGCCGCCGCCGGACGGGCGCCGCGTGCGCAGGTCCGACAGGTCCTGGGGCACGCCCAGCGCGACGGCCCAGGCGTCGGTGGCGTTGCTGACCCAGTCTTCGTAGGGCAGCACGACAAAGCCGCTGGCACCCCAGCCTGTGCCCCAGCTGTTCTGCACGACGAAGCCGCGCTCGTTGAAGCCCACCAGCGCGAATGCGTGGCCACCTCTGCGCTGCGTCATGGCGGCTATGCGTGGCAGCTTGTCGTGGCTGGTCGGCATGGGTGAGGCGTCCAGTGACCAGCCGTCGTGCACGTTGGCCGAAACGTAGACCGCGCCGATCTCGTAGATGGCGGCTTGCATGTCCACCACGCTCTTCTTGTCGACGCGGTAGTAAACGCCCAGTGTGCGGCTGGTGGCGTCTTCGTCCCAGCCGGGCAGCGGCCGCACGAACTTGCCGTTGCCGTCGCGGTCCAGCGGGTAGGGCCACAGCGTCTCGGCGCAGACGCCGTGCTTGTGCCAGCCCTTGAGCGCGCCGCGGCAGGACGAGCCCTCGTAGTCCTGGCCCGGCCATTCGTCGTAGAGCTTGGCCAGCTCGTAGAACATGCGCGGGCTGACCAGTGCGGGCGGCTTGCTGCCCGGCGTCTGCAGGTGGCGCAGCCAGTAGAGGTAGTTGGTCACGCAGGCCAGGCCGAAGCCGGTGCAGGCACCTTCATTGCCCTGATTGAGGATGCGGCCGGCCTTGACGTAGGCGGGCAGCAGGCGCTTGAGGTCGGCGTCCTGCGGCCAGCGCGCGGGCAGCGAGCGCAGCGGCGCGCGGTAGACCAGGTCGCGCAGGTCCAGGCGGTCGGGGCGGGCGTCGAGCTTGGGCGTGGGTACAGCGTTGGCGGGGCTCTTCTTGGCGGCAGTTTTCGCATCCGGCTTGGGGGTCTTGGTGGCCATGGGCGTCTCCTCGGGGTGTCGGGCCATCATGGCCGCCACCCCAGGGGGGGGCAAGCCTGCGTGCGAGACTGATCCCTATGATGAAGGACGTCTGCATCGTGGGCCTGGGGGCCATCGGAGGCTGGCTCGCCGCGCAGCTGGCGCGGGTCGACGGGCTGAACGTCAGCGCGCTGGCGCGCGGCGCAACCTTGGCCGCCGTGCGCGAACACGGCATCGCGCTCAGCAGCACAGGCGCCACGACCCGCGTGCCGCTGCGCGTGGCCGCAGACCCGGCCGAGCTGGGCCCGCAAGACCTGGTCATCCTGGCCGTCAAGGGGCCTGCCGTGGCCGGCGTGGCGGCTCAGGTTGCGGCGCTATGCGGGCCGCGCACGCGTGTGCTGACGGCGCTGAACGGCCTGCCCTGGTGGTTCACGGCCGGCCTGCCGGTGCCGGGTCTTGCGCTGCACAGCGTGGACCCCGGCGGCCGCATCGCGGCGCTGCTGCCGGCGCAGCGCGTCATCGGCTGCGTCGTGCATGCGAGCTGCTGCGTCGAGCGACCCGGTCATGTGCGCCATGTGATGGGCAACGGCCTGCTGATCGGCGAGGCGCTGGGTGGCAGCAGTGCCGACGTCGACGAGCTGGCCGCAATGCTGACCCGGGCCGGCTTCGGCGCGCGGGCGGTCGACAGCATCCAGCGCGAGGTCTTCTACAAGCTGTGGGGCAATATGACGACCAACCCGGTCTCGGCGCTGACCCGCGCGACCACCGACCGCATCCTGGCCGATGAACTGGTGCTCGAGTTCACGACGGCCATCATGCGCGAGGCCGCGCTGATCGGCGCGGCCGTGGGCTGCGCCATCGAGCAGACGCCGCAGGAGCGCCACGCGATCACGCGCAGCCTGGGCGCGTTCAAGACCTCGATGCTGCAGGACATCGAGGCCGGCCGGCCCATCGAGACCGCGGCACTGTTGGCCGCGCCGCGCGAGCTGGCGCAGCAGTTGGGCATCGCGACGCCCATGCTCGATGCGCTGCTGGGCCTGACGCGACTGATGGACGCGTGCCGCGTCAGGTCTTGAGCAGCGCCCGACGCTGGCCGACGCGCCAGCGTCCGCCAATCTCGAGGTACGTTGCCGCATGGCCTTCGGGCTGGACGCCGCAGCGCTTCACGAGAGCGATGGACGCCAGCTTGCCGGGTTGGAGCTTGGCCTCGACGCGGTGACCGTGCGTGTCAGCGCCCCAGCGGCGCGACGCCCAGCCAGGCCGCGTGCACCCAGAAGGCGAAGGCCGCCCACAGCGCCAGACCCACCACGACGGTGGCCGCCGTGCCCGCAGCGGTAGGCGCGGCCAGCGCCGGCGCGGGCCGGCGGCGCGCCGCGCGGAAGACGATGACCGACCAGACCAGGAAGCTGCCGAACAGCATCAGATCGGCCAGCGTGTTGTTGGCGATCAGGTGGGCAAAGGCCCAGACCTTGACCGACAGCGTCATCGGATGCTGCAGCCGGGCCTTGAAGTGGTTGCGCGGCACATAGGCCGCGGCCAGCAGCACCATGGCCATCAGCATCAGCAGCGCGGCCAGGTGGTTCATGCCGCGGATGGCCGGCCACAGCACGACGGGTGTCAGCCGTGCCTGCGCATAGCCCCACAGGATCAGCCCGAAGCCGATCAGCGAGACCAGCGTGTAAAGCCCCTTCCAGCCGTTGGTGCCCAGGCGGGCGATGCCGGCGTCGCGCCAGCGCGGCAGCATGGCGCGGGTCAGGTGGATGCCGAGGAAGAGGGCGAGGCCGAGGGCCAACCAGGTCATCGTGATCTCCGTGAAGGTTCAAGTCTGTCGGTCGACGCGCAGCGCCAGCACCACCGAGCTGTTCGTGCGCAGCACGCCGTCGATGTCGCCGATCTCGTCCAGCAGCGCGTCCAGCCGGGCCGTAGTGTCGGCGCGCAGCAGCGCCATGTAATCGAATTCACCGCTGACGCTGGCGAGCTGGCGCAGCTCGGGCAGTTCTGCCAGGCGCTTCACCACCTCGCGGCCCGCCTTGGGGCTCACGGTAATGCCCACGAAGGCCTGCACGCTGCGGCCGGCCTCGTCACCGCCCAGTCGCGCCGTGTAGCCGACGATGCGGCCGCTGGCCTCCAGCCGCGCCAGCCGCGCGACGACGGTGGTGCGCGCCACGCCCAGCTTGCGGGCGAGCAGGGCCGTGCTCTCGCGGGCGTTGGCTTGCAGCAGCAGGATCAGGCGGCGGTCGAGCTCGTCGGGTGCCACCTTCGGGTTTGCCCTTGATTTGTCCATATCGACCAATCGTCGCGACGAAACGTCGAATTCTCAATCCGTTTCGTCGATGTATCGCTTTTTTTCGTCAGCCGCTCTGCCTACAGTGAGGTCCAACGACAACCTCTGCACGGAGCACCCATGAAGATCGCCCTCCTCGGCGCTGGCCACATCGGCCAGACCATCGCCCGCCTGCTGCATGCCACCGGCGACTACCAGGTCACGGTGCTGGACAAGAACCCCGCCTACCTGAAGGTGCTGGCGGTCGAGGGCATTGCCACCGCCGAGGTGGACAGCGACAACCGCGCCGCGCTGGCCGCCCAGCTGCGCGGCAAGGATGCCGTCGTCAACGCGCTGCCCTACCACCTGGCCATCACGGCCGCCGAGCTGGCGCTGGAGTGTGGCTGCCACTACTTCGACCTGACCGAGGACGTGGCCGCCACCAAGGCGATCAAGAAGATGGCCGACGGCGCACGCACCGCCTTCATGCCGCAGTGCGGCCTGGCGCCGGGCTTCATCGGCATCGTGGCCCACCACCTGGCCAATGGCTTCGACAGCGTGCGCGACGTGCAGATGCGCGTCGGCGCTCTGCCGGCCTTCCCGACCAATGCGTTGAAGTACAACCTGACCTGGTCGGTGGATGGCCTCATCAACGAGTACTGCCACCCCTGCGAGGCCATCCACGACGGCGAGATGATCGCCGCGCTGCCGCTGGAGGGCCTGGAGCACTTCAGCCTGGACGGCACCGAGTACGAGGCCTTCAACACCTCCGGCGGGCTGGGCACGCTGTGCGAGACCTGGGCCGGCAAGGTGCGCAACCTGGACTACAAGACGGTGCGCTACCCCGGCCACCGCGACCTGATGAAGTTCCTGCTGGACGACCTGGGCCTCAAGAGCGACCAGGAGAACCTCAAGTCCATCATGCGCAAGAGCATGCCGGCCACCATGCAGGATGTGGTGCTCGTGTTCGTGACCGTGTCGGGCATAAAGAACGGCGTGCTGCTGCAGGAGGTCTTCGCGCGCAAGATCTTCGCCACGCGCGACGGCGCCCAGCCGCTGTCGGCCATCCAGATCACAACGGCCGCCGGCATCTGCGCCGCGGTGGACCTGTTCCGCCAGGGCAAGCTGCCGCAGCAGGGCTTCATCCGCCAAGAGCAGGTGGCGCTGCCCGACTTCCTGGCCAATCGCTTTGGCTCGGCCTACCAACAGTCGCGCCAGGTCGAGTCCATCTCCTGAGCAGAATGCCGACCATGAAGCAGCAAACCCTCTCCCTTCTCGACGCCCTGGGCGTCCACCTGCCGGCCGATGGCGATCTGGATGTGCGCTCGCCCATCGACGGCGGCGTCATCGCGCAGTTGCCCACGGCGACGGCTGCTGACATGCAGGCGGCCGTTGGCCGCGCGCAGCACGCCTACCTGGCCTGGCGGCTGGTGCCCGCGCCCAAGCGCGGCGAACTGGTGCGCCTGTTCGGCGAAGAGCTGCGCAGCCACAAGGCGCAGCTGGCCGAGCTGGTGTCCATCGAAGCTGGCAAGGTGACCAGCGAAGGCCTGGGCGAAGTCCAGGAAATGATCGACATCTGCGAGTTCGCCGTGGGCCTGTCGCGCCAGTTGCACGGTCTGACCATCGCCAGCGAGCGCCCCGGCCACCGCATGATGGAGCAGTGGCTGCCGCTGGGCGTGGTGGGCATCATCTCGGCCTTCAACTTCCCCGTGGCGGTGTGGGCCTGGAACGCAGCGCTGGCCCTGGTCTGCGGCGATGCCTGTGTCTGGAAGCCCAGCGAGAAGACGCCGCTGACGGCGCTGGCCACGCAGGCCTTGTTCGAGCGCGCCCTCAGGGCCTACCGTGCCGCAGGCCATGCGGCGCCGCACGGCCTGAGTGAGCTGGTCATCGGCCGCGCCGACGTGGGCGAGGCCCTGGTGGACGACGCGCGCGTCGCGCTGGTCTCGGCCACCGGCTCCACCCGCATGGGCCGCGCGGTCGGCCCGCGCGTGGCGGCGCGCTTCGGCCGCTGCCTGCTGGAACTCGGTGGCAACAACGCCATCATCGTGACGCCCAGCGCCGACCTGGAGCTCGCCGTGCGCGGCATCCTGTTCGGCGCCTACGGCACGGCCGGCCAGCGTTGCACGAGCACGCGCCGCGTCATCGCGCATGAGAGCATCCACGACACACTGGTCGAGCGCCTGGACCGTGCCCGCGCGCAGTTGCCCATCGGCTCGCCGCTGGAGCAGGGCACGCTCATCGGTCCGCTGATCGACGGCGCCGCCTTCGACGCGATGCAGGCCGCGCTGCGGGCAGCGCGCGAACAGGGCGGCCAGGTCAGCGGCGGCCAGCGTGCGCTGGCCGACCGTTATCCCGAAGCCTTCTACGCCGTGCCGGCGCTGGTGCGCATGCCGGCGCAGACGGAGGTGGTCCGCCAGGAGACCTTCGCGCCCATCCTCTACACGCTGAAGTACCGGACGTTGGACGAGGCCATCGCGTTGCAGAACGGCGTGCCGCAGGGCTTGTCGAGTGCAATCTTCACGACCGACCTGCGCGAGGCGGAGGCCTTCATGAGCGCGGCTGGCAGCGACTGCGGCATTGCCAACGTCAACATCGGCACGTCGGGCGCGGAGATCGGCGGCGCATTTGGCGGCGAGAAGGAGACCGGCGGCGGGCGCGAGAGCGGCTCGGACGCCTGGAAGGCCTACATGCGCCGCACCACCAACACGGTGAACTACTCCAGCGAGCTGCCGCTGGCCCAGGGTGTCAAGTTCGACATCTGAGCGACTTCATCGGCAAGCCTCAAAAACTGAGTTATAGTGCGCGGCTCCTGAAAGCCCAGGTGGCGGAATTGGTAGACGCACTAGTTTCAGGTACTAGCGGGTAACTCCGTGGAGGTTCGAGTCCTCTCCTGGGCACCAAACAAGAAAGGCCAGCACGCAAGTGCTGGCCTTTTGCGTTTGGGGTCCAGGAAGCGAGGTCCAGTGGACCTCGCGTGAGGACGAGAAAGGCTTGGAGCTGCGCGCCAAGCCGGGGTCGCGG
>JBKBOJ010000073.1:0-959 GCA_046294815.1 Roseateles sp. | reverse complement strand
TCCCCGCTGAAGCGCCCTCGATGGGCGCTTCAGCGCGTGGTGGCAGAAAACCACCGCTCCTCAAACGCCGCCGCCGGCACACCCTTCCCAAACCACCACCCCTGCCCCCAGTCGCAGCCCATGGCCTGCAGTGCCCGCATCTGCGCCTCGGTCTCCACGCCTTCGGCCACGACCCCCATGCCCAGCTCGTGGGCCATGGTCACGATGGCCCGGCACAGGGCCAGCGCCTTGCCCCCGCCCTCCAGTCCGGCGACAAAGCTGCGGTCTATCTTCACCGTGTCGATCTCATGGTGCTGCAGATAGCTCAGCGACGAATAGCCGGTGCCGAAGTCGTCCAGCGAGATGGTCAGGCCAGCGGCGCGCAGCGTGCGCAGCCGCTCTGCCACGGCCTCGTCCCGCTCGAGCAGCAGGCCTTCGGTGATCTCGATCGCCAGGCCATCGCCGGCCAGCCCAAGGCTTTGCAGGTGCTTGACCCAGTCCGGCCGCACGCGACGGCTGCGCTCGCTGCGGAACTGCACCGGCGACTTGTTGATGCTGATCTGAAAGTCCGCATGCCCGGCGGCGCGCCAGGCCCGGGCCTGCGCGGCGGCGGTGCGAAACACCCAGTCGCCGATGTCCACGATGAGGCCGCTGGCCTCGGCGATGGGGATGAACTGCGCCGGGCAGACCTCGCCGAGCTGTGGATGTCGCCAGCGCAGCAAGGCCTCGGCCTTGCGCGGCATCGCGGTCGGGTCGCGCAGCGACAGGATGGGCTGGTAGACCAGGCTGAACTGCTGCAGCCGCAGCGCCTCTCGCAGTTCGCTGGCCAGCCGGGCGCGGCGCTGGGCCGCATCGTGCAAGGCCGGCGTAAACAGCGCCATGCGGTTGCGGCCCGCGCCCTTGGCCTCGTAGAGCGCCAGGTCGGCATGCTTGAACAAGGCCTCGATCTCCTGCCCGTCCCGCGGCGCCAGGCTGACGCC
>JBKBOJ010000072.1:0-14351 GCA_046294815.1 Roseateles sp. | reverse complement strand
CCGCGCCCGGCGCGGCCGCGCCCGCCCGCCCGCCCGCCGACCCCACCGCGCCCAAGCCCTTCGCCGACGTCATCAAGGGCGCCACGGAGCAGCCGGGCCTGTTCCCGGTCTGGCGCAAGGACGAAAAGGTCTGGATCGAGATTCCCAAGGAGGCCTTCAACAAGCCCTTCCTGTTCAGCGTCAACGTCGCCAATTCCATCGGTGAGCGCGGCCTGTACGCCAGTCAGATGATTGGTGACGAGATGGCGCAATGGCGCCGCATCGGCAACCAGGTGCAGCTGATCGCGCTGAACACCAAGTTCCGCAGCAGCGACGCCACCGGCAAGCTGGTGCTGGAGCAGGCCTTCTCGCCCAGCCTGATCACGTCCGGGCCGGTCGCCAGCGCCGAGCACCCGGACCGCAAGTCGGTGCTGGTGGACGCGTCGACGCTGCTGCTCGGCGACATCCCCGGCTATTCCACGCGCCTGGAGGCGGCCTACCGCCTGCCCTATGCACCCGACCGCGCCAACTCCTTCATCGAGTCCACGCGCGCCGATGCCCAGATCACCACGCTGACCTCGCGCGTGCACTTCGCGACGCCGCGCATTCCGGCGCCGCCGCTGACGCCCGCGCCAGTGCCAACGCCCACGCCGCCGCAGACGACGCCGGATCCGCGCTCGATGTTCTTCAGCTTCGTCTACAGCTTCCGCGCCCTGCCTGAGGTGCCGGCCGCCGTGCGCCTGGCCGACCCGCGCCTGGGGCACTTCACGGAGAGCTACAGCAACCTGGCCGAAGACACCAAGGCCAACCCGCGCGTGCACATGGTGGCGCGCTGGCGACTCGAGAAGAAGGACCCGGCGGCCGCGCTGTCCGAGCCGGTGCAGCCCATCGTCTACTGGATGGACAAGAACATCCCGGCCAAGTACCGCGCGGCGGTCAAGGCCGGCATCCTGGAGTGGAACAAGGCCTTCGAGAAGATCGGCTTCAAGGACGCCATCGTCGCCAAGCAGCAGCCCGACGACGCCGACTGGGACAACATGGACGCCACGCACGCGTCGGTGCGCTGGTTCACCGGCGCCGACGTGGGCTTTGCCATCGGCCCGAGCCACAAGGACCCGCGCACCGGCGAGATCCTGGATGCCGACATCGGCATGAGCGATGTGTTCGGCCGCGGCGCCCGCCGCCTGGCCAGTGACGACGTGTCCGGCCACGACCACCACCACGGTGCGAGCTGGATGGGCGAGCGCAGCCGCGCGCTGGTCGACCAGCTCTGCACTTACGCGGCCGACCAGGCCAGTGAGCTGGGCTTCGCGCTGGACCTGCTGGCGCTGCGCGACGGCCTGGACATGAACGGTCCCGAGGCCGAGGCGCTGGCCCAGGCCGTGGTGAAGGACGTCATCATGCACGAGGTCGGCCACACGCTGGGTCTCAAGCACAACTTCCGCTCGTCCACCACCGTGACCAAGGCCCAGCTGCGCGACAAGGCCTGGACCGAGGCCAATGGCATCTCCAACTCGGTGATGGACTACAACGCCTACAACCTGCCGCTCAAGGGTGAGCCGCGGGCCAGTCTGACCAACACCACGCTGGGCGCCTACGACTACTGGGCCATCGAGTACGCCTACAAGCCCATCCCCGCCGCGCAAGAGGCGGCCGAGCTGGCCCGCATCGCCGCGCGTTCGACCGAGCCCCAGCTGGCCTACGGCGACGACGTCGACCAGGGCGTCGGCGGCCCCTACGACGGTTTCGACCCGCGCACCAACCAGCGCGATCTCGGCGACGACCCGCTGGCCTACGCGAAGAAGCGCCTCAAGCTCAGCCAGGAACTCTGGGAGCGTGTGCAGGCGCGCAAGCCCGAGCCGGGCGAGGACCCGCTGCGCGCGCGCCGCTCCATCCTGGAGTCGTTCCGCCAGCTGGGCATGACGGCCCACAACGTCAGCAAATACGTCGGTGGCCTGCATGCCGAGCGCATCGTGCCGGGCGTCACGCCGGGCCAGGCGTTCAAGCCGGTGGACATGGCCCAGCAGCGCGAGGCGCTGCGCTTCATCGCCAGCGGCCTGCTGTCCAGCGATGCGTTCAAGTTCAAGCCCGAGTTCCTGGCAACTCAGACGCTGGACTACAACGAGTGGGACCGTGGCCTGCCGCTGTCCATCCCCGACAGCGTCAGCGCGCTGCAGGGCCGCGTGCTGGACCGGCTGATGTCGGCCAGCACCGCGCGCCGGCTCATCGAGCAGGCCAGCCTGCTGCCCGAGGCGCAGCGCAAGTCCGCGGTGACGCTCAGCGAGGTCTATGCCGCGCTGCAGGGCGCCATCTTCAGCGAGCTCAAGACCGGCGCCGAGGTGGACCGCATGCGCCGCAGCCTGCAGCGCGAGTATGTGCGCCGCCTGCAGGCCCAGCTGAATCGGGCCACCAACGGCGCGGCGATCTACGCCGATGCCTTCTCGCTGGCGCGCTGGCACGCCACGCAGCTGGCGCGCGAGCTGCGCGCGGCGTCGGCCAGCCCGGGCCTGTCGGTGCAGACGCGGGCGCACTACGCCGAGTTGCTGGACCTGCTCGACAGCATGCTCAAGGCCACGCTGACGCGAAGCTGATCGGGCATCAGTAGCAGGGAAGGCCGGCAGCGATGCCGGCCTTTTCGTTGTCACTACGATGCGTGGCGCAGCACAGGAGGCCCCATGTCCGACAGCGTCCAGTTCAACCAGGCCGGTGCCGGCCACCTGCCGGGGTATCTCGGCATCGTCATCACCCACGTCGATGGCGCCGAGGTGCACGCCGAGCTGCCGGTGCGCACCGAGCTGATGGCGCCCAACGGCTTCCTGCATGCCGGCAGCATCGTCACGCTGGCCGACACCTGCGCCGGCTACGGCTGCATGGCCAACCTGCCCGAAGGCGCCGTGGGCTTCACGACCGTCGAGCTCAAGTCCAACCATCTCGGCACCGCGCGCGAGGGCACCGTCAGCTGTGTGGCCCGGGCCGTGCACCTGGGCCGCACGACGCAGGTCTGGGACGCCACCGTCACGCACAAGGACAGCGGCAAGACGATGGCGCTGTTCCGCTGCACGCAGATGGTGCTGTATGCCAAGTGAGCAGCCCCGCGGACGCGGGAGCGCGCGGCGCGCGTCCCTTGTTCCAGGGGCAGGCGGCCTGGCCGGCGCGGGCAGACTCGCCGCTGGTTTCCGCAACGCCGCTTCATGATGAACATTCGCTCCCTGCTCGCTCTGTCTGTCGCCGCCCTGCTGCTGGCTGCTTGTGGCAAGTCGTCCACGGCGCTGGGCGAGGGCGGCTCGGTCATCACCGGCTCGGCCGGCGCGGCCGGCGTGCACAACGCGGCGCGGGAACTCGTCAAGTGCGACGCGCCCGTGGCCACGCTGGCGCTGGTGGAGAACCCCAACGGCTACAGCTATTCCAGCAGCTATCAGCTGCCGTCCAGCCCCGTGCCGCTGGTGCGGCTGTTGGCGCAGCAGAGTGGGTGCTTCCGCGTCGTGGACCGCGCGGCGGGCCTGAAGGCCACCGTGCGCGAGCAGGAGCTGAAGGACGCAGGCATCCTGCGCAAGGATGGCAACACGGTGGCCAAGGGCAAGGGCTATGAGGCGCAGTACAGCCTCACGCCCAGTCTCACCTTCAGCGAGCAGGACGCCGGCCGTCAGGTCGGCGGCATCCTGCAGGCCATCCCCTACCTGAACAAGCTGGTCGGCGCGGCGGAGCACGTGAAGATCAAGCAGGCGCAGGCCGCGCTGCTGCTGACCGACAACGAAACCACGGAGCAGATCGCCGCGGCCACCGGCTCGGTGGAGGTGGCCGACCTGGGCGTGGGTGGCGCCATGTTGGGCAAGCTGGGCGGCGCCGCGGGTGCGGGCTGGAGCAATTCCAACGAGGGCAAGGTCATCGCCGCCGCCTTCCTGGATGCGCACAACCAACTCGTCGTGCAGGTGCGTGCGCTGCAGGCCAAGGAGTTGCCGCCCGAGGTCAAGCGCAAGGCGCAGGCTCCAGGAAACAGCAGTTGACCGCTGGCAGACGTGCCCTGCGGGCCGGCTGCGGGGCGCCCGGCGCTTGGGCCGCAAGGCGCGTCTGCGCCGCTATGCTCGACGCATGCAGCCAGCCAAGCCTTTCAAGATCCCCGAATCGGTCCTCGTCGTCGTGCACACACCCGACCTGCAGGTGCTGCTGCTGGAACGCGCCGACCACCCTGGCTACTGGCAGAGCGTCACCGGCTCCAAGGACAGCCCTGACGAACCGCTGGCCGAGACCGCGCGCCGCGAGGTGCTGGAGGAAACCGGGCTGGACATCGCCGCCGTCGGCGCACGCCTGACCGACTGGCAGATTGCCAACGTCTACGACATCTACCCCCACTGGCGGCATCGCTATGCGCCGGGCGTCACGCGCAACACCGAGCATGTGTTCGGCCTGCGGCTGCCGGCGGCGCTGACGCCGAAGCTGGCGCCGCGCGAGCACCTGGCCTGGCGCTGGCTGCCCTGGCGCGAGGCGGCGGACCGCTGCTTCTCGCCGTCCAATGCCGAGGCGGTGCTGCAACTGCCCCGATTCAACCCGCCCGCCGACGCATGAGCTCGCTTCGTCCCCTGCCGCATCCGGCTGGCGACGTGCTGCGAGTCGCCACCTACAACATCCACAAGGGCGTGCGCGGCCTGGGGCCGGCCAAGCGCCTGGAGATCCACAACCTGCAGATGGGCGTGGCGGCGCTGGACGCCGACCTCGTGTGCCTGCAGGAGGTGCGGCTGTTCCACCATCGCGAGGCCGCTTACTTCGACCGCACCTGGTTCGGCTGGCCCGACAAGGGCCAGGCGGAGTTCCTCGCACCCGACGGCTATGAGGTGGCCTACCGCACCAACGCCACCACCCGCTTCGGCGAGCACGGCAATGCGCTGCTGTCGCGCTGGCCCATGGGCGACGTGGGCCACCATGACGTGTCAGACCACGCCTTCGAGCAGCGCGGCCTGTTGCACGTGCCGGTGCACTGGCAGGGCAGCGAGGTGCATGTGGTGGTGGCGCACTTCGGCCTTATCCACGCCAGTCGGATGCGGCAGGTGGAGCGGCTGGCGGCGTTCGTGCGCCAGCACGTGCCGGCGGGCGCGCCGCTGCTGGTGGCCGGGGACTTCAATGACTGGGGCGAGCGCCTGGACGGCGCCATGCGCGCGCACGGGCTGCACCGCGCCGTGGCCCCGCACGGCCATGCCCGCGCCGCCACCTTCCCGTCGCGCCTGCCCCTGTTCACGCTGGACCGCGTCTACACGCGCGGCCTGCGCTGCATCGGCATCCACGTGCCGCGCGGGCCGCTCTGGGCACGCATGTCCGACCACCTGCCGCTGGTGGTGGAGCTGACGCGCGAATGAGCCGCGTCCACGCCAGCGTTGCGATGCGGAGCCCAGCGCCATGAGGCGCATGGGCGCGCGCCGCCGCGGCCGCCCGTCGGTCATCGACACCGGCTTCGTCGGCGGCAACGAGGTCGAGCTGCTGCGCGGCGGCGACCAGCTGTTCCCGCAGATGCATGCGGCCATCGCGGCCGCGCACCGCGAGATCTGGCTGGCCACCTACATCTTCCACAACGATGCCACCGCGCTGGCCATGGCCGACGCACTCATCGCCGCCGACCGCCGCGGCGTGCGCGTGCGCGTGGTGGTGGACGGCTTTGGCAGCGGCGCCAGCTTGGCCGCGCTGCAGCGGCGCTTCGAGGGCAGTGGCGTCGCGTTCGCGGTGTTCCGACCCATGGACCGCTGGTGGCGCTGGTTCCAGCGCGGCCAGCTGCGCCGGCTGCACCAGAAGCTGTGCGCTGTGGACGGCGAGGTGGCCTTCGTGGGCGGCATCAACATCATCGACGACCGTGTGGACCTGCGCCACGGCGCGAGCGAGCAGCCGCGGCTGGACTATGCCGTCGCGCTGCGCGGCGGGCTGGTCGAGGCGGTGGGGCAGTGCGTGAGGGCCATCTGGTCACGCGCCTGGTTGGGCCGCGACTTCGACGATGCGCTGCTGGACTACGTGCCGCTGCGGCGCCGCTTCAGCCTGTGGCTGACCCAGTTGTGGCGCGGCCCGCAGCGCCTGCCGGCCGCGGTGCCGCAGCTGCCGCCGGTGTGCGCGGCCTTCGTGCTGCGCGACAACCTGCGCCGTCGCCGCACCATCGAGCATGCCTACGCCGACGCGATTCGCAACGCACGGCACAGCGTGGACATCGTCTGCCCCTACTTCTACCCCGGCCAGCAACTGCGCCACGCGCTGCGGGCCGCAGCGCAGCGCGGCGTGCGCGTGCGGCTGCTGCTGCAAGGCAAGGTGGACTACCGGATCGCCGGCTGGGCGGCCGAGGCGCTGTACGCCGACCTGCTGCGCCACGGCGTGGAGATCTACGAATACACGCCAGCCTTCCTGCATGCCAAGGTCGCCGTGGTGGACGGCCACTGGGCCACGGTGGGCAGCTCCAACATCGACCCGCTGTCGCTGCTGGTCAACCTGGAGGCCAACGTCGTCGTGCTGGATCGCGACTTCGCCGCCCGGCTGGGCGCCGAGATCGAGGCCGCCATCGCCGCCGCCGCGCCCGCCACCGAGCGCCGCGGCTGGCGGGTCTTCTACCACCGCGCGGTGGTGGCGTGGTTTGCCTACGTGTTCCTGAGGGTGGCGGGGGCGGCGGGCCGGTATTGACCCCGCGCCCCGTCGGAGGGGCGAGTGGCCCGCAACCAAGGGCTGCAGCCCGCGGTTCAGAAGAAGCGCGGTGCGCCCTCGGCCTTCAGCATGCCCGCCTGCACCAGTGCGGTGGCGCGCTCGATGTCGGGCGCCAGATAGTGGTCGGCCGGGCTGCTGGCGCAGTGCTGGCGCAGCCGCGCATGCAGCACCTCCACGGCGGCGGAGCTGCGCAGTGGTCGCAGGAAGTCGATGCCTTGCGCCGCGGCCAGCAGCTCGATGGCGATGATGTGGGCCGTGTTGTCCAGCATCGCGTGCAGCCGCCGCGCAGCGAAGGTGGCCATGGAGACATGGTCTTCCTGGTTGGCGCTGGTCGGCAGGCTGTCCACGCTGGCCGGGTGCGCCAGGCTCTTGTTCTCGCTGGCCAGCGCCGCCGCCGTCACGTGGGCGATCATGAAGCCGCTGTGCAGGCCGGCGTCGGCCGTCAGAAACGGCGGCAGCCGCGAGATGCCCGGGTCGATCAGCATCGCGATGCGGCGCTCGGCGATGGCGCCCACCTCGGCAATGGCCAGCGCCAGGTTGTCCGCCGCAAAGGCCACCGGCTCGGCGTGGAAGTTGCCGCCCGAGATCATGCAGTCGTCGAACACCAGCGGGTTGTCGGTCACCGCATTGGCCTCGCGCACCAGCACCTGGGCCGCATGGCGCGCCTGCTCCAGGCAGGCGCCCATGACCTGGGGCTGGCAGCGCAGGCAGTAGGGGTCTTGCACGCGCTCGTCGCCCTCGCGGTGCGAGGCGCGGATGGCGCTGCCGGCCAGCAGCGCGCGATAGACGCCGGCCACCTCGATCTGCCCCGGCTGGCCGCGCACTGCGTGGATGCGCGCGTCGAAGGGCCCGTCGGACCCTCTGGCCGCATCCAGCGTCATCGCGCCGCTGGCCAGCGCCGTGGCAAACAAGCCCTCGAAGCGCAGCAGCGCATGCAGCGCCAGCGCCGTGCTGGCCTGGGTGCCGTTGATGAGGGCCAGCCCCTCCTTGGCGGCCAGCGTCAGCGGCGCCAGGCCCAGGCGGGCCAGCTCGTCGCGGGCCAGCACGCGCTGGCCGGCCACCAGCGCCTCGCCTTCGCCCATCAGCGCCAGCGTCAGGTGCGCCAGCGGGGCCAGGTCGCCACTGGCGCCCACCGAGCCCTGGGCCGGCACATAGGGCACGAAGCCAGCGTTCAGCGCGTCCAGCAGCGACTGCACGACCACGCCGCGCACGCCGGAGTAGCCGCGCGCCAGGCTGCCAGCCTTGGTGGCCAGCATCAGGCGCACGACCTCGGGCGACATCGGCGCGCCGACGCCCACCGCATGGCTGCGGATCAGATTCAGCTG
Organism: Roseateles sp.; assembly: GCA_046294815.1. Lineage (GTDB taxonomy): Bacteria > Pseudomonadota > Gammaproteobacteria > Burkholderiales > Burkholderiaceae_C > Pelomonas. Next base: position 6,381 of record JBKBOJ010000072.1, on the reverse strand, counting down.
CAGCTGGGTCAGCTGATCCTTGGCGATGCGGGTGCTGGCAAGCTTGCCGAAGCCGGTGTTGACGCCGTAGACCGGCGCGTCGCCCGCGGCAGCCGCGGCGACGAGGGCGGCGCTGGCGTCCACGGCCGCCCAGTCGTCCAGTTCGAGGCGGGCCCGGCCGGCGGCGATGTCGGCGAGCTGTGAGAGGGTCAGGTGTCCAGGGATGAGCTTCATGCGCAGGGCAGCTTGAGTTCGTTGTTGCGGGCGCAGGCAATGGCGCTCGCGTAGCCGGCATCGGCATGACGCATGACGCCGGTGGCCGGGTCGTTCCAGAGCACGCGGGACAGACGGCGTGCGGCGGCGTCCGTGCCGTCGCAGACGATGACGACGCCGCTGTGCTGCGAGTAGCCCATGCCGACGCCGCCGCCATGGTGCAGGCTGACCCAGGTGGCGCCGCTGGCGGTGTTCAGCAGCGCGTTCAGCAGCGGCCAGTCGGAGACGGCGTCGGAGCCGTCCAACATGCCCTCGGTCTCGCGGTTGGGGCTGGCCACCGAGCCGCTGTCCAGATGGTCTCGACCGATGACGATGGGCGCCTTCAGCTCGCCGTTCTTCACCATCTCGTTGAAGGCCAGACCCGCGAGGTGGCGCTCGCCCAGGCCCAGCCAGCAGATGCGCGCCGGCAGGCCCTGGAAGGCGATGCGCTCGGCGGCCATGTCCAGCCAGCGGTGCAGGGCCAGGTGTTGCGGGAAGAGCTGCTTGAGCTTGGCATCGGTCTTGTGGATGTCCTGCGGGTCGCCCGACAGCGCCACCCAGCGGAACGGGCCCTTGCCCTCGCAGAACAGCGGCCGCACGTAGGCGGGCACGAAGCCGGGAAAGTCGAAGGCGTTGGCGACACCCTGGTCCTTGGCGACCTGGCGGATGTTGTTGCCGTAGTCGACCGTCGGGATGCCTTGCGACTTGAAGGCGAGCATGGCCTGCACATGCACGGCGCAGCCGGCTGCAGCCGCGGCCCGCAGCTCGGCATGGCGGGCCGGATCGGCCGCGGCAGCGCGCCACTGCTCGACGCTCCAGCCCGGCGGGCAGTAGCCGTGGATCAGGTCGTGGGCGCTGGTCTGGTCGGTCACCAGGTCGGGCTTGACGCCACGGCGCACCAGCTCTGGCAGCACCTCGGCCGCGTTGCCCAGCAGCGCGATGGACCGCACCTCGCCGGCCGCGGTGTAGCTGGCGATGCGGGCCAGCGCGTCGTCCAGGTCGCTGGCCTGCTCGTCCACGTAGCGGGTTTTGAGCCTGAAGTCGATGCGGCTTTGCTGACATTCGATGTTGAGCGAACAAAAGCCCGCGAACGTCGCCGCCAGCGGCTGCGCGCCGCCCATGCCGCCCAAGCCGGCGGTGAGGATCCAGCGGCCCTTGGTCACGCCGCCGTAATGCTGGCGTGCGGCCTCGGCGAAGGTCTCGTAGGTGCCCTGCACGATGCCCTGGCTGCCGATGTAGATCCAGCTGCCGGCCGTCATCTGGCCGTACATCATCAGCCCCTTGCGGTCCAGCTCGTGGAAGTGCTCCCAGGTGGCCCAGGCCGGCACCAGATTGGAATTCGCCAGCAGCACGCGCGGTGCGTCCGGGTGCGTGCGGAACACGCCCACCGGTTTGCCGGACTGGATGAGCAGCGTCTCGTCGTCGCCCAGCTCGCGCAGCGCCTTCAGGATCGCGTCGAAGGCGTCCCAGTTGCGTGCCGCCTTGCCGATGCCGCCGTAGACGACCAGCGCGTCGGGGTTCTCGGCCACGGCCGGGTCCAGGTTGTTCTGCAGCATGCGGTAGGCGGCCTCGGTCAGCCAGCTCTTGCAGTGCAGCTCGGTGCCAGTCGGGGCCTTCACGGGGCGAGGCAGGGCGGTCATGGGGAACTCCTTCAAAGCGCAGCGCACTCTAGTTGTCTATACAAGTCAAGTCAACTAGCATGCCGCCCATGCCACGTTCTCCCGCCAGCCCCGAGCCCCAGTACCTCAAGGTCAAGAACCATCTGCGCGAAGGCATCGCCAGCGGGCGCTGGGTGGCTGGGGACCTGCTGCCCAGCGAGGGTGCGCTGGTGGCGCAGTTCGAGGTCAGCCGCATGACCGTCAATCGCGCGCTGCGCGAGCTGGTGCAGGAGGGCCTGATCGAGCGCGTGCAGGGCGTGGGCAGCTTCGTCGCGCAGCTGCACCGCATCTCTTCGACGCTGAACGTGCGCGACGTGCACGAAGAGATCGTCGAGCGCGGTGGCCAGCACGAGGCGCGCGTGCATGCGCTGGCCAAGGGCAAGGCGACGGCGCAGCAGGCCGCCGAGCTGGGTCTGAAGCGCGGCGCACCGGTGTTCCTCAGTCTCATCGTGCACCTGGAGAACGGCGTGCCCATCCAGTGCGAGGAGCGGGCCGTCAACCCGGCCTGCGCGCCTGACTACCTGGCGCAGGACTTCACCCGCATCACGCCCACGCATTACCTGCTGGACGTCGCACCGCTGTCGGAGGCGCGCTACATGATCGAGGCGGCGCTGCCCGGCGAGGTCGAGGCCAAGCTGCTGGGCATCAGCCGGCGCGAGCCCTGCCTGGTGGTGAAACGCATCACCTACAGCCGCGGCGTGGCGGTGACCAGCGTCAAGCTGACTCATCCCGGTGCGCGTTACCAATTGCAAGGGAGCTTTTCGGCGTGAGCCGGGCGGCCAGGAGCTGCGGACAATGTGCGGCTGGCACATGAGGTTCAGAACATGAGTTGGAGCAAGGTCAGTGCGGATGCCGTGCAACCGCAGGCTTGGAAGAACCAGGGTGGCACCACCCGCGAGCTGCTGGCCTGGCCGCATGCGCACGACTGGGCGCTGCGCGTCAGCGTGGCCCATGTCGAGCGTGACGGCCCGTTTTCCGCCTTTCCCGGTGTGCACCGCTGGCTGGCTGTCATCCGCGGCGCTGGCCTGCGCCTGTTCGACTGGCCGCAGAGCACCGGCGACGCGCCGCTGCGCTTCGACGGCGGACTGGCGCCTTGCGCCGAGCTGATCAAAGGCCCGACGGACGTGCTCAACATCATGGAGCGCCGCGGCAACCTGGAGGTGGTCGCAGCCAGCGAGGTGCTGCTGCCGCGCACGCCCTGGGTGGGCTTGTTCACGGTGGAGGGCGGGCTGCTTGAACATGGCCATCGCGCGATGCCGCTGGCACCGCTGACGCTGGCCTGGTGCGAGCAGCCGGCGGCGCAGAGCTGCGTGTTCACCGGGCCGGACCCAGCGAGCTGCCATGCCTGGTGGCTGACCTGGAGCGGCGATTGATGCCGCGCACGCTCTGGCGTGGCGGGCGGCTGGCCACGCTGGCGGGCGAGCGCGGCTGGGGCCTCATCGACGACGGCGCGCTGCTGGTCGATGACGGCCAGCTGGCCTGGGTGGGCGACAGCGCCGATGCACCCACTGCCGAGGCGATCGTCGAGCTGCGCGGCGCGCTGGTCACCCCAGGGCTGGTGGACTGCCACACGCACCTCGTCTATGGCGGCAACCGCGCCAATGAGTTCGAGCAGCGCCTGCTGGGCGCCAGCTATGCCGAGATTGCCCGGTCCGGCGGTGGCATCCGCGCCACCGTGGCCGCGACGCGCGCGGCCAGTGAGGCGGAGCTGCTGGCATCGGCCAGCAAGCGCGCCCGGGCGTTGATCCGCGAAGGGGTCACGACGCTGGAGGTCAAGAGCGGCTACGGGCTGGACGCCGCCACCGAGGCGCGCATGCTGCGGGTCGCGCGCGGCCTGCAAGACCTGAGCATCGACGTGCGCACCACCTACCTGGCCGCCCATGCGCTGCCGCCTGAGGCGCGCGATGCCGACGACTACATCCATGCCGTCTGCGCCTGGCTGCCCGAGCTGCATGCGGCCGGCCTGGTGGATGCGGTGGATGCCTTCTGCGAGCACATCGCCTTCAGCCCCGCGCAGGTGGCGCGCGTGTTCGACGCGGCCGCCCGCCTGGGCCTGCCGGTCAAGCTGCATGCCGAGCAGCTCAGCGACCAGGGCGGCGCCGCGCTGGCGTCGGGCTATCAGGCGCTGTCGTGCGACCACCTGGAGTACCTCAGCCCCGCCGGCATCCAGGCCATGGCGCAGGCTGGCAGCGTGGCGGTGTTGCTGCCGGGCGCCTTCTACGCGCTGCGCGAGACCCGGCTGCCGCCGGTGCAGGCGCTGCGCCAGGCCGGTGTGCCCATCGCCATCGCGACTGACCACAACCCCGGCAGCTCGCCCACGCTGTCGCCGCTGCTGATGCTGAACATGGCCTGCGTGCTGTTCGGGCTCACGCCCGAGGAGGCGCTGCGCGGGCTGAGCGTCAACGCTGCCCGCGCTTTAGGCCTGCACGACCGCGGCCGCCTGCTGGCCGGGCAGCGCGCCGACTTCTGCGTCTGGGACGCTGGACACCCGCGCGAGCTGGCTGCATGCTTTGGGCATAACCCGCTGATCAAGCGGGTGTGGCGAGGACGACAGGGAGAGTCATGAGCGTGTACCGCTTGCAGCAGGGCCGCGTGCCGCTGCTCATCAGCCTGCCCCATGTGGGCACGGAAATTCCACCCACGATCGCCGAGCGCCTCGTGCCGCGTGCGCTGGCCAGCGAGGACACCGACTGGCACCTGGAGCGGCTCTATGGACCGCTGGCCGAGGCCTTGGGCGCCAGCCTCATCGTCCCGCGCTACAGCCGTTACGTGATCGACCTGAACCGCCCGCCCGACGACCGGCCGCTGTACCCCGGTGCCGCCGGTGGCACCGGGCTGGTGCCCACGCGCTTTTTCACCAGCGAGTCGCTGTACCGCGAGGGCGCCGAGCCCGACGCGGCCGAGGTGGCGCAGCGCCGCGCGGCTTACTGGCAGCCCTATCACGACGCGCTGGCCGCCGAGCTGGCGCGGCTGCGCGCCGCGCATGGCCGCGCGCTGCTGTTCGACGGCCACAGCATCCGCTCGGAGCTGCCCTGGCTGTTCGACGGCCGGCTGCCCGCGCTCAACCTGGGCACGGCCGACGGCGCGGCCTGCGCGCCGGCCATCAAGCAGCGGCTGGGCGCGCTGCTGGCCGGTCAGCAGCGCTACAGCCATGTCGTCGACGGCCGCTTCAAGGGCGGCTACATCACCCGCCACTACGGCCAGCCGGCGTTGGGCGTGCATGCGGTGCAGCTCGAGATGTGCCAGCGCTGCTACATGGATGAGGCCCGTGACCCGCGCCAGGCCTACGACGCGCAGGCGGCCGCGCAGGTCGAGCCACTCATCGCGCAGCTGCTCAAGGAGATGCTGGCATGGCAAGCCTGAAGCGACTGCATGCGCCCATGGCCTGGGTGGATGGCCGCTGGCAGCGTGACGTGCTGCTGAGCGTGGACGCCACGGGCCATTGGTCCGACATCGCCGTCAACCAGCCCAGGCCGGACGATGCCGAGAGGCTGGCCGGCCCGCTGATCCCCAGCCTGGTCAACGCGCACAGCCACGCCTTCCAGCGCGCCTTCGTCGGTCTGGCCGAGCGCCGCGAGGACGGGCAGGACGATTTCTGGGGCTGGCGCGAGCGCATGTACGCACTGGCCCTGCGCATCTCGCCGCAGCAGCTCAGGGCGGTCGCTGCGCAGCTCTATGCGGAGCTGCTGCGCGGTGGCTACACCCAGGTCTGCGAGTTCCACTACCTGCACCATCCCGCCGACCCCGCCCATGGCGGCCAGGCCTTCGACGACGAGCTGGACATGGCCTGGGCGCTCACCGAAGCAGCCGCGGACGTCGGCATCGGCCTGACGCTGCTGCCGGTGGTCTACACGCGCAGCGGCTTTGGGGCCAGCGGCCTGCGGCCCGAGCAGCACCGCTTTGCCGCCGATGCCGACTGGGCTTGGCGCTGTGCCCAGCGCGTGCTGGCCGCGGGCCTGCCACGGGTGCATGCCGGTGTGGCGCTGCACTCGCTGCGCGGTGCCACACCGGCCGACATCGCGCGGCTGCAGGAGCTGGTCGCGGGTGCCGACCTGCCCATCCACATCCATGTCGCCGAGCAGCAGGCCGAGGTGGCTGACTGCCTGGCCGCCACCGGCCTGCGGCCGCTGCAATGGCTGGCCGAGCAGGGGCAACTGGACCCGCGCTGGCAGCTGGTGCATGCCACGCAGGCGCAGCCCGCCGAGATCGACGCCGTCGCCCTCAGCGGCGCCGGCGTCGTGCTGTGCCCGGGCACCGAGGCCAACCTGGGTGACGGTCTCACCGATCTGCCCGCCTGGCTGGCGGCCGGCGTGCCGCTGACCGTGGGCTCGGACAGCCAGGTCACGCGCGGCTGGGTGGAGGAGCTGCGCTGGCTGGAGTACGGCCAGCGCCTGGTGCTGCGGCAGCGCAACATCGCCGCCGCGCCCGGCCGGCAGCCGTCCAGCGCGGCGCGCCTGTTCGACGCGGCCGTGCACGGCGGCGCGCGCGCGGC
>JBKBOJ010000071.1:0-15850 GCA_046294815.1 Roseateles sp. | reverse complement strand
GCATCGAGGACGGCTTCATCAACCCGCTGCGCAAGCCGGGCCTGGGCGTCGAGATCGACGAGGAGCGCGTCATCGAGGCCGCCAAGAACCCGCCCGACTGGCGCAACCCCGTCTGGCGCCACGCCGACGGTTCCGTCGCGGAATGGTGATGTCTGCCGCCAAGCTGATCGCGCTGGACTGGGGCAGCACGCGCTTGCGCGCCTTTCTGCTGGGCGATGGTGGCGCGGTGCTGGCCGCGCGCCAGTGCGACGCCGGCGCCGCGACCCTGCAGGGCGCCGAGGCCTATGCCGCCGCGCTGGCCACCCTGGTGGGCGACTGGCGTGCCCAGCACCCGGCGCTGAAGCTGCTGGCCTGCGGCATGGTCGGCAGCCAGTACGGCTGGCGCGAAGCGCCCTATGTGCGCTGCCCCGCCGGTGCCGCGGCGCTGGCCGCGCAGGCGCTGGCCGTGGACGAGGGCTTGAGCTTCATCCCCGGCCTGGTCGATGACGCGGCCCAGCCCGACGTCATGCGCGGCGAGGAGACGCAGATCGTCGGCGCGCTGGCGCTGCACCCCGGGCTGACCGAGGACGCCGTGTTGGTGCTGCCCGGCACGCATTCGAAGTGGGCGCGCGTGAAGGCCGGCCAGGTCACGGGTTTTGCGACCCACATGACCGGCGAGCTGTTCGCGCTGCTGCGCCAGCATTCGGTGCTGAACCGCTTGATGCCGGCCGACGGCAGCTCGCCCGCATCGCCCACGGCCTTTCTGAAGGGCGTGGATGCCGCGCGCGAGCCGGGCTCGCTGAGCCACCAGTTGTTTGCCGTGCGCACGCTGGGCCTGTTCAAGCAGCTCTCGTCCGAGCAACTGCCCGACTACCTGTCCGGCCTGCTGATCGGCCACGAGATTGCTGCCGAGTTGAAGCAGGCCTCGCAACGCGTCGCGCTGATCGGCGAACCCGCGCTGTGCGCCCGCTATGCGCAGGCGCTGCAGCACCTGGGCCAGCCCGCGCCGCTGCTGCTGGACAACACCGCGCCGGCCGGCCTGTGGGCCCTGGCGCAAACGATGAGACTGATCTGACATGCTCGATGCCGCCCTGCAACACCTGCCCCTCGTCGCCATCCTGCGCGGCGTCAAGCCCGAGGAGGTCGAGGACATCGCCGATGCGCTGTACGCCGAGGGCTTGCGTGTCATCGAGGTGCCGCTGAACTCGCCCAACGCGCTGGACTCCATCGCCCGCGTCGCGCGCCGCATGCCGGCCGATGTGGTGGTGGGCGCCGGCACGGTGCTGAGTGTGCAGGCGGTGGCCGACGTGCAGGCCGCGGGCGGCAAGCTCATCGTCATGCCGCACGCCGACGTCGAGGTCATCCGCGCCGCCAAGGCGCGCGGCCTGTTTTGCGTGCCCGGTGCGGCCACGCCCACCGAGGCCTTCGCGGCCGTGCACGCCGGCGCCGACGCGCTCAAGCTGTTCCCGGCCGAGCTGATCACGCCCACCATCGTGAAAGCCATGCGCGCGGTGCTGCCGAAAGACCTGCGGCTGCTGCCGGTGGGCGGCATCACGCCCGACAACATGGGTCCTTACATCCAGGCCGGCGCGGCCGGCTTCGGCCTGGGCTCGGCGCTCTACAGCCCGGGCCTGAGCGCGGCCGACGTGGGCCAGCGCGCCCGCGCCTTCGTGCGGGGCTGGCACGCGCTCTGACGCCGCCGCCAGAACAACCACATCGATTGGAGACGACCCATGAACCGCAAGCTCAAGCTAGGCGCGGCGCTGCTCTTGGCCGCCCTGGGCCCGGCTGGTGCCGAGACGCTGCTCAAGCTCGACGCCCGCGCCGCCGCGCCCGCGCCGCAGACCGGTTACCTGAAGCTGGGCTCTGCCACCTCGCCTCAGGGGCAGACGCTGGCGGCCAACAGCCAGTACCTGCTGAAGGACGGCAAGCCCTGGCTGCCGGTCATGGGCGAATACCACTTCAGCCGTGCGCCGGCTGCGCAGTGGCACACGCAGCTGCGGCTGATGAAGGCCGCGGGCCTGGACATCGTCGCGACCTATGTGTTCTGGAACCACCATCAGGAGCAGCCCGGCGCCTTCAACTGGCGCGGTAACCGCGACCTGCGCCGCTTCGTGCAGCAGGCCCAGGCCGCGGGCCTGAAGGTGGTGGTGCGCCTGGGGCCCTGGTGCCATGGCGAGGCGCGCTACGGCGGCATCCCCGACTGGGTGGTGGACGCCATGCCCACGCGCGGCAACGATCCCGAGTACCTGGGCCATGTCGAGAAGCTCTACGCCGAGATCGGCCAGCAGCTCAAGGGCCTGCTGTGGAAGGACGGTGGCCCCGTCATCGGCGTGCAGCTGGAGAACGAGTACAACCTGCGCGGCCCTGGCCAGGGCGAGGCGCACATCAGCGAGCTCAAGCGCCTGGCCCTCAAGGCCGGCATGGATGTGCCCCTCTACACCGTCACCGGTTGGGACGGCGCGGTCTATCCATCCGGCGAGGTGACGCCGGTATTTGGTGGCTACCCCGACGAACCCTGGTCGCGCAGCGCCAAGGAGTTGCCGCCCAAGGAGACTCACGCCTTTCGCTTCAACACCCGCGTCAGCGGCGACCTGGGCGCACAGACCAAGGCCCATGGCTTGGGCACGGCCGAGTCGGACAAGGACAAGGTGCCCTTCTTCGGCGCCGAGTACGGCCCCGGCCTGCCGGCCATGTACCGCCGCCGCACGCTGGTGTCGCCCGACGACATCGCATCCATGCTGCCGGTGCAGATCGGCTCCGGCGTCAACCTGCTGGGCTACTACATGTTCCACGGCGGCCGCAACCCGGTCGGCGCGGGCGGCACCGGCCTGGAGGAGAGCACGCTCAGCGGCGGCTACAACGACACACCGCGCATCAACTACGACTTCCAGGCGCCGCTGGGGCCGGACGGCCAGCAGCGCGAGGTACTGACCCGGCTGCGCCCCTACCACTACTTCCTGCGCGACTACGGCGCCCAGCTCGCGACGATGACGGTGCGCCAGCCCGAGCAAGCGCCCGCCAGCCCGGCCGATCTGCAGACGCCGCGCTGGTCGGTGCGCAGCCGTGGCGACAGCGGCTTCCTGTTCTTCAACAACCATGTGCGCCAGTACGCCATGCCCAACCATGTGGGCGTGCGCTTCGAGATCGCGCTGCCCGGCGGCACCGTCACGCTGCCGAGCAAGCCGGTGGACCTGCCCAATGGCAGCTATTTCATCTGGCCCTTCAACCTCGACCTGGACGGCGTCAAGCTGCGCCATGCGACGGCCCAGCCGGTGGCGCGGCTGGATGCCGGCGCGCAAGGCCTGGTCCATGTGTTCGCCGCCACGCCCGGTGTCGACGCCGAGTTCGCGCTGCCCGAGGGGCTCAAGACCTTCGTGCCCGACGCCCGCCAGCTGCAGCGCATCGGCACGAGCCAGGGCCGGCCGGTCAGCGTGATGCTGCTGTCGCCCGAGCAGCTGGCGCAGCTGCAAATCCTGGACATCGCCGGCCAGCGCCGCCTGGTGTTCAGCGCACAGCAGGCCTGGGTGGCCGACGGCCGGCTGCAACTGCGCGGCCTGGCCACGCAGCCGCTGCAGGCGGCCGTGTTTCCGGCGCTGCCCAAGCCCCAGGCCGCCGGCCTGCAGGTGCGCCAGGACGGCCTGCTGCAGCGCCTGGCGCTGGCGGCGAGCGCCGCCGAACCGGCACTGCAAATCCGCCAGACGCGCGCGGCCCGCACGGCGCCGCCCATCCGCATCGGCGGCCATGCCGACGCGGCGGTCCAGCCCATTCCCGAGGCCTTTGCGGCGGCGGCCAGCTGGTCGCTGCAGCTGCCGGCCCCGCTGCCGGCCGCCGAGGACGTGTTGCTCGAGCTGGACTTCGTGGGCGACATCGGCCGCGTGTTTGCCGGCACCACGATGCTGGACGACTGGTACTACAACGGCCAGCGCTGGCAGATCGGCCTGAAGCAGTTCGGCCTGAAGCCCGGCGCCGAGCTCAAGCTCACCGTGCTGCCGCTGCGCGCCGACGCGCCCATCTACATCGACGCCGCGCACCGCCCCCAGTTCGCTGCGGGCCAGACGCAGGTGGCCGAGCTGCGCAGCGCCCGCCTGCTGCCGGTGCGCCGCGTCAGCATTGCGCCGTGAATCTATATGGATTCTTGATGGCTAAGGCCCGCAATTCGATTAGTGCGGAATGAGGCGGGCCCGTAACTTACGGATCGCCGGCACCTGAGGGACCGGCAGAGCCTCAGCACCCACACAACGACAAACACCCGGAGACACCATGTTCCTTCGCCCGCCCGCCCCGTCCCGCAATCGCCTGGCGCTCGCGGCTAGCCTGCTGTTCACGGCGCCCGCGTGGGCGCAGTCCGCCGCCGCCAGCGAGTCGCTGGAGACCGTCGTCGTCACCGGCATCAAGGCCAGCCTGTCCAAGGCCCAGGACCTGAAGCGCAACGCCGATCAGATCGTCGACTCCATCGTCGCCGATGACATCGGCAAGCTGCCGGACGCCAACGTCGCCGAGGCGCTGCAGCGCATCGCCGGCGTGCAAATCTCGCGCAACCGCGGCGAGGGCGACCGCGTGCAGGTGCGCGGCCTCTCCCAGACGCAGACGCTGCTGAACGGCCGCGCCATCTTCACTGCCGGCAAGGAGCGGGGCCTGTCCTTCCAGGACGTGCCCGCCGAACTGCTGGCCGGCGCCGACGTGTTCAAGACGCCCACCGCCGACCAGGTCGAGGGCGGCATCGCCGGGCTCATCGACCTGCGCACCCGCAAGCCCTTCGATTTCGCAGGCGCCAAGCTGGCCGCCACGGTCAAGAGCACCCGCGCCGACCTGGCCGACAAGCGCAAGTTCGAAGGCTCCGTGCTGGCCAGCAATCGCTGGAATCTGGGCGGCGGCCAGCAGGTCGGCGCACTGCTCAGCGTGGCCAAGCAGCAGCGGGCCTACCGCGCCGACACGCAGGAGCTGGGCGCACCTGCACAGCTGGCCGACGGCTCTGGCCCGTTCGCGCCCACCGGCGTGTGGAATGCCTATGAGCTGGGCACGCGCGACCGCACCGGCGTGACTGCCGCACTGCAGGTCCGCCCCAATCGCGACACCGAGTACACCCTGGACGTGCACCACACGCGCCTGAAGACGCAGACCGACACCTACGGCTTCTTCGGCTCGCCGTTCTGGGCCAACTGGACGGCCGCCACCAACCTGGGTGCGCTGTGGCCCGACGGCACGATCACCAAGGACGAGAACGGCAACCTCGCCAGCGGCAAGTTCTGGGGCGCGAGCATGAGCACGTCGGCCTTCGTTGCCGACAACGACACCAAGACCACGCAGGCCGCCGTCAGTGGCCGGTGGCAGGTGCAGGACTGGACCGTCAAGTCCGAGCTGGGCCACACGAAGAGCGACTTCAGCCGCATCTACCAGGAAGCCCGCCTGGGCGCGTGGACCAACAACCCCGGCTTCGTCTTCGATCTGACGACCGCGCTGCCGTCGGCCTACCCGGTGCTGGGCGGCGCCAGCGACCTGACGACGCCGTCGCAGTACTGGGCCGACAAGGCGCTGTACTTCAAGCAGCAGAACACCGGCAAGGAAGCCACGGCCCGCCTGGATGGCGAGCGCCGTTTCGACGGCGAGTTGTCGCGCGTGCGCACCGGCCTGCGCCTGTCCGACCGCCAGGCGACGAGCGCCGAGATCAACACCATCGACAACCTGTGGAGCGATGCCGCCACGGGCCCGGTCGCTGGCGCATCACCGGCGCTGGCCGGCAAGATCGGCGTCATCGCGCACGACGATCTGCTCAAGTACGCCGGCACCGGCAACACGCCGCGCCAGTGGCTCTCCGTCACCGACCTGGCCTGGCTGCGCGACCCCGTGAGCGCCCGCGCCGCGATGGGCTTGACGGTGCCCGCCTTCGACGCCGCGCAGACCTTCGACTACCGCGAGAAGACCCAGGCGCTGTACGGCGTGGCGGACTTCGACACCGAGCTGGCCGGCCTGCCGCTGTCCGGCAACTTGGGCCTGCGCCATGTGCGCACCGAGGGCGAGCGCCACTATGTGACTGCCGCCGGCACGCCCACGACGCTCAAGACCCGCGACAACGAGTGGCTGCCGAGCCTGAACGCGCGCCTGGACTTGACGGACAAGCTGGTGGCTCGCTTCGCCGCGTCCAAGGTCGTCACCCAGCCCAACTTCGATCAACTCACGCCGTCGCTGAGCCTGAACGCCAACGACCGCACCGGCTATCTCGGCAACCCCACGCTGGGCGCGCTGCACGCCCGCCAGCTGGACGCGTCGCTGGAGCTCTACCTGAACAAGAGCGACCACGTCTACGGCGCCGTCTTCCACAAGCGCGTGGACGGCTTCCTGCAGACCAGCACGCAGAGCCTGGCCTACCAGGGCACGACCTACACCGTCTCCACACCGAGCAATGGTGCGGACGGCAGCATCAAGGGCATCGAGGTCGGCTACCAGGCCTTCTTCACCAGCCTGCCGGGCGCGCTGCGCGGCCTGGGCCTGCAGGCCAATGCGACCTACGTGGACAGCTCGGCGCCGGGCGCGATCGCGGGCCAGAAGACGCAGCTGGAAGGCCTGTCGCGCAACAGCGTCAACGTCGTGGGCATGTATGACGACGAGCAGTTCGCGCTGCGCCTGGCCTACAACTACCGCAGCAAGTACCTCGCCGGGGTCAGCAACTACTACCCGAGCAACGGCACCGTCATCGCCCAGACGCCCATCTTCCTGCGGGGCTACGGCATGCTGGACGCCTACGCCAGCTGGGCCATCACGCCCCAGTTCAAGCTCGCCGTCGAGGCCAACAACCTGACGCGCACGGTGCGCAAGAGCATGTACGGCGTCGGCAATCTGGCGCGTGGCGCATATGCGGACGACCGCCGCTACGCTGTCAGCCTGCACCTGGAGCTCTGAGGCATGAGGCTGGAGCGCGACCTCGAGCTGGCCGTGCCGTTCGGCGCCACCCTCGGCGAAGGCCTGCTATGGCAGGGCGGCCGCTGGTGGTGGACCGACATCGAGTCAGCCACGCTGAACGCCTGGCGGCCCGGTGCGGCTGCCGCGCAGTCCTGCAAGCTGCCGGATCGGCTGGGCAGCTTTGCCCACTGCCGCTCGGGTCGTGTGTTGCTGGGCCTGGCCAAGCGCATCGCGGTGGCCACGCTGGGCGAGGACCTGTCCCTGACGCAGCTGCAGACGCTGGCCGCGGTGGACGCCGCCGAGTCGCGCACCCGCATCAACGACGGGCGCACCGACCGCCGCGGTTTCTTCGTGTTCGGCACGCTGAACGAGGCCAGGGACAAGCGGCCCATCGCCAGCTTCTACCAGTACTCGCTGCAGCACGGCTTGCGGCGCCTCGCACTGCCGGCCGTGGCGATTGCCAACAGCATCTGCTTCAGCCTGGACGGCCGCACGATGTACTTCTGCGATTCGCTCACCCGCCGCATCCAGCAGTGCGATTACGACGCCGACAGCGCTCAGGTCGACAACCTGCGCCTGTTCGCCCAGGTGGCCGACGACGCCTGGCCCGACGGCTCCGTCATCGACGCCGAGGGCTGCCTGTGGAACGCGCAATGGGGCGCGGGCCGTGTGGTGCGCTACGACCCCCAGGGCAGGCTGATGGCGAGCTACCGCGCCGCAGCCGCCCACACCAGCTGCCCCGCGCTGGGCGGCCAAGCCGGTGACCAGCTGATGGTCACCACCGCCCGTGCGGAACTGAGCCGGGAGGCCCTGACCGCTCAGCCGCTGTCCGGCAGCCTGTTCGGCCTGCGCCTGCCGCGCGCGCTGGCCGTGCAGGACAGCTTGTTCGACGATTGATGGACCCCAAGGAGACGACATGACCCTGCAACGACGCACCATCCTGAGCCTGGCCACGCTCGCAGCAATACCCCTCGCGGCGCGGGCCGCCGACCCGGTCAAGATCGGCTTCCTGGTCAAGCAGGCCGAGGAACCGTGGTTCCAGGACGAATGGCGTTTTGCCGAACAGGCCGCCAAGGACAAGGGCTTCACGCTCGTCAAGATCGGCATCCCCAACGGCGAGAAGACCATGGCCGCCATCGACAACTTGGCCGCGCAGAAGGCGGTCGGCTTCGTCATTTGCGCGCCCGACGTGAAGCTGGGCGTGGCCATCAACCGCGCCGCCAAGCGCCACAAGCTCAAGGTCATGTCGGTGGATGACCAGCTGGTCGACGGCGCCGGCAAGCCCATCGCCGACATCCCGCACATGGGCATCTCCGGCTACGAGATCGGCAAGCAGGTGGGCCAGGGGCTGCTGGCCGAGATGAAGGCGCGCGGCTGGAAGCTCGACGAGGTGGGCGTGCTGCGCGTGGCCTTCGACCAGTTGCCCACGGCCAAGGACCGCACCATGGGCGCGGTGGATGCGCTCAAGGCCGGCGGCATGCCTGCGGCCAACGTCGTCGACGCGCCGCAGGCCAAGACCGACACCGAGAGCGCCTTCAACGCCGCCAACATCGCGTTCACGAAGCATGCCAAGTTCAAGAAGTGGGTCGCCTTCGGCCTGAACGACGAGGCCGCCTTGGGCGCCGTGCGCGCCGGCGAAGGCCGCGGCATCAAGGCCGACGCGATGCTGGCCATCGGCATCGGCGGCAGCCAGACGGCGCTGAACGAGTTCGCCAAGCCCACGCCCACCGCCTTTTACGGCACCGTGCTGATCAGCCCCAAGCGCCACGGCTACGAGACGGCGGCGATGGTCTTCGACTGGGCCACCCAGGGCAAGGTGCCGCCGCCGCTCACGCTGACCAGCGGCATCCTGATGACGCGCGCCAACCAGGCCGAGATCCGCAAACAAATGGGTTTGTGATGGAGCCCCTGGTCCAAGGAGCACATCGCCATGACGGGCCGGCTTGGCAGCGGCGCGGCGCACGGCCCGCAAACGCTATGTGCGAAATGAAACACTGACATGTCATCCCTGCAGTTCGACAACATCAGCAAGGTCTTCCCCGGCGTCAAGGCGCTGAACGGGGTGAGCTTTGAGGCGCGGCCCGGGCAGGTCATGGGCCTGCTGGGCGAGAACGGTGCGGGCAAGAGCACGCTGCTGAAGATTCTGGGCGGCCAGTACCGGCCCGACGGTGGCCGGCTGCTGATCGACGGCCAGGAGCGGCACTTCAGCTCTGCGGGCGATGCCATCGCCGCCGGCGTGGCCATCATCCACCAGGAGCTGCAGTACGTGGCCGAGCTGACCGTGGCCGAGAACGTGCTGCTGGGCCGGCTGCCCACGCGGCTGGGCTTTGTGGACCACAAGGCCGCGCGCCGGCTGGTGGCCGAGCAGCTGGCGGCCATTGGCGTGGACCTGGACCCGGCGGCGCGCCTGTCGGATTTGTCCATCGCCCAGCGCCAGATGGTGGAGATCTGCAAGGCCGTCATGCAGGACGCCAAGGTCATCGCCTTCGACGAGCCCACCAGCAGCCTGTCGCACCGCGAGACCGAGATTCTGTTCAAGCTGGTCAAGCGGCTGCGCGCGGAAGGGCGCACGCTGATCTACATCTCGCACCGCCTCGAAGAGCTGTACGCGCTGTGCGACGCCTGCACCATCTTCCGCGACGGCCGCAAGATCGTCACGCACGAGGTCATGGCCGAGGTGCCGCGGGACCGCCTCATCAGCGACATGGTGGGCCGCGAGGTGAAGGACATCTACAACTACCGCAGCCGCCCGCACGGCCCGGTGCGGCTGGAGGCACGTGGCCTGCACAGCGAGCGCCTGCCCGAGCCGCTGAGCTTCTGCGTGCGCGGCGGCGAGGTGCTGGGCTTCTTCGGCCTGGTGGGCGCCGGTCGGAGCGAGCTGATGCGTCTGTTGTACGGTGCCGACCCGCGTCGCGGCGGCGAGGTGCGGCTGGACGGCCAGCCGGTGCGCGCCAGCGCGCCGGCCGACGCGATTGCCGCGGGCATCGTGCTGTGCCCCGAGGACCGCAAGGAGCAGGGCATCCTGGCGCATGCATCGGTGGCCGAGAACATCAACATCAGCTGTCGTCGCCACGACCTCGCCGCTGGCGTGTTCCTGCGCCATGCGCAGGAGGCCCAGCGCGCCGACGACTTCATCCGCAAGCTGCGCATCAAGACGCCCCACCGCGAGCAGGAGATCCGCCTGCTGTCGGGCGGCAACCAGCAGAAGGTCATCCTGGCCCGCTGGCTGGCCGAGCCGGGTTTGAAGGTGCTCATCCTCGACGAGCCGACCCGCGGCATCGACGTGGGCGCCAAGAACGAGATCTACAAAATCATTCACGACGTGGCGGCCTCGGGCTGCTGCGTCATCGTCATCTCCAGCGAACTGCCTGAGGTGCTGGGCATCGCCGATCGCCTCATCGTGATGCGCGACGGCCGCATCAGCGGCGAACTGACGCGCGAACAAGCGAGCGAGACCGCCGCGCTGGCACTGGCACTTCCCGACGGGGCCCCTGCCGCCGTCCACTGATCATGAACACGACCACCTCAACGACCGCCGCCGCGCCCCACGCCATCATGAACCCCAAGTCCCGCGCCCTGCTCAAGGAGCACAGCATGACGCTGGGCTATGCCCTGCTGTTCGTCGTGCTGGCCGTCAGCGTCGAGAACTTCTTCTCGGCGGCCAACATCGTTGGGCTGCTGCTGTCGGTCGCACAGATCGGCATGGTGGCGTGCACGATGATGCTGTGTCTGGCCTCGCGGGACTTCGACCTCTCGGTGGGGTCCACCATTGCCTTCGCAGGCGTGCTGGGGGCCATGGTGCTGGAGCGCACCGGCAGCGTGGCCGCGGCCATAGGCGGCGGCCTGGCGGCCGGCGCACTGATCGGTGCCGGCAACGGCGTGCTGATCGCCTACCTGCGCGTCAATGCGCTGATCGCCACACTGGCCACCATGCTGATGGTGCGCGGCCTGGCCTTCATCGCGTCGCAGGGCCAGGCGGTGGGCATTGCCGACGAGCGCTTCTTCGCCTTCGGCGACACCGTCGTGCTGGGCCTGCCGCTGCCGATCTGGATGACGGGCGTGTGCTTCGTCATCTTCGGCGTGCTGCTCAACCACACGGTGTTCGGCCGCAACACGCTGGCCATCGGCGGCAATCCCGAGGCTGCGCGACTGGCGGGTGTGCGCGTCGAGCGGTTGCGCGTGTGGATCTTCCTGCTGCAGGGCGTCGTCGCCGCGCTGGCCGGCCTGGTCCTGTCGGCCCGCATCACCAGCGGCCAGCCCAACGCGGCCACCGGCTTCGAGCTGGACGTCATCTCCGCCTGCGTGCTCGGTGGCGTGTCGCTGGCCGGTGGCAAGGCGCGCATCTTCGGCGTGGTCATAGGCGTGCTCATCATGGGGACGGTCGAGAACGTGATGAACCTGCTCAACGTCGATGCGTTCTATCAGTACCTGGTCCGCGGCCTGATCCTGCTGGCGGCCGTGCTGCTGGACCAGCTGAAGACCCGGGGCGAACGCCGTGCTTGACCGCAGAACCCTGCTGGCTTCGTCGCTGGCAATGGCGCTGCCGGCGCGCGCTGTGACGCCGCTGCTGGCCGGCGGCGACATCTCCACGCTGACGTGGATGGAGCGCGCCGGCACGGTCTACAAGGACCGCGACGGCAGGCCCGGCGACTGCCTGGACATCCTGAAGCGCTACGGCCACAACATCGCGCGCATCCGGCTGTACGACAAGACGGGGCCGGGTACTGGCAACGACGGCTGGTACTGGCCCGAGGGTTCGATGGACCTGCCCGACGTGCTGGCGCTGGCGCGCCGCGTCAAGGCCGCAGGCATGCAGATCCAGTTCACCTTTCACTACAGCGACTTCTGGACCAATTCCAAGACGCAGGAGCCGCCCACGGCCTGGCGTCGCGAACTGGCTGCGCTGCCGGACAACACCGCCCGCTTCAAGCGCCTGACGGCGCTGGTCGAGCAGCGCACGCGCGAGGTCATGCAGGCGCTGGTGGACCAGGGCACGGCGCCGGAGTTCGTGTCGCTGGGCAACGAGATCGAGCACGGCATGCTCTACCCCTACGGCAGCACCCAGGTCTGGCCCCTGCTGGGCGCGCTGCTGAGGGTGGGCTATGCCGCCGTGAAGGCCGTCAGCCCGGGTTCGCGCGTCGTGCTGCACCTGGACGACGGCGGCAACGAAGCCAAGTACGTCGACTGGTTCGACAACGCCCGCAAGCAGGGCGTGCAGTGGGACGTCATCGGCCCGTCCTACTACCCGTTCTGGACGAAGAAAAACGTCAGCCAGCTGATGCGCTTCTGCGACACCATCTCGCGGCGCTACGACAGCGACATCCTGGTCATGGAAGTCGGATTCAACTTCTCGCCCACCAAGCCCGACGGCTGGCCCGGCCAGCTGGAACACAACGGCCCCTATCCGGCCGGCATGAGCAGCCCCGAGGGCCAGCGCGACTTCATGGTCGAGCTGCTGGAGGCCTGTCGCGCGCACCCGCGCGTGCTGGGCCTGCTGTACTGGGACCCCATCATGATCGCCAACCCCCGCGTCGGCTGGGCGTTGCGTGAGGGCACGGGCCAGCCCGGGCCCAACGTGGTGTCCAACACCACGCTGTTCGACTTCCAGGGCCGGGCGCTGCCGGTGCTGGACGTCTGGAAGCGCTACACGCAATGAGCGCGCCGCGCCTGGCTGGCAAGGTCGTGCTGGTCACCGGCGCGAACCAGGGCATAGGCCGCGCCGTGGCGCGGCTGTTCGTTGCCGAGGGCGCCAAGGTCGTCGTCAACGACCTGCGGCGCAGCGAGCACAGCGAGGCATTGCTGGCCGAGCTTGGCGAAGCGAACGCGCTGTTCGCCGCCGCTGACATCGCCGACGAGGCGGCCGTGCGCACCATGGTGGCCCAGGGTGCCGAGCGCTTCGGCACTATCGACGTGCTGGTCAACAACGCCGGCATGAACGTGTTCACCGAGCCGCTGGCGATGACGGCCGCGCAGTGGCGGCATTGCTTCGCGGTGGACCTGGAGGGCGCGATGCATTGCTGCCGTGCCGTGTTGCCGGGCATGCTGGCGGCGGGCGGCGGCAGCATCGTCAACATCGCATCGGTGCACGGCCACCGCATCATCCCGGACTCGTTTCCCTACCCGGTCGCCAAGCATGCGCTGATCGGCATGACCAAGGCGCTGGGCATCCAGTACGCGGCACGCAACGTGCGCGTCAACTCGATCTCGCCGGGCCTGATCCGGTCCGAGCGCGTGGTCGAATGGCTGCAAAGCCTGCCCCCCGAGGACGCGCAGCGCCAGGTGGACCTGTTGCCGCCCAAGCGCATCGGCGAGCCCATCGAGGTGGCTTACACGGCGCTGTTCCTCGCCAGCGACGAGGCCCGCTTCATCAACGCGACCGACATCCTCATCGATGGCGGCCGTTCTCAGCTGTATCACGAGTAAACAGCCGCGACACTTGCCCGCATGACGGATCCCCGCGCCGACCGCTTCGTTCGTTCCCATCTGAAGACCCGCCAACTGGTGCTGCTGGTCGAACTCGGGCGGCATGGTTCGATCCTGCATGCTGCGCAGGCCGCCAACCTGACGCAGCCGGCCGCCTCCAAGCTGCTGGCCGACCTGGAGCACGCCCTGGGCGTGAAGCTGTTCGAGCGCCTGCCGCGCGGCGTGGCGCCCACCTGGTATGGCGAGGTCATGATCCGCCGCGCTGGCGCGGCGCTGGCCGAACTGGATGCGGCCCACCAGGAGGTCATGGAGCTGCTGTCGGGCATGAGCGGCCGCGTGTCGGTGGGCTCGGTGCTGACGCCCTCGGTGACGCTGCTGCCCCGCGCGGTCGTCGCGCTGAAGGCGCAGCAGCCGCGCGTGCACGTGGCGATCACGGTGGACACCAGCAAGCCGTTGACGCGGCAACTGCAGGGAGGCGAGCTGGACCTCGTCATCGGCCGCGTGCTGGACAGCGAGGCCGCGGCGCAGTTCAGCTTCGAGCCGCTGACCGACGAGCCGCACAGCGTCATCGTGCGTGCCGGCCATCCGCTGGCCGGTCGCAGCGACCTGCGCCTGCAGGAGCTGGCCCAACAGGCTTGGATACTGCCGCCCAGCGGCAGCATCCTGCGCGACCGCCTGACTGCGCTGTTCCTGACCGCCGGGCTGGACCAGCCGCAGCAGGCTGTCGAGACCTCGTCGCTGCCCGTCATTGCGCGCCTGCTGGCGCAGTCCGACATGGTGGTGGCGCTGCCCGAGGAGCTGGTCAAGGACTACCTCGAAGGCGGCCAGCTGACGGTGCTGGACATCGACCTGGGCCTGCGCATGGATGCCTACGGCATCATCATGCGCCGCGGCCACCAGCTCTCGCCCGGCGCCGAGCTGATGCTGGCCTGCCTGCGCGAGCAGGCGCGGCGCCACCCGGGCTGAGCGGTCGGCGGACGCGGCTCGACGCCCTTTGCGGGGGGGCGCCTGTTCCGGCTGGGTGATATCCCGACCGCTCGGTCGGCAATTCGCCGATACCATGGCCGCTCCGCCACCCCTGAGCTGTCATGGACCTCACGATTGCCGCCATCCTGGGCCTGGACGGGCTGACCAACGGCGCCATCTACGCGTTGGTGGCGCTGGCCCTGGTGCTGGTGTTCTCGGTCACGCGCATCATCTTCATCCCGCAGGGCGAGTTCGTCGCCTTTGGCGCGCTGACGCTGGCAGCGCTGCAAATGGGCAAGCTGCCGGGCACGCTGTGGCTGTTGCTGTTGATGGCCGTGGCCGCGGCGGTGCTGGACCTGGTGCAAGGCCTGCGCGAGCGCCAGGGCATTGCGCGCCTGGCCCTGGCGCTGCTGCGCACGCTGGCGCTGCCGGCCGCGCTGACGCTGCTGACGCCGCTGCTGCTGCGCGGCCCCATGCCGCTGTGGCTGCAGGTGGCGCTGACGCTGGCCATCGTCACCGCGATGGGCCCGCTGCTGTACCGCCTGGCCTACCGCGCGCTGTCGGCGGCCAGCGTGCTGACGCTGCTCATCGTGTCGGTGGGCGTGCACTTTGCGCTGACCGGCGTGGGGCTGGTCTTCTTCGGCGCCGAGGGCTATCGCACGCCGGCCTTCTGGGAGGCGCGCTTCGATGCCGGTCCGCTGAGCTTCACGGGCCAGACGCTGATCATCTTCGGCGCCTCGGTCGCGCTCATCGTCGCGCTTTACCTGTTTTTCGAGCGCTCGCTGACCGGCAAGGCGCTGCGCGCCACCTCGGTCAACCGCACGGGCGCGCGGCTGATGGGGATTTCCGGCGACGCTGCCGGCAGCCTGACCTTCACGATGGCCGCCTTCATCGGCGCGCTGTCGGGGCTGCTGATCGCGCCGTCCACCACCATCTATTACGACACCGGCTTCCTGATCGGCCTGAAGGGGTTCGTCGCGGCCGTGTTCGGCGGGCTGGCCAGCTTCCCGATGGCCTTGGGCGGCGCGATCGGCGTGGGGCTGATCGAGAGCTTCGGCTCCTTCTGGGCCAGCGCGTTCAAGGAGGTCATCGTGTTCACGGTGATCCTGCCCATCCTGCTGTGGCGCTCCTTCGTGGACCCGCACCACGAGGAGCATTGACGACGATGACGCGCAACCATCTCGCGGCAGTGGCCGCTCTCCTGCTGCTGGCCCTGCCGCTGCTGCCGGTGCCGGATTTCTGGATCACGCAGCTGAACTACATCGGCCTGTTCTCGCTGGTCGTGCTGGGCCTGGTGTTGCTGACCGGCGTGGGCGGGCTGACCTCGTTCGGCCAGGCCGCTTTCGCCGGCGTGGGCGCCTATGCCACCGCCTACCTCAGCACGGTGCTGGGCCTGTCGCCCTGGCTGGGGCTGCTGGCCGGACTGGGCCTGGCGCTGGTGCTGGCGCTGCTGATCGGGACGCTGACGCTGCGCATGTCGGGCCACTACCTGCCGCTGGCCACCATCTGCTGGTGCCTGGCGCTGTACTACCTGGTCGGCAACCTGGAGGCCCTGGGCAAGTACGACGGCCTGCTGGGCCTG
>JBKBOJ010000070.1:0-15876 GCA_046294815.1 Roseateles sp. | reverse complement strand
AGAGCTGAGCCATGCCGATCACCGACACCGAAGCCCTGACCCGCGTCATCGAGCACCGCGAGATCTTCCACGACGAGATGCTGACGCTGATGCGCCGCATCATGGCCGGCGAGATGTCGCCCGTCATCGCCGCCGCGCTGCTGACCGGCCTGCGCGTGAAGAAGGAGACCATCGGCGAGATCACCGCCGCCGCGCAGGTCATGCGCGAGCTCTCCAACAAGGTGCCGCTGGGGCCGCTGCCGCATCTGGTGGACGTGGTCGGCACCGGCGGCGACGGCGCGCACAGCTTCAACATTTCGACCTGCGCGATGTTCGTGGCCGCCGCAGCGGGCGCCCAGGTGGCCAAGCACGGCAACCGCAGCGTGAGCAGCAAGACCGGCAGCGCCGACGTGCTGGAGGCGCTGGGCGCCAACATCCAGCTGACGCCGCGCCAGGTCGCCGCGTCGGTGGCCGAGTGCGACATCGGCTTCATGTTCGCGCCCAACCACCATCCGGCCATGAAGAACATCGCGCCGGTGCGCCGCGAGCTGGGCGTGCGCACCATCTTCAACATCCTGGGCCCGCTGACCAACCCGGCCGGCGCGCCCAACATCCTGATGGGCGTGTTCCACCCCGACCTGGTGGGCATCCAGGTGCGCGTGCTGCAGCGCCTGGGCGCCGAGCATGCGCTGGTGGTCTACGGCAAGGACGGCATGGACGAGATTTCCCTCGGCGCGACCACGCTGGTGGGCGAGCTCAAGGACGGCGCCGTGCGCGAGTACGAGATCCATCCGGAGGACTTCGGCTTCCAGATGGCCAGCAACCGCAGCCTGAAGGTGGAAGGCCCCGAGCAGTCGCGCCAGATGCTGCTGGCCGTGCTGGACGGCCAGCCTGGCCCGGCGCGCGACATCGTGCTGCTGAACGCCGGCGCGACGCTGTACGCGGCCAACGTGGAGGCCTCGCTGGCCAGCGGCATCGAGCGGGCCCGCGCGGCGCTGGACAGCGGCGCGGCCCGCGCCAAGCTGGATGCCTTCGTCAAGACCACGCAAGGCCTGGGAGGCGCAGCATGAGTGCGGACATCCTCCAGCGCATCGTCGAGGTCAAGTGGGAAGAGATCGCCGCGGCCAAGGCCCGGCGCTCGCTGGCCTCGCTGCGTGACGAGGCCGAAGGCCGACGCGGCCAGCAGCGCGGCTTCGAGCGTGCGCTGCGCGCCAAGATCGCCGCCGGCCAGGCCGGTGTCATCGCCGAGGTCAAGAAGGCCAGCCCCAGCAAGGGCGTGCTGCGTGCGGATTTCCAGCCCGCGCAGATCGCCGCGAGCTACGCGCGCCATGGCGCCGCCTGTCTGAGCGTGCTGACCGACGAGCGCTTCTTCCAAGGCGCGGTGGCCTATCTGCAGCAGGCCCGCGCCGCCTGCGAGCTGCCGGTGCTGCGCAAGGACTTCATGGTGGACGAGTACCAGGTCATGGAGGCCGGTGCCATCGGATCAGACTGCATCCTGCTGATCGCCGCCTGCCTGTCGGACGCACAAATGGCCGACCTGGAGGCCGCCGCCCACGCCCTCGGGCTGGACGTGCTGGTGGAGGTGCACGACGGCGACGAGCTGGACCGTGCGCTGCGGCTGAAGACCCCGCTGGTGGGGATCAACAACCGCAACCTGCGCACTTTCGACGTGACGCTGGACACCACGCTCTCCCTGCTGCCGCGCGTGCCGGCCGACCGGCTGTTGGTCACCGAGAGCGGCATCCTCGGCGCCGCGGACGTGAAGCGCATGCGCGATGCCCAGGTGCACGCCTTCCTGGTGGGCGAGGCCTTCATGCGCGCGCCCGACCCGGGCGTGGCGCTGGCATCGCTGTTCGCATGAAGCTCCCGCTGGAGATCCCCGACACCGACTGGCGCCCGGTCGTCGAGGCCTGGGCGGCTTCACCAGCCGGGCAGCGGCTGCTGACCTTTCTGGCACAACGCGTCGCGGCCGGCGCCACCATCTATCCGCCCGAGCCGCTGCGCGCGTTGCGCCTGACCCCGCTGGCGCAGACGCGGGTCGTCATCCTGGGCCAGGACCCTTACCACGGCCCCGGCCAGGCCGAGGGCCTGTCCTTCAGCGTGCCCGAGGGCGTGCCGCTGCCGCCCAGCCTGCGCAACATCTTCAAGGAAATGCAGCGCGACCTCGGCAAGCCCTTTCCTCGCAACGGCAGCCTGGTGCGCTGGGCCGAAGGAGGCACGCTGCTGCTGAACGCCGTGCTGACCGTGGAGGACGGCCAGCCCGCCAGCCACGCCAATCGCGGCTGGGAGGTGCTGACCGATGCCCTCATCAAGACCGCTGCCGAGGACCCGGCGCCCAAGGTCTTCATGCTGTGGGGCAGCTATGCCCAGGCCAAGGCACCGCTGATCGAGGCGGCCGGCCAGGACCACCTGGTGCTCAAGGCCAACCACCCGTCTCCGCTGTCGGCTCTGAAGCCGCCGCGGCCCTTCATCGGCTGCGGGCACTTCTCGACGGCCAAGGCGTGGCTTGAACAGCGCGGGCGGGGTGCGCCGTCCAAGGCCTGAGCGCGCGCGGCCATTGGCGCACCGGCAGCAACTCACCCCGGCTCGCACCCGACCCAAAGCCCGACAGGCTCCTAGGGCAGCGTCTTGCAGTTGGGCTTGCAGACCACCTCATTGCGGCCCAGCAGCCGGATGGACTGCAGGCTGGCCGGCGAGCGGTGCTTGCCGCACTTGAAGCAAGAGCGGGTATGGCCACTGCCGAGAAAGGGCGAACCGCCCACTTTCGACTGGTAGCGCAGGCCATCTTCGCGAACCGCGGTCACGGTGTCTTTGCTCATGCTTCGGACGGATCAAGACGAAAGTGGAATTGACGCACACCCCGCATGACAAAACCATCGCAAAGACCCCGGAGGCGATGCCCGCCCGGGGGCAAACCGCGGGCTTCCACTACCCGCATCCGCGGGGGGCGGCGAGCGGGGACAATGGCGACCCTCAGCTCCCAACCGCATGGCCAAGCTCTTTTTCCGTTATGCCGCGATGAACGCGGGCAAATCCACCGCCTTGCTGCAGGTGGCGCACAACTACGAGGAGCGCGGCCACCGCGTGCGCATCTTCACCGCGCGGCTGGACGACCGCTACGGCCGCGGCTTCGTCACGTCGCGGCTGGGGCCGCGGCGCGAGGTGGAGCTGTTCGACGCCGACACCGACTTCATCGCGCTGGTGGGCGCCAACGACGGCGCAACCAGCATCGCCTGCATCCTGGTGGACGAGGCACAGTTCCTGTCCAAGCGCCAGGTGCAGCAGCTGCACGAGCTGGCCCATCTGCGCAATCTGCCGGCCATCTGCTACGGCCTGCGCACGGATTTCCAGGGCGAGCTGTTCCCCGGCTCGGCCACGCTGCTGGCGCTGGCCGATGAGATGGACGAGATGAAGACCATCTGCGACTGCGGCCGCAAGGCGACGATGAACATGCGCGTCGACGCGAACAACCGCAAGGTCACCGAGGGCGCCCAGGTCGAGATCGGCGGCAACGACCGCTACCGCTCCGTTTGCGGCCGCTGCTTCCGACAGGGGTGAAAAACGCAAGGGCGGCCGGTGGCCGCCCTTGGGCATGCGCGAGCAGGCCGCCTTCGCGGCACCCGCGCACAGGCCGCTACTTGGCGGCGAGTTGGGCTTCCAGCTCCTTGCAGGAGGGCGAGCAGACCGGCTGCGACTTGCCGAGCAGCTTCTTGGACTTCAGCATCGCACGCGGGCGGTGCTTGCCACAGAGGAAGCACGACATCGTCGCTGCGCCGAAGGAGGAGGTCGCCGCGAACGGCGAGCCCGGGGCTTTGGAGCGGTAGCGCAAACCATCCGCTTCGATGGTGGTCTTGGTGGTTTCTTTGGCCACGCTGGTCCTGTCGAAGAGTGTTGTGAAGGGCGCCGGGCAGGCGCTCGGACCCCGTATTTTCCACCATGTGCGACCTGCCCGGTATAGGGCTTTCAACACCCCTTGAAATGCGCCTTCCTTTTGGCTGCCCAGGCGGCCAGGCCCTCGGCCAGATCGGCCGAGTCGCGCGCCCGCCGGATGTCGGCGTCAAGGCGTTGCGTGTCCAGCCGGCCGGCGGCGATGGCGTTCAGGTGCTGCTTCATCGGCAGCAAGGCCAGCGGCGCCATGGCCAGCAGTTGGTCGGTCAGCGCGGCGAGCGCCGCATCCAGCGCAGCGGCGTCGGGCAGGCACTGGTCGAGGTAGCCGCAATCGCGCAGCGCCGCGGCGTCCAGCGTGCGGCCTGCCAGCAGCACCTGCTTGGCCGTCGCCAGGCCCAGGCGTTCGACGAAGCGCTGCAGGCCGCCGGCGTAGAAATGCAGGCCGATACGCGCTGCCGGCACGAACAGGTCGACCGCGGGCGTGCCCAGGCGGAAGTCGCAGGCCAGCGCCAGGTCAGCGGCGCCGCCGTAGACGCCGCCATGCAGCCGCGCAATGGTGATGGGCCGCAACGCCGCCAACGCATCGGCCAGCTCGCCGAAACGGGCGCCGGCATCGACGGCTCCCAGCGCGCCCAGGTCGAAACCGCTGCAGAAATGCCGGCCTTCGCCGGCCAGCACGAGGACGCGCACCGCGGCGTCCGCGTCAACCTGGGCCAGTTGGGCGCGCAGCTGGCCCAGGTCGTCGATGCTGAGCCGGTTGGCCTGCCGCGGCCGACGCAGCGTGATGCGCGCCACGCCGCCATCGATCTCCAGCCGCGGCGGCTGGCCGGCGCTCATGCGCGCAGCGCCGCCGGGTCCAGCGCGCGGGTAGGGTCGAAGGAGTCCAGCTCGGGCATGATGTTGACAAAGCCGACATTGTGACGTCGTAAGCTCGCCCACCCATCGTCACGAGAACCTCATGTTGCACACCCGCCGCCGCCTGCTCGGCCTGGCCCTCGCCGCCACGGCCTCGTCGCTTTTCAGTGCCTGCAGCACGACGCCGTCACCCGCCGCGACGCCGGACCGGCCCAAGCTGCTGGTGCTGATGGTCATCGACGGCCTGCCCATGCGCCAAGTCACCGGCTACCGCGACCAGCTTGCCCCTGATGGCTTCGCCCGCTTCCTGGACCACGGCCGCTGGTTCGCCAACGCACACTACGGTCACGGCCACACCGTCACGGCGGCGGGCCATGCGGTGATGCTGTCCGGCGCGTATCCGCAGTGCAGCGGCATCATCAGCAACGAATGGCGCGACCCGGCCACGGGCGATCCGGTCTACAACACCGGCGACCCCGCCTACCAGTACCTGGACAACCCCACCGCACCGCTGTCGGGCACCAGCCCGCGCAACCTCAAGGTCGAGACGCTGGGAGACGTGCTGCGCACGCGCTCTCCGGCGTCCAAGGTCATTGGCATCTCCGGCAAGGACCGCGGCGCCATCCTGCCGGCGGGCCACAAGGGCACGGCCTATATGTACATGCCCGAGACGGGGCGCTTCTCTTCCAGCACCTACTACATGCCGGCGCTGCCGCAGTGGGTGAAGGACTTCAACGCGGCACGGCCGGCAGACGCCTTCTTCAAGAAGACATGGGCGCCGCTGCTGCCTGATGCTGCCTATGCCCGCTCGGTGCCCGACGGCCAGGCCTGGCAGGTCGCCAGCGGCAACGGCAACCGCCTGCCTGCCGTGGTGGGCGACAAGATGGACGCCCCGGGCCCGCGCTTCTACGGCAACCTGCTGGCCACGCCGTTCGGCGACGAACTGACGCTGGCGTTCGCCCGCGCGGCGGTCACGAACGAACAGTTGGGCCGGCGCGGCGTGCAAGACATCCTGACCGTCAGCCTGTCCAGCCACGACTACATCAACCATGCATTCGGCCCCGAGTCGCGGCTGTCGCACGACCACGTGCTGCAGCTCGATCGCCATTTGCAGGCCTTCTTCCAGTTCCTGGACCGGCAGGTGGGCGCAGGCAACTACGTGCTCGCGCTGACGGCCGACCACGGCTTCACCGACACGCCCGAATGGGCTGCCCTGCAAGGCCGCGATGCCGGCCGCTTCAACAGCGCGCCGGCGCTGGCCGCCGTCAACGGCGCGCTGGCGGCCCGCTTCGGCGTGGACCGCCTGGCCATGGGCTTCTCGGCCGCCGGCCTGCTGATGGACGACCGGCTGGCCCAGGCCCGCGGGCTGGACACCGCCGCCGTGCACGCGGCCGCCCGCGACGAGCTGCTCAAGCTGCCCGGCGTGGCCGCCGTCTTCACGCGCGAGCAGCTGCTGGGTGGCGACACGGCGCCGGCGCATCTGGTGTCCATGCGCAAGTCCTTCGACCCGGCGCGCTCGGCCCAGCTGCAGTTGGTGCTCAAGCCGCACTGGATCTTCAGCTACCGTCCCGGCGGCAGCACGCACGGCAGCCCCTACGCCGACGACACCCACGTGCCACTGCTGTTTTGGGGGCCGGCCTACGTCGGCCGCGGCGAGGTGAAGACGCCGGTCGAGATCGCCGATCTGGCGCCCACGCTGGCCGCCATCGCCGGCCTGCCCGCGCCGGCGCAGTCACAGGGGCGCGACTTGGGCCTCAGGCCCTGAGCAGCAGCTCGGTCGCCGATTCGCCCCATTGCGCCTCGGTCAGCGCCAGCCCGCCCAGGCGACCGACCAGCGCGGCCGCCTGGGCCGGCGCGGTAGCCGGCAGCATCAGCAGCAGCCGGCCATCGTTCAGCCGGGCGCAGCCGTCCTCGCTGCGGATGCGCGCCAGCAGCGCATCCGCCGCCGCCCCTGGCGCGCTCGTCGCGACGCACAGCGGCCAGGCACGCGGATCGCTGAGCAGCGACTGCAGCAGCTCCAACCCCGCCTGCGCGCCCAGCAGAACGCCCGCCGGCGCAAGCCTTCGCCTCAGCCCGCTGACGTCCACGCCCGTGCACGCCCAGCCCCCGTCGGCCGTGGGCTGATCCACCCACCAGTAACGGCGCCCGTCGCGCCAGACCTGCTCGTACCCCGCAGCCGTGCGAGGCCGCGGCGGCGCAGCCCCGTCCACCGGCCCCACACCCGCCGCCCGAGCCGCCCGGGCCATCTCGTCACGGGTCGGCGCATCGTGGGCTGCCAGCGCCCAGGCGGCACGAAACGCCGCGTTGGCCAGCCGCAGCCGCCCATCCGCGTCGAACAAGGCCATCAGCACCGGCCCGTCGGCCAATGCCTGCCACCAAAGATCAGCAGGATTCACGGCCAGGATTGGAACTCAACGGCGGCGAATCGGGGTGGCGGCGGCCGCTATGTGACGGCATTTCGTCAACCCCGCGCCGCCCCCCCAAGAACCGCCCACCCAATCAAGGGGGCGCTTCGCAGCCCCCCAAAGCCTTTGTGTGAAACACTTCCAACCAAACCGCCGGGCCCCTCCAGTAGCATCGGCACCCCTGCACAAACAGAGCCAATTGACCTACCGAGGCCCACTGACATGAGCGAACACCCCTCGAAAGACTCGCAGCCGACGGTCGGCGCGCCGACGTCCGTCGACGTGTCCGCCCAACAGCTCGCCTCGGCCCGCCGCCGCCGCTTCATCAAGATGGGCGCCGGTGCCGTGCCCGTCGCCATGACGCTGGCCAGCCGCCCGGTGATGGCCACCAACTGCATCACGGCTTCGGCCTGGGGCTCTGTACAAGGCCTGGTCGGCACCAGCCAGTACAACCGCGCGATCAGCAAGAAGGTCGTCATCTCGGGCGCCTACACGCTGTCCGCCTGGTCCAACAGTAGCAACATCTGCGCCGGCTGGAACACGCTGGGCTGCAACACCACGAACAAGCGCACCAACTACAGGCTGAGCACCCTGCTCAACGGTTCCGGCGTGACGAGCACGGCAGGTCTGTCCGACGGCACGCTCAAAGTCTGGACCATCCTGACATCCCCCAACACCTACACCACCTACCAGCGCACGATGATCGCGGCCTGGCTGAACTGGCGCATTTCGACCACGTCTCAGGCCTGCCTGGCTTCGACGACGGACTCGACCGTCAACCGTCTGATTGATCTGGGCAGCATTCCGCCTGCCGGCACGCGCCTGTGGGGCAAGATGTGGCAGCAGGCGGACGCGGTCACCTACCTGACCAGCAACTACCTCGCCTGAGGCCCGCGTGATCCCGAGCGGGGCGGCGTCCGGCCGGACACGCTGAACACGCCCGGCATGATGACCTGGATGGCCGTCAGGCCGCATGAGCTTGTCTGGCGCGAATGGGATGGGCACGCCGCCATCTACGATCTTGGCAGCGGCGACACCCATGTGATCAACGCCCTGGCGCTGGAAATCCTGACACTGCTGCTGCCCCGGGCCTGGTCCGTCGAAGCGCTGGTCCAGGAGTTGTCCGATGCGATGCCTCAGGGGCTGGCGCAGGACGAGATGGCGCGGCAGATCGAGCAGCAGCTGCAATTGCTGGCGGAGCTGGGCCTGGTGCGCGCCGCGCAAGCACAGCCATGAAACTGGGGGATAGGACGGCTGCCGAGCTCAGACAGGCCCTGGCCCGGGGCGAGCTGACCCTGCGCACCCCGCCTTTCGTCGTGCGCCTGGCCTCAGACCTGCCGCGCGTCGCCGAAGACTTGATGCTGCTCTACCCCTGGGCCGAGCTGGGCGAGCGCGACGAATTCGCCGACTTCCATCTGCAAGTGCTGCGCGAGAAGGGTTTGCGCGGCTGGCTCAAGCCGCAGGCGCGGTTCTACGCCGACGGCGACCCCGCCTTCAGCCCGTTGCCCGCCACCCAGGCCTTCCACATGGTGGAGTGGGGTCTGAACTGGGCCGTCACGTCGCTGGCGCATCAATACCTGGTCTATCACGCCGCGGCGCTGGAGCGCGGCGGCAGGGCGCTGCTGCTGCCGGCCCCCCCGGGGTCGGGCAAGAGCACGCTGACGGCCGCCCTGGCACACCGCGGCTGGCGCCTGCTGTCCGACGAGCTGAGCCTGCTGGAGCCGGCCAGTGGCCAGGTGTTCGGCATGGCCCGCCCCGTGAACCTGAAGAATGCGGCCATCGACGTCATCCGCCGCTTCGCGCCCCAGGCCGTGCTGACCCGGCCCGTGGCGGATACGCTGAAGGGCACGCTGGCGCTGATGAAGGCGCCCGACGACGCCATTGCCCGTGTTCGCGAGCCGGCCCAGCCCGCCTGGATCATCTCGCCCCGCTACGAAGCCGGCAGCCCCACGCTGCTGATGCCCACCGACAAGGCCCACATGCTGCTGCTGCTTGCCGAGCAGGCCTTCAACTACGACGTCCACGGACGCGCCGGCTTCGAGATGACGGCGGACCTGGTGGAGCGCTGCGCGTGCTTCGAGCTGGTCTATGCCGATCTGGACGACGCCATCGCGCGACTCGCCGCTCTGGCAGAAGGCAGGGCCATCGAATGAAGCGCCCGCTGCTGCTGCAATGCCTGCTGGACCCCGGCCGCACCGAGGGGCTGAGCCCAGCGGCATGGGATCTGCTGATCCGGCAGGGGCGCCGCGCCAATCTGCTGTCGCGCCTGGCGTCCTTGCTGGAGCCGAGGCTGCCGCACGTCCCCGAGGCGCCGCGGCGCCACCTGGTGGGTGCGCTGATGGTGGCACGGCGACAGGTGCAGACGACGCGCTGGGAGGTGCGCTGCATCCAGGCCGCCCTGGCGCCGCTGGGCCTGCGTCCCGTGCTGTTGAAGGGCGCGGCCTATCTGATGGCCGGCATGCCCGCCAGCCAGGGGCGGCTGTTCGGCGACGTGGACATCCTCGTGCCCAAGGCTGCCATCGCCCAGGTCGAGCAGGCCTTGCTGGCCAGCGGCTGGGCGTTCAGCGACGAGCTCGATGCTTACGACCAGCGCTACTACCGAGACTGGATGCATGAGATCCCGCCGCTAGGGCATGTCCAGCGCGGCACCAGCTTGGACGTGCACCACACCATCCTGCCGCCGACGGCCCGGCTCAAGGTCAACACGGGCGCGCTGTTCGACGACCTGCGTCCGCTCGACGACCCGCCCGGCGTCGACGTGCTGGCGCCCACCACCATGCTGCTGCACAGCGCCGCCCACCTCTTCCACGAGGGCGAGCTGGACAAGGGACTGCGCGACCTGTTCGACTTGGACGCACTGCTGCGCGACTTCTGCGGCCGGCCGGGCTTTAACGAGGAACTGCTGCCGCGTGCCTGCACGCTAGGCCTCACGCGCCCGCTGTACTACGCGCTGCGCTACTGCCGCCGTTGGCTGGGCACGCCGGTGCCTGACGATCTCTACGCGGCCGTCGAACGCGCCGCAGCGCCGTCCGGCCTCACGCTGTGGCTGATGGATGCCTGCTACGACCGGGCGCTGCAGCCCATGCATGCCAGCTGCGACTCTTGGGGCACGGGTTGGGCGAGGATGGCCTTGTACGTGCGCGCGCACTGGCTGCGCATGCCGATGGGCCTGCTGAGCTTGCATCTGGCCCGCAAGGCCTGGCTGCGCTTGCTGCCGCCCAAGGCGGACGGCGCGAAGGGCGCTTAAGCGATCCGGCGCGACAGCCAGCTCAGCGGCGACTCCTGCGCCGCACCGCGCGACTGCGACTCCAGAAAATCGCTGGGCGGCTGGCTGCGGTACTCGCTGACCTCGCCGTCCAGGCAAGCATCCAGGCCGAAAGCCGTGCCCAGGTCCGCCGGATCAGGTTCGCTGCGAACGGCAGCGTCACGACGGAACAAACGCAGCGCTGGAACGAATCGCATGGCAAACCTCACTGGCAGTCAGCCGACAGACGCATCGGCTCTGGGTGCAGCCAGTGTGCGGGATCCATGTGACAAGAGAACCCCTCAACTGCGAGTAAATATTGCCCCTGCTGCAACTACCACACATTCAGGGTGGGTCGAACGCTCCGTGACGGCGGGTGTTTGTGGCCGTTTCGCGTCAGTCGCGTGAGCGTTGCGCGATTGCAAATGACCGGCCCGATTGCCCAGTTCGGGCGAGCGCAATCGGCGCAGATGCGCTTAAGCTTCGCGCTCCCCAAAACCCCGGGCTTTCCCGTATGAGTCCTGCTGTCTTGAAATGGATCGCCAACGGCGTCATCGGCATGGTCGTCGCCGGCACGCTGTGGATGGCTCTCGCCGTGCAGCCCAGGCTGCACGGTCCTGCCGCGGTGCTGCTGGCCAAGGCCAGCACCGCACCGGCCCCGGCCGCCTCTGGCCCCGTGCGCTGAGGCCCGCTCAGCGCAGCGCCAGTCGCGCGCCTTCGGCCAGGGCCTGGCCGATCTGATCCAGCAAGGCGCCGCGCCCCTGCAGCTGCCATTGATGCCAGTACAAGGCCACGTCCACACCGACTTCCGGCCGCAGCGCAACCAGCCGCCCGGCCTGGATGAGCGGTCGAACCTGGATCTCGGGCGCTACGCCCACCCCCCAGCCCATCACCGCGGCGTTCACATAGGCCTCGCTGGAAGGCACGAAGCGCTCGCGCAGCCGCGGCGCGCGCACGCCGAAGGCCTGAGCCACCCATTGCGCCTGGGTGTCGTCCTTGCGGTTGAAGACCAGGAAGGGCGTGTCGGCGAAGTTGCCGGCATGCAGCCCCTCTGGCAGCCAGGCGGCGAGAAAACCCGGGCTGGCCACGGCCACGTAGCGCATCACCCCCAGCGGCTGCACGCGGCAGCCCTGCAAGGCCTCGGCCACCGTGCTGACGCAGCCCAGCACCGCGCCCTGGCGCAGGCCGTCGTGGGTGAAATCCTGGTCGTCGACGACCAGCTCCAGCCCATAGCCCTCGCGCAGCCCCTGCTGGACCAGGGCGTCCAGCGCCGGCAACACCCAGGTGGCCAGGCTGTCGGCGTTGACGGCAATGGCCAGCCGCGACTGCGGCGCGACACGCTCACCCAGCTCCCGCGCGACGTCGATGCGCAAGGCCTGCAGCTGGCGCGCGAAGCGCAGCAACACCTTGCCGGCCTCGGTCAGCCGCAGCGGGCGTGAGCGCACGACCAGCGGCTGGCCCACCTGCGCCTCCAGCGCGCGCAGCCGCTGCGACACCGCGCTCTGCGTGATGGACAGGCGCTGGGCCGCGCGTTCGAAGCCTTGCTCGTCGGCCAGCGCGGCCAGGCAATCCAGGGAGGCGGGATCGAAGTCTTTCATAAGCCGTGCTGATGTATGCCGAATAATATTCATGATGCTTCTTGAATAGGCGCCGGCTGCCGAGAATCCGCCGATGCCCGACCTCACGCCCACCAGCCAGGCCCCTGCCGTCTTCGCGCAGGGCTGGGCCATGAGCGCCGGGCTCATCCTCGCCATCGGGGCACAAAACGCACTGGTGCTGCGCCAGGGCCTGAAGCGCCAGCATGTGGGCGCCGTCGTCGCGGTCTGCACGCTGTCGGACTGGCTGCTGATCGCGCTGGGCGTGTTCGGCCTGGGCACGCTGATCCAGGGCCAGCCGCTGCTGCTGACGGTCTTGCGCTTCGGCGGCGCGGCGTTCCTGCTGGGCTATGCGGGGCTGGCGGCCCGGCGTGCATGGCGGCCCAGCGACGGTCTGCAGCCCCAGGGCGGAACCGGTGGTCTGGCGGCCACGCTGTCGGCGGCGCTGGCCTTCACCTATCTGAATCCGCATGTCTACCTGGACACCGTCGTGCTGCTGGGCGGCCTGGGCGCGCGGCAGCCGGCCGAGCTGCGGCCGGCCTTCGTTGCCGGCGCCGGCCTGGCCTCCGCGATGTGGTTCGCCCTGCTGGGCTTCGGCGCGACCGCAGCCGCACCCCGGCTGCAGAGCACCCGCACCTGGCGCATCATCGACGCGCTGGTCGCGCTGCTGATGGCCGGCCTGGGCCTGCAACTGCTTCTGCAACCGCTTTAACAAGAAGAGGGACGCCCATGAAGATCGTCGTTCTCGGCGCCGGCATCATCGGCATCGCCACCGCCTGGTATCTGCTCGAAGAGGGTCACGAGGTGGTCGTCGTGGACCGCCAGGCCGACGCGGCGCTGGAGACCAGCTTCGCCAATGGCGCACAGATCTCGGTCAGCTTCTGCGAACCCTGGGCCAATGCCGGCGCGCCGTTGAAGGTGGCCAAATGGCTGCTGCGCGACGACTCGCCGCTGCTGTTCCGCCCGCGGCTGGACCCCCAGCAGTGGCGCTGGGGCCTGGCCTTCCTGATGCAGTGCACGGATGCCGCCTTCGAGCGCAACGTGGAGCAGCTGGTGCAGTTGGGCCGCTACTCGCACGCGTCGCTGAAGGAATTGGTCGCGCGCACCGGCATCGAGTACGACCGCCTGGAGCGCGGCATCCTGCATTTCTTCTCCAGCCAGGCCGACTTCGACAGCGGCGCGGCCGGTGCCGAGATCATGCGCCGCCACGGCGTGGACCGCCGTGTGCTGAGCCGTGAGGAGGTGCTCAAGGTCGAACCGGCGTTGGCCGCCTTCGGCCACCGGATCGTCGGCGGCACCTACACGCCCAGCGATGAGAGCGGCGACGCGCGCGTGTTCACGCAAAAGCTGGCGCGGCTGTGCGCCGAGCGCGGCGCACAGTTCCTGTACGAGCACGACATCCTGGCCCTGCAGCGCAGCGGCGACGGCATCGCAGCGGTGCAGATCGCGCACATCCGCAGCGGCGAGCGCAAGACAGTTTCGGGCGACGCCTTCGTCGCGGCCATGGGCTCATACACACCGGCACTGCTGGCACCGCTGGGCGAGTCGCTGGCCATCTACCCGGCCAAAGGCTATTCGGCCACGCTGCGCCTGAAGAAGCCCGAGGCCGCCAGCGTCGTCAGCCTGCTGGACGACAGCCGCAAGATCGCCATCTCGCGCCTGGGCGACCACGTCCGCATCGCCGGCACAGCGGAGCTGTCGGGCTTCGACCTGAGCCTGCACTCCGCGACCGCACGGGTGCGCTGCGCGGCGCTGGTGAAGCGCTACGAGGAGCTGTTCCCCGGCGTGGCCGACACCCGCGAGCCCAACTTCTGGTGCGGCCTGCGGCCCAGCACGCCGACCAACATTCCCTACATCGGCCGCAGCCGCAAGGCGCGCAACCTGTGGCTCAACGCCGGCCACGGCACGCTGGGCTGGACCCATGGCGCCGGCTCGGGCCGGGCGCTGGCCGAGCTGATCGCCGGGCGCCGGCCGGAGATGGCGTTCGGCTTCTACGGCCCGGTCTGAGTCACAGCGTCTTCAGCAGTGCCGCGACCTGGGCCTGCTGCGGGAACTTCGGGCCCAGCTTGGCCAGGCCCTCCAGCTCAGCCTTGGCGGCCTGTTTGTCGCCCGACTGGATCAGGATCTGCGCCAGGTTGAGCTTGTAGCTGGGCTGGTCGGGCTGGTCGGCGATGAGCTGGCGCTGCACGCTGATCGCGCGGCCGAACTCGCGCTCGTTGGCCAGCACGGTGGCATAGGTGTCGCGCAGCGCCCCGTCCTCGGGCTTGAGCTTGAGGCCGCGCTCGGCCAGCTCGCGGGCGCCGGGCTTGCCGACCTTGCTGCGCAGCCAGGCGACGTTGTTGATCAGCGGCACGGCCTCGGGGTTGCGCTGCAGCAGCGCCTCGTAGCGGGCCAGCGCGCCGTCGAAGTCGCCATGCGCCAGCACGATGTCGGCCGCCGCAGCGGCGAAGGCCTGGTCCTGCGGATGGCCGGCCTTCCATTGCGTCTCGAAGGCCAGCGCCTCATCGCGCTTCTTGGCCGCCAGCAGTGCGGCGAACAGGCGCACCGGCGCGTCGCCCGGCTCGCGCAGCGCGGCGGCCTTGCGCAGCAGCGGGATGGCGGCGTCCAGCCGCTGGCGGCCGGCCTCGATCTCGGCCTCGGCAAGCAGCGCGAAGGCCTCCTGCGGGTATTGCTTCTGACGCTCGCGCAGCGCCGCCAGCGCCTCGTCCACCCGGCCCTGGCGGGCCGCCAGCTGGATCAGCAGCCGCTGCGCTGCAACCGAGCGGGGCTCGGCCTCCAGCGCGCGCTTGACCTCGCGCTCGGCACCGGCGTAGTCCTTCTCGATGAAGCGCAGCTGCGCCAGCCCCAGCCAGCCCTGGGCGCGCGTGGGGGCCAGCGTGGTCAGCTGCGCGTAGGTCTTGGCTGCCTGGGCGCGGTCGCCGGCCATCAGCTGGGTGCGCGCCAGGCGCTCCAGCAGGTCAGGGTTGAGCGGCAGCGCAGCGCTGGCCTCCTGCGCCGCCTGTGCGGCCTTGGCGGTGTTGCCCACGCGCAGCAGCTGGTCGATGTAGGCCAGGCGCAGCGCGACCTCGGTGGGCTCCTCGCGCACGCCAGTGGCCAACACCTCGGTGACGCGCTCCATGGGCGCCTGGGTCTGCAGCAGCAGCTCGGCCAGCGCCAGGCGCGCCTGCGACGCCTGCTTCTGACCGGCGATGTAGCCCTCCAGCCGCTTGATGGCTGCGTCGGTGCGCTTGGCCTGCATGTCGATGGCCACCAGGCCCAGCAGCGCGGGCAGGTAGGCCGGGTCGGCCTTGTGCGCGGCCTCGAACGAGGCCTGCGCGGCAGCGGTGTCCCGACGCGCCAAGTGGACGCGGCCGCGCAGAGCCTCGGGCACGGCGCTGTCCTTCATCTTGGGCGCCAGCTTGTCCAGCGCCGCCAGCGCGGCCGGGAAGTCCTGCCGGCGCATCAGCGCATTGACCAGCATCAGGTCGTAGTTGCTGCCGCTGTCCTTGGCGGCCAGCTCGCGCAGCTGATTCAGCGCCGCGTCGGCCTTGGCGCGGCCGGCGCCGCCCGGCGCGACGCTGTCGCGCACGATGGCCGACAGCGCCAGCGCCGCCTGGGTCTTGGCATCCTCAGGGCGCAGCTTGGCCGCGGCGCCGAAGGCCTGGTCGGCGGCATCAAAGTTGCCCTGCATCAGCTGCGCCTTGCCGGCCAGCAAC
Organism: Roseateles sp.; assembly: GCA_046294815.1. Classification (GTDB taxonomy): domain Bacteria; phylum Pseudomonadota; class Gammaproteobacteria; order Burkholderiales; family Burkholderiaceae_C; genus Pelomonas. The sequence goes on along the minus strand of JBKBOJ010000070.1, from coordinate 215 downwards.
AGCGTCTCGGCATCGGCCTTGCCGCTCTCCAGCAGCGGGCGCAGCGTGTCCAGCGTCTTGGCCGGCGCGCGCCGCTGCAGCTGAAGGCTGGCGAACTGGCGGCGCAAGCCTACGTCGTCTGGGCTCAGCTTGATGGCCTGGTTCAGCAGGTTCTCGGCATCGGCCAGCTCGCCCAGTTGCTGGTGTGCCGCCGCGGCCAGGCGCAGCAGCGGCAG
>JBKBOJ010000069.1:0-15898 GCA_046294815.1 Roseateles sp. | reverse complement strand
CCAGCACGCCCGACGGCCAGGGCCAGCTGGGCCACTGGCTGATCGCCGACGCCGCCACGCTGGAAGTGCTGCGCGGCCCGTTCTCGGCGCTGTACGGCAGCGCCAGCGGCGGCGTCATCGCACTGCAAAGCCGCTGGCCCGCCGAAGCGCGCACGCAGGCAGGCGTCACGCTGGGCGCCTTCGGCCTGCGCCAGGCCAGCGCCAGCCTGGACCGCCTGCCCGCCCAAGGCCAGGCCGTGAGCGTGGCCGCGCAAATCACGCAGCGCGACGGCTGGCGCGCCCACAGTGCCAGCGAGCGCCGGCTGGCCCAGGCGCGCTGGCAGCTGCGCACGCCCGGGCAGCAGCTCATGGCCGTGCTGCAGCTGCAGAGCCAGCCCGCCGCCGACCCGCAGGGCCTCACGGCCGAGCAGTTCGCCGCTGACCCGCGCCAGACCGCACCGCAGGCCAGCGCCTTCGACACCCGCAAGACGGCCGAACAGCAGCAGCTGGGCCTGCGCTGGCAGCGCGAGCTGGCCGGCGGCGCCCAGCTGCAGCTGGCCGGCTGGTGGGGCCGGCGCGCGGTCGACCAGTGGCAGTCCATCCCGCTGAACGTGCAGAGCGCGCCCACGCACCCGGGCGGTGTCATCGCGCTGCGGCGCGGCTTCAGCGGCCTGGATGCGCGGCTGAACTGGGCCTTGGCTGCCAACCATGAGCTGACTGCCGGCTGGGCGCTGGAGAGCCAGCGCGACGACCGCCGTGGCTACCTGAACCAGGCCGGCGTGACCGGCGCGCTCAAGCGCGACGAGACCAACCACGCCCGCAGCAGCGAGCCCTACGCCCAGTGGCGCTGGACTCCCACGCCCGACTGGGAGCTGCTGGCCGGCCTGCGCGCCAGCCAGTTGCGCATGGACAGCCGCGACCGCTTTCTTGCCAACGGTGACGACAGCGGCGCGCGGCGCTTCAGCGGCACGCAGCCCGTGCTGGGCCTGGCCTGGCGGCCGGCCGAGGGCCAGGTGGTGCGGCTGGCGCTGGGCCGCGCGGCCGAGTCGCCCACGCTGACCGAGCTGGCCTACCGCGCCCAGGGCACGGGCTTCAACACCGAGCTGCGCCCGCAGCGCAGCCGGCAGGTCGAGCTGGGGTGGGAGCGGCGCGTCGACGAGCGCCGCGTGGCACTGAGCGCCTTCCACGCCGAGACGCGCGACGAGATCAGCGTGCTGCAGAACAGCGGCGGCCGCAGCGTGTTCACCAACGCAGCGCAGACCCGCCGCAGCGGCCTGGAAGCCGCTGCGCAGATGCCACTCGCACGCGGCTGGCAGCTGGACCTGGCCGCCACGCGGCTGCAGACCCGCGTGCTGAGCACCGGCCGGCCGCTGCCCGGCGTGCCCGCCGCACACGGCAGCGCCGAGCTGCGCTGGCAGGGCAAGGGCGGCCTGGACGCGGGCCTGAGCGTGCTGGCCCGCGCCCGCCTGCCGGCCGACGACGCCGGCACCGCTGCGGCAGCCGGCGCTGCGCTGTGGGGTGCCAGCCTGGGTGGCCCGCTGGCGGCCGACTGGCGCTGGCGCGTGCGCGCCGACAACCTGCTCAACCGCGTCATGGCGGCCAGCGTCATCGTCAACGAGGCCAACCGCCGCTTCTTTGAACCCGCCGCGCCGCGCGGCTGGAGCGTCAGCCTGAGCTGGCAGCCGCGCTGACGGGCCATGCGCCGCTGCCGAGCTGGCCTGCAGCGCTGCTCACCGAAGTGATGAAGATGAATATGAACCTGAATCGACGACGGCTGATTGCCGGAGCCGCCGGCCTGATGAGCATGGCTTGCGGCCCACTGCGGGCTCAGCCTGACAAGCCCGTGGCCATCTCCGACATGCACACGCATCTGGGGCGGCGTACACGGGCGAACTCGCCGCTGGACCTGGCCGAGGAGATGAAGGCCAACAAAGTGCTGCTCGCGGCCTGGGCCTATGCCACTGACAGGGCCTACATCAAGAGCCTGCCGGACGGCACGCATCAGGTCGCCGAGCCCAATCCGATGAAGATCGCGCTGGCCATGCGCGATGAGCTGCGCAAAAGTCGGCAATACGTCCAGGAAACCGGCATCGGCATGGTGCTGACCGCACAGGACGTGGACCGCGCGCTCGCCGGGCTGCCCAGTGTCGTACTGGCCTGCGAGGGGACAGACTTCATGCAGGGCCGCATGGGCCTGCTCGACGAGGCCTACGGCGGCGGCCTGCGGCATGTGCAGTTGGTGCACTACACGCGCAACGCGGTAGGCGACATCCAGACCGAAGCGCCGCAGCATGGCGGGCTGAGTGACTTTGGCCGGGACGTGATTCGCAAAGCGCAGGCCAAGGGCATGCTGGTCGATCTCGCGCACAGCACCGAGAGCGCGGTGAGCCAGGCGCTGGAGATCGCGACCAAGCCCATGATCTGGTCGCATGGCTGGGTCGATAGGGTGCCCGGCTCGTATGCCGACAAGGTCGGATGGCAACGCCGTCGGCTCTCGCTAGACAAGGCCCGCGACATCGCCAAGGCCGGTGGCGTGGTCGGCATCTGGGGGTTTGGCCTCAAGCATCCGACCAAGCTGTGGAGTGTTGGGATTGACGATCCCAAGGGCTACGCCACGGCGGTCCTGGCGCTTATCGACAAGCTCGGCCCGGATCACGTTGCGCTAGGCACCGATCTGGCTGGCGTCGGCGATAGCGGCTCGGTGAACAGCTACGGCGATATGCGCCGGGTTATTCAGGCCTTGCAGGACAGCAAGATCGACAGCGACACGCTCTCCAAGGTGAGCTACCTGAACTACGCGCGCGTTCTGAAGGCGTGCTTGCAACCCGTCTGAGCACGGCAAAAGCAGACCAATTGCTGGCAGTTAGTCGGCCCTGAAAATCCCATCTCCGGCCTCGTTTTCATAGGAGCGCAGATGCCGTGAGAGGGCCAATGCCGATGGCGCGGTTTGCAAGAAGTCAATCCAATGGCCTTTGATTTCTTGCAAATTCGACCGGGAAGCCGATGCGCGCCAAGCCGCCAGCCGACGCACACGACCAAGACCTGTTCCGGCTGGAACTCGTCAACCTCATCGATCCGCGCCACGAACTCGTGCGGCTGGGTCAACTGATCGACTGGCAGGGCTTCGAGTCGCAGTGGGGCCCGCAGTTCGCCAGCACAACCGGCCGCCCAGCCCTGCCCACGCGGCTCATGGCCGCGCTGCTCTACCTCAAGCACGCCTACGCGCTCAGCGACGAGGACCTCGTCGAGCGCTGGTGCGAGAACCCGTACTGGCAGCACTTCAGTGGGCAGCGCTACTTCCAGTTCGAGTTGCCCTGTGACCCCTGCAGCCTCACGCGCTGGCGTGCGCGCATCGGCGAAGAGGGCTGCGAGTGGCTGCTGGCGCAGAGCATTGCTGCTGCGGCCAAGGCCGGTGTCCTCAAGCGCACGAGCCTGGCCACGGTCGTCATCGACACCACGGTGCAGGACAAGGCGATCGCCCACCCCACCGACAGCCGGCTGCTCAACCGCGCCCGCGAGCAACTGGTGCAGGCAGCCCGAGCCGATGGACTGGCCCTGCGTCAGAGCTACGCGCGGGTGGGCAAGCAGACCGAAGTTCAAGCCGGCCGCTACGCCCACGCCAAGCAGTTCCGCCGCATGCGCGGCCAAGTCAAGAAGCTGCGCACGCTGCTGGGCCGCGTCATCCGGGACGTGCTGAGAAAGGGCGGTGAAGAAGGCCGTGAAATGAGCAAGACCCTGCAAGCCAAGCTGGCCACTGCCAGACGCCTGCATGCCCAGCGGCGCGACAGCAAGAACAAGCTCTATGCGCTGCACGCACCCGAAGTCGAGTGCATCGCCAAGGGCAAGGCCAGGACGCCCTACGAGTTCGGCGTGAAGGTCAGTCTTGCGGTGACGGCCAAGGAGGGCGTGGTGGTGGGCATGCGCTCGATGCCCGGCAACCCGTACGACGGGCACACGGCGGCCGAGCAGATCGAGCAGGTGGAGATCCTCACGGGCCAGCGGCCCAGAAACGCCATCGAACCGACCATCGGCCACATGAAGAACGACGGGTTGCTGCGCCGGAACTGGCTCAAGGGCAGCCTGGGCGACGCGATGCACACGCTGTTGTGCGGTGCCGGGCACAACCTGCGGTTGATCCTGGCGCACCTGCGGGTGCTTTTGCTGGCCTTGTTCGGCGTCGTGGCACTGGCCGAGTGCCTGCTCAGCTCGCGATCAGCGCCCGACCCGATGGTGCCAGTCGGCGCGAACTGAGTTGTTCAGGGCCGACTAAAAATTCAATCGAGAGGGACGGCCACAAGCGGCGCTTGTGGTTTTCTCCGCCTGCAGCTCCGGCCGCCCCTCACGTCAAACGTCTAGCTGCGAATCACACGACAAGCGATCCGGTTTTCGGGGGCAAGGCCAAGCCGTTCGCGCGCCGCGCAACCCGGCTTCTCCAGCGTCAGCGGGACAATCCGGGGCTTTGCGCCCGCGCTCCTTAGGTTTTCGGGACGCACCGACGCCCGACCATCCCCGCATGCCCATCCACGACTGGTTTTCGCCCGCCCAACTGTTCGGCTATGTCGCCTTCGTGCTCGGCGTCGGCTGCTTCCTGCAGACCAACGACCGGCGCTTCAAGTGGTTGATGACGGGCGAGTGCGTGGCCTACATCGTGCACTTCGCGCTGCTGGGCAATCCGACGGCGGTGGCGAGTTCGTCGCTGTCGATGATCCGCTCGCTGCTGTCGCTTTACACGCGCTCGGCCTGGGTGGCCGTGCTCATCGTCGCGGCCAACATCGCCTTCGGGCTGACGATCGCCGACAAGCCCAGCGACTGGCTGCCGCTGACGGCCTCTTGCCTGGGCACCATCGCGCTGTTCACGCTGCAGGGCATTCCGATGCGGCTGCTGATGCTGCTGGGCACGGGGCTGTGGATCGCCAACAACGTGATCAGCGGCTCCATCGGCGGCACGGCGCTGGAGATCGTCATCGCGGCGATCAACCTGACGACGATCGTGCGCATGCACAGAGAGCGGTCTGCCGCCGCGCCTTGACGGCGCCAACCTGCGGGCCGAGCGCCGGGCCGCCCCTAGCCGGCCCGCGTCAGGCGATGTGCTTGCGGCTCAAAGCCGCAAGCATCGCCGCCCCCTAGGGGGCCGACCAGACGAGCCCGCGTTCAGCGCGGCTCGACTGGGCGAGGGGCTCAACGATTCGCGGAGTAGTTCACCGGCAACCAGTCGTAGCCCTTGCCGTCGGCCCGCAGCCGGCCGATACCGGGGAAGGAGACGTGCGTCACGGCGACGTAGTAGCCGTCCTTGGCGGCTTGGGCATAGGCCCTCTGGCGCGCAGGGGCGGCAGCCTTGGGGTCGCTGTCGAACTGGATGGTCACCGACGGGTCGGGGAACTGCACCGCAGCGACGTGCATCAGGTCGCCCCAGAACATCATCCGCTGGCCCTGGCTCTCGGCCATGTAGTTGCTGTGGCCGGGCGTGTGGCCGTAGGCGGGGAAGGCCTTCACGCCGGGCACGATTTCGACGCCGGCCGGGTTGCCTTCGAAGGGCTTGAAGCGGCCGCTATCGGCAAAGCCTTGCACGAGCGCCGCGATGGCCTGCGCAGCGGCGCCGCCCTTGGCGATTTGCTCGGGCGACAACCAGTGGTCGGCGTCGCGCTTGTCGACGCGCAGCGTCGCGTTGGGGAAGGCCGCGGCCGAGGCGCCGCCGATGTGGTCGCCATGCATGTGGGTGATGACGATCTCGTCGACCTGCTCCGGGCTGTAGCCGGCGGCCTTCAGGTGGGTCAGCAGGCGGCCCAGCGTCGGGCCGAACAGGCTGGCTGCGCCGGCGTCCACGAGCACGATCTTGGCGCCGGTGTTGACGAGGTAGGCGTTGACCGAGGTCTCCAGCGGCACGCCAAGGTAGCGGTGCTGCAGCGCCTTGATGGTGTTGGCGGCGGGCTGTTGCAGCAGCTTGTCCACGGGCAGGTCGAGCGTGCCGTCGTTCAGCGCGGTGATCTCGAAGTCGCCCAGCTGCAGGCGGTACCAGCCGGGCGCCTGGCCCTTGAGCTGCGGGCCGGCGGCAAAGGCGCTGGCACTGACGGCCACGGCGAGGGCGGCGGCAAGCAGTCGTTGGAACATCGTGATGGCTCCGGGTCGGGGATGGACGACGGCGCAGCATATCGGCGCGGCGGCGGCCTTGCAGCGTGCGGGCCGGATGTCCGGCAACTGGACAGCGATCTCCCGCTGGAGTGACTGGAATCCAGACGCTGCCCCGCCGCCAGGCGGTGAAATCGCGGGTCAACCCGCAAGGGTTTGCCTGGGGGCCACCCCAGCCTGGCGCGGGCATGGCTTTTGCGCTGTTCGGTCTGGCTCACACAACACCCAACCGGAGACAAGCCATGCCCCGACGCCTACCGGCGCCCTCGCGCCTGCATTTCGCCATCCTCGCCGCGCTCGGCGCGACGGCCGGCCTGCCTGCAGCAGCCCAGACCGCCGCGCCTGCCAACGAGCCGGTGGCCACGCTGGAGACCGTCAAGATCACGGCGCGCAAACGTGAGGAGTCGCTGCAGGACGTGCCGGTGGCCGTGACGGCATTGACCGCCGAGCAGCTGGACAAGCTGGCCATCAAGGACCTGGGTGACCTGCAAGGCCAGGTGCCCAACCTGACCATCTATGCCGCGCGCGGCAGCAACACGACGCTGACCACCTTCATCCGCGGCGTGGGCCAGGCCGACCCGCTGTGGGGCGTGGACCCGGGCGTGGGCATCTACTTCGACGACGTCTACATCGCCCGCCCGCAGGGCGCGCTGCTGGACGTCTACGACGTGCAGCGCGTGGAGGTGCTGCGCGGCCCGCAGGGCACGCTTTACGGCAAGAACACGGTGGGCGGCGCGGTGAAATACGTCAGCAAGCCGCTGCCGCAGAACACCGAAGGTCAGGTGACGCTGGCCACCGGCAGCTACGGCCAGGTGACGGCCAAGGGCGCGGTGGGCACGGCGGTGGCCGACGGCCAGCTGCGCATGCGTCTGGCCGGTGCCAGCCTGAACCGCGATGGCTACGGCAAGAATCTGACCGACGGCAGCTTTGTGAGCGACCAGGCCACCACCAGTGGCCGCGTGTCCGTGGGCTGGTTCCCGACCGGCTCGACCTTCAGCGCGCAGTTGTCGGCGGACCGCACGCGCGACAACTCGCACATGCGCGGCTTCCAGCGCCTGAACGTGAACCCGTTCGACCCGGCCAGGACGCCGCCCACCACGGGCCGCTACGACATCGCGACCGGCATGCCCAACGCCAACTACACGAACAGCGAGGGCGAGTCGCTGACGCTGAACTGGGGCCTCAGCGACGACTGGAGCCTGAAGTACATCGCGGCGCACCGCGCGTCCGACACCGACACGTCCATCGACTTCGACGGCCTGCCCAACAAGATCGCCGACGTGCGCGCCGAGTACCACGACAGCTCGCAAAGCCATGAGCTGCAGGCCGTCTACGAGGGCGCCCACCACTCTGGCGTGCTGGGCCTCTACTGGTTCGACGGCCGCGCCGGCGGCACGGTGCGCAACAATTTCTTCAACCTGAGCTTCGGCACCACCAACGGCATCGTCTACACCGAAGGCAAGGCCGTGTTCGGCGACTGGAGCTGGCGGCTGACGCCGCAGTTCAGCGTCAGCACCGGCCTGCGCTACACCAAGGAGACCAAGCGCGCCGTCGTGCTGAACCAGGCCTTCGCGAACGACAGCTTCAGCGGCACTCCGGTTGCCGTGCCGGCCAACTTCGACAACTCGCGCTCGGTCACCAACACCTCGCCGCGCGTGTCGCTGGAGTACAAGCTCAGCAACGCGGTGAAGCTCTACACGACGGCATCGCGCGGCTTCAAGAGCGGCGGCTACAACATCCGCGCCAACACGCTGTCCTTCCCGGCATCCAGCCGGCCGTTCGAGGACGAGAAGCTGGACTCGCTGGAGCTGGGCGCGAAGATGGTGCTCGACGGCGGCCGGCTGGAGCTCAACACCGCGCTGTTCCACAACAAGTACAAGAACGTGCAGCTGTCGGTGTTCACCAGCTACACCCAGCCCAACGGCCAGCCCGGCTTCTTCGGCGACTTCACCAACGCCGGCAAGGCGACGCTGCAGGGCGGCGAGCTGGAGTTCGTCTGGAACCCGTCGGCCGACTGGCGCCTCAGCGGCCATGTGGCGGTGATGGACGCCAAGTACGACGAGTACATCGACCGCGGCGTCAACGTGGCCAGCCAGAAGAAGTTCACCAACACGCCCAAGACGCAGGCGGGCCTGAACATCGAGCACAACATGCGCCTTGCCGTCGGCACGCTGCGCGCGCGGCTGGGCCTCACGCACCGCACCAAGGTCTACCCGACGACCGACCTGTCCGAAGCGCTGGCGCAGGACGCCTACACGCTGGTCAACGCCGGCCTGATCTGGGAGAAGGACAGCAGGCTGAGTTTCTTCCTGCAGGGCAGCAACCTGACCGACAAGGCCTACAAAACCGACGGCTACAACATCGCCGCGCTGGGTGTCTTGAACGCCTATTACGGCGCGCCGCGGACCTTCTCGGTGGGTGGCACCTACAAGTTCTGATGGCGGGCCCCGCCCTGGCCTGGCCGCGGTACATTGCCGCGGCCATGCCACTGTCCAAGAATCAGACACAGCCCGCCGGCATTCCCCAGGATGTCGATGGCCTGCTGCGCCTGGCCGCGCAGTCCATGTTCGACGTGCTGGCGCGCTCCACCGAGGGGATGATGGTGGTGGACCGCGAGCACCGCGTGGTCTGGATCAGCGAGGGCTACAAGCGCTTCCTGCCGGCGCTGGGCTTTGCCGACGAGCACGAGTTCGTCGGCAAGCGCGTCGAAGACGTGGTGCCCAACACGCAGATGCTGCAGGTGCTGGCCACCGGCAAGCCCGTGCTGGTGGACCTGCTGACCAACAAGGCCGGCACCTTCCTCGTCAGCCGGCTGCCGCTGCGCAACGACGCGGGCGAGGTCATAGGGGCGCTGGGCCTGGTGCTGCTGGACCACCCCGAGACGACGATGCAGCCGCTGATCCAGAAGTTCGCGCGGCTGCAGCAGGAGCTGGAGGACACGCGGCGGCAGCTCGCCGCGCAGCGCCGGCCCAAGTACACGATCGCCAGCTTCATCGGCGCGAGCCCCGCGGCACTCGAAGTCAAGCGCCAGGCGCGGCGCGTCGCGCAGACCGACTCCACCGTGCTGCTGCTGGGCGAGACCGGCACCGGCAAGGAACTGTTGGCCCACGCCATCCATGCCGCCTCGCGGCGCGCGCAGCGGCCGCTGGTCAGTGTCAACATCGCCGCCGTGCCGGAGACGCTGCTGGAGGCCGAGTTCTTCGGCGTCGCGCCCGGCGCCTACACCGGCGCCGACCGCAAGGGGCGGGACGGCAAGTTCAAATTGGCCGACGGTGGCACGCTGTTCCTCGACGAGATCGGCGACATGCCGCTGGCCTTGCAGAGCAAGCTGCTGCGCGTGTTGCAGGAGCAGGAGGTGGAGCCTCTGGGCAGCAACACGGTGCTGCGCGTGGATGTGCGCGTGATCGCCGCCACCAGCCGCGACCTGGCCGCCATGGTCGCCGCCGGCAGCTTCCGCGCCGACCTCTACTACCGCCTCAACGTGCTGCCCATCCGCGTGCCCGCGCTGCGCGAGCGGCTGGAAGACATCGAGGCGCTGGCCGAGGCGCTGGGCGAGGACATCGCGCGCCGCAGCGGCATGCCGCAGAAGCTGCTCAGCCCCGACGCCATCGACTGGCTGATGCACCAGCCCTGGCCCGGCAACATCCGCGAGCTGCGCAACACGCTGGAGCAGGTCAGCCTGATGAGCGACGACATGCAGCTCACCGCCGCGCATTTCCAAGGTGGCGCCGCACTGCCGACGCGGGCCGAGGCCCCGCCGCCATCCGCGCCTGTCGCCGCCGCAGGCGCGACCACCGCGCAGGCCGTCGCGCCGCTGCCCGAACTGATCGAGGCGCTGGAGCGCGACGCGATTCGCCGCGCGCTGCAGGCCACGGGCGGCAACCGCATGGCCGCTGCCAGGCTGCTGCAGATCTCGCGGGCGTCGTTGTACGAGCGGTTGGCACGCTGGCCGGACCTGGAAGTCCAGCTTCCGGACAACGCCTGAATTTCAGACACTCGGGCCGCGCCTGACGGCCCGAAACCGCGGGTCAACCCGGACGAAAACCGCACCTCAGCGCCCGCTTCCCCGCTGGCACGGCCCTTGCGCAAAGGGAAGACACCGTCTGCCGACCACAGCAGACCTGACAAGACCAGGAGACACGTCCATGCGCTTCACCACGCGCCGCTTTGCCCTCGCCATCACGCTGGCCATGGCCCTGCCCGCGGCAGCCCTCGCAGCCGGCAACGAGATCCGCATCGCCCACGTCTACAGCAAGACCGGGCCGCTGGAGGCCTACGGCAAGCAGACCCAGACCGGCCTGATGATGGGCCTGGACTACGCCACCGGCGGCACCATGACGGTCGCCGGCAAGAAGCTCGTCGTCATCGAGAAGGACGACCAGGGCAAGCCCGACGTCGGCAAGAGCCTGCTGGCCGCGGCCTACGGTGACGACAAGGCCGACATCGCCGTGGGCCCCTCGTCCAGCGGCGTGGCACTGGCCATGCTGCCGGTGGCCGAGGAGTACAAAAAGATCCTGCTGGTGGAGCCGGCGGTCGCCGACTCCATCACCGGTGACAAGTGGAACAGGTACATCTTCCGCACCGGCCGCAACTCCAGCCAGGACGCGATTGCCAACGCGGTGGCCTCGGACATCCCCGGGCTGAACATCGGCGTCCTGGCGCAGGACTACGCGTTCGGCCGCGATGCCGTGAAGGCCTACAAGGAGGCGCTGAAGAAGGCCAAGATCGTCCACGAGGAATACCTGCCCACCGCCACGACCGACTTCACCGCCGGCATCCAGCGCCTGGTGGACGCGCTCAAGGACAAGCAAGGTCCCAAGGTCATCGCCGTCGTGTGGGCCGGCGCCACCACGCCCTTCCCGGCGCTGGCGGCACTCGACCTGCGCAAGCGCTACGGCATTGGCGTCGGCTCGGGCGGCAACATCCTGCCGGCCATGGCGGCCTACAAGCAGTTCCCAGGCATGGAGGGCGCGACCTACTACTACTTCGGCATCCCGAAGAATCCGGTCAACGAGTGGCTGGTGGCCAACCACTACAAGCAGTTCAAGCAGCCGCCGGACTTCTTCACGGCCGGCGGCATGGCGGCGGGCATCGCCATCGTCGAGGCGCTGAAGAAGACCGGCGGCGACACGACGACCAACAAGCTCATCAAGACCATGGAGGGCATGAGCTTCGAGACGCCCAAGGGCCGAATGACCTTCCGGCCCGAAGACCACCAGGCCATGCAGTCCATGTACCACTTCCGCATCAAGGTGGACCCGGCCTTCCCGTGGGGCGTGCCGGAGCTGGTGCGCGAGATCAAGCCCGAAGAAATGCAGGTTCCGATCCGCAACAAGCGCTGAAGGCGGGCGGCCCGTGCTCGAAACCAGGAACCTGACGATCCGCTTCGGCGGCCATGTGGCCGTCGATGCGGTGAGCTGCACCTTCCAGCCCGGCACGCTGACGGCCATCGTGGGCCCCAACGGTGCCGGCAAGACGACCTACTTCAACCTGATCTCGGGCCAGCTGCCCGCCAGCAGCGGCGAGGTCTGGCTGGACGGCGAGAACCTGAGCGGCCTGCCGGCGCCGCTGCGCACCCGCCGCGGCCTGGGCCGGGCCTTCCAGCTGACGCAGCTGTTCGCCAACCTCAGCGTGCTGGAGAACGTGCGCCTGGCCGTGCAGGCGCGGCAGCGCAAGGGCCTGAAGCTGCTGTCGGTGTGGCTGTCGCACCGCGAGCTGATCGACGAGGCCGAGGCCATCCTGCAGCGCGTGCGGCTGGGCCACCGCGCCACCGACCTGGCCGCCAGCCTGCCGCATGGCGACCAGCGCAAGCTGGAGGTGGCGATGCTGATCGCGCTGGACCCGAAGGTCTACCTGTTCGACGAACCGACGGCCGGCATGAGCGTGGACGAGGTGCCGGTGGTGCTGGACCTGATACGCGCGCTGAAGGCCGAGAAGCGCCACACGCTGCTGCTGGTGGAGCACAAGATGGACGTGGTGCGCGAGCTGGCCGACCGCATCATCGTGCTGCATCAGGGCCGCCTGGTGGCCGATGGCGACCCGGCGACGGTCATCGCGTCGCCCGTCGTGCAAGAGGCTTACCTCGGGGTGGCGGCATGAACACCTTGCTGGAGCTCAAGGGCGTGCACACGCACGTCGGCGCGTATCACATCCTGCATGGCGTGGACCTCGCGGTGCCCGCGGGCCAGGTGACCATGCTGCTGGGTCGCAATGGCGCGGGCAAGACCAGCACGCTGCGCACGCTGATGGGCCTGTGGACGGCCAGTCGCGGCTCGGTCAGCTTCAAGGGCGAGGACATCACTCGCTGCGCCACACCCGACATCGCGGCGCGCGGCATCGCCTATGTGCCCGAGACCATGGGCATCTTCGGCGAGCTGACGGTGGCGGAGAACCTGCTGCTGGCGGCGCGCAGCGCCAAGCGCTTGGGCGATCTCGACCCGCAGCGGCTGGACTGGCTGTTCGGCTGCTTTCCGGCGCTGAAAACCTTCTGGGCACATCCGGCCGGCAAGCTCTCCGGCGGGCAGAAGCAGATGCTCGCCATTGCCCGCGCGCTCGTCGAGCCGCGCGAGCTGCTGGTCATCGACGAGCCCAGCAAGGGGCTGGCGCCGGCCATCGTGATGAAGCTCATCGAAGCCTTGCGCTCCGTGAAGGCGTCGGCGGGGGCGACGGTGCTGCTGGTGGAGCAGAACTTCCGCGTGGCCGCCGAGCTGGGTGACCGCGTGGCGGTGATGGATGACGGGCGGATCGTGCATGCCGGAGCGATGCGCGAGCTGATCGAGGATGCGCAGCTGCAGCAGCGGCTGCTGGGCTTGTCGTTGGGAGCGCATCAATGACGCATGCGTTGCACCCCAGCTCAGCGCTGCGGGTTGCCGCCGAGTGCGGCGCCCGGCGCGCATCCCGGCACGCCATTGGCCACCAACCAGCAGCAGCGCGCACATGAAACACGACCCCCAACCCCTTGCCCTGCTGGCAGCCCTGGTGCTGCTGGCACTCCCGCTGACGGGCAGCCCCAGCACCTGGCTCAACCTCACGCTGGCCGGCATCGCCATGGGCCTGATCATCTTTGTCATTGCCTCGGGCCTGACGCTGGTCTTCGGCCTGATGGACGTGCTGAACTTCGGCCACGGCGTGTTCATCGCGCTGGGCGCCTTCATGGCCACCACCGTGCTGGCCGCCCTCGCCCCCTGGGCCACGGCAGCTGACGTGCTGTCCAACCTGGCCGCGCTGGCCGTCGCCTGCCTGGCCGGCATGGCCATCGCCGCCGCGGTGGGCCTGGTGTTCGAGCGCGTGCTGGTGCGCCCCGTCTACGGCCAGCACCTCAAGCAGATTCTGATCACGATGGGCGGCATGATCATCGGCGAGGAGCTGATCAAGGCCAGCTGGGGCGCGCAGCTCATTGCGCTGCCCATGCCCGAGACGCTGCGCGGCATCTTCCTGCTGGGCGACGTGGCGGTCGAGAAGTTCCGCCTGCTCGCCATGGTCATCGGCCTCGTCGTGCTCGCCACGCTGCTGCTGGTGCTCAACCGCACCAAGCTCGGCCTGCTGATCCGCGCCGGCGTGCAGGACCGCGAGATGGTCGAGGCGCTGGGCTACCGCATCCGCCGCCTGTTCGTCGGCGTGTTTGTCGCCGGAGCGGCGCTGGCGGGCCTGGGCGGCGTGCTGTGGGCGCTGGTGCAGCAGGGCGTGGAGCCGCAGATCGGCGCCAAGGTCAACCTGCTGCTGTTCATCGTCATCATCATCGGCGGCCTGGGCTCCACCGTCGGCTGCCTGGTGGGCGCGCTGCTGGTGGGGTTGGTCGCCAACTACGTCGGCTTCCTCGCGCCCAAGGCGGCGCTGTTCTCCAACATCGGCCTGATGGTCGCCATCCTGTTGTGGCGCCCGCAAGGCCTCTACCCGGTGGGGGCCAAGTGATGCGCGCGCTGCTGTCCCACGACCTGCCGCGCAGCCGCATCCTGGCGGGCCTGCTGATCGCCTGCTTCGTCGGGCTGCTCGGCGCGCCCTTCATCTTCCCCGGCACGCAGGCGCTCAACGTCGCGGCCAAGGTGCTGGTCTTCATCCTGCTGGTGGCCAGCTACGACCTGCTGCTGGGTTACACCGGCATCGTCAGCTTCGCGCACACGATGTTCGTTGGCATCGGCGCCTACGGCATCGCGATCGCGTCCACGCGGCTGGGGCCACACTGGGGTTCTCTCGCCATCGGCTTTGCCACCGCACTCGCGCTGAGCGCCGTGCTGGCGCTGGCCATGGGCCTGGCCAGCCTGCGCGTGAAGGCCATCTTCTTCGCGATGATCACGCTGGCCGTCGCATCCGCCTTCATGACGCTGTGCTCGCAGCTCAGCGACTTCACCGGCGGCGAGGACGGGCTGAACTTTCAGCTGCCCGATCTGCTGCGTCCGTCCACCGAGTTCATGGAGGAGCCCGTCCTCGGCGTCATGCTGGACGGCCGGCTGCTGACCTACTACATCCTCTTTGCCGCCGTCACCGCACTCGTGCTGCTGCTGCTGCGCATCGTCAACTCGCCCTTCGGCCGCGTGCTGCAGGCCATCCGCGAGAACGAGTTCCGCGCCGAGGCCATAGGCTACCGGCCGGTGGTCTACCGCACCGGCGCCAACGTCATCGCCGCGCTGCTGGCCTGCTGCGGCGGCGCGCTGCTGGCGCTGTGGCTGCGCTACACCGGCCCCGAGACAGCGATGAGCATGGAGATCATGCTGGACCTGCTGCTCATCGTCGTCATCGGCGGCATGGGCTCCATCTACGGCGCCGTCATCGGCAGCGTGCTGTTCATCGTCGCGCAGAACTATCTGCAGGCGCTGCTCAAGGGCGCGGGCGCGCTCGTCGAGGGCGTGCCGGTGCTCAGCACGCTGGTGGCGCCCGACCGCTGGCTGCTGTGGCTGGGCCTGCTGTTCGTGCTGGCGGTCTACCACTTCCCCGGCGGCATCGTCGGGCGGCTGCGGCTGGCGGCCTGGACGCGGGCGAGGAAGGGCCAATCATGAAGTCGCACTACCTGAACTGCCTGGGCCGCGAGATCCACTTCACCGAGTGGGGCGATGCCAACGCGCCCACCGTCATCGCCTGGCACGGCCTGGCGCGCAGCAGCCGCGACTTCGACGACTTCGCCGCCGCGCTCAGCAGCCGCTGGCACGTCATCTGCCCCGACACGCTCGGGCGCGGCCTGTCGCAATGGGCCGTGGATCCGGCGCGCGAGTACTGCCTGGCGTTCTACGTCGAGCAGGCCGAGGCGCTGCTGGACCAGCTGGGCCTGACCAAGGTGCACTGGGTGGGCACGTCCATGGGCGGCGCCATCGGCACGCTGGCCGCAGCCACCCGGCTGCGCGGCCGCATCCGCCGCCTGGTGCTGAACGACAACGGCCCCGAACTCGCCACACAGGCGCTGGCGCGCATCCAGGCCTATGCCGGCCAGCCGCCCAGCTTCACGACGGTCAGCGAGCTGGAAACCTATTTCCGCGACATCTATGCGAGCTTCGGCCAGCTCAGCGACCCCCAGTGGCGCGCGCTCACCGAGCACTCGCTGCGCCGCCTGCCCGACGGCCGCGTGACCACGCACTACGACCCTGCGCTGGTGCAGCAGTTCACCCACCACCCCGACGACTACCTGCTATGGCATGCCTGGGACCAGCTGGACCTGCCCGTGCTGTGCCTGCGCGGCGAGGCCTCCACGCTGCTGACCGCCGAGACCGCCCAGGCCATGCGCGAGCGCGGCCCGCGCGCGGCGGTGGCGCTCATTCCCGGCTGCGGCCATGCGCCGGCGCTGAACACGCCGGAGCAGATCGGC
>JBKBOJ010000068.1:0-16668 GCA_046294815.1 Roseateles sp. | reverse complement strand
TCGTGCGGCTGCGGCGTCATGGGGTCACGCAGGAAGATTACGCCGTCCAGCTCGCCCACCGCCAGCCGCGCGCCGATCTGCAGGTCGCCGCCCAGCGGGCCGCTGAGCATGCGCTCGATCTCCAGACCATGGGCGGCCGCCAGCCGGGCGCCGGTGGTGCCGGTGGCCAGCAGCGTGCAGCGCCGCAGCAGCGGCAGGAACTCACCGGCGAGGGCAATCATGGCCTCCTTGCGGCCGTCGTGGGCGATCAGGGCAAGCTTCATCGGGCAGGTCCGCTATGCAAAGGCCAGCACGTTACACGCACCGGGGCGCTGTGGATGCGCAAGACTTCGCGCTTTCGGCGTCGGCCGGGTCGGGCGGCCGCGCAGCCGATCAGGGCTGCAGGGTCACGCGCAGCTGCAGTTCGCGCTCCGCCTGCCCGGCTGCATCGCGGCTGCTGACGGTGCCGGGCGGCGCGGCCGCTGCGGTGGCGGCACCGGTGCGGGCCACGGTCTTCCAGTGCGACATGGGCAGGCTCAGCGTGGACTGGAAGCTGTTGCCGCCGTCCTCGACGTCGAAGGTCACGCGCACCGGGGTCTGGCCACCGGCCCAGGACGGCGTCACCGTGAAGCTCTGCGCTGGCTGCCGCTCCGACTGTCGCGGGCTGGCCTGCATGCGCCGCGTCGCGCCGCCGGGCGTCAGCTCAACGACCGCGTCCAGCCATTGCAGCGGCTCGCGCACGGTCAGCCGGGCGCTGGCGCGCTCGCCGTTCTGCACCAGCAGCCGGTGCGTCGGCACCGAGACGGCGGGCACGGTGGTGGTCGTCACGCCCGCGCCCCGCGGCGACACCGTGCCGGCCGTGCCGACGACGACCGCGCCGTCGCGCACGCCGGCCTGGGCCGCGGGGGGCAGGTTGCTGTCCACCCAGCGCAGCTCCACCAGCAACTGGACGGCCGGCAGCGCCGCACAAGCCAGGGCGGGCAGCAGCAGGGACAGCAGGAACAGGCGCTTCTTCATGCCGGCAAGCTTACGCGCGGCGGCGCCTCGGGGCAGCAACAGCGTGAAGAACACCTGGGTCTGCATCACCATCCAGGCCAGGCCTGGCGCGGGGCTCATCACCCTGTGCAGATGCGGTTGCGGCCTGCGTTCTTGGCCTGGTAGAGCAGCCCGTCGGCACGTTCGAGCGTCTGCTCCAGCGTCTCGCCGGGACGGTAGGCAGTGAGGCCGCCCGAGACGGTCACGGTGATGGTGGCGCCGCCGAAGTCCACGCGCATCGCAGCGGTGTGCTCGCGCAGCCGCTCCACGCCGCTGACCGCAGGCGGCATGGCGGTGTCGGGCAGCAGCACCAGGAACTCCTCGCCGCCCCAGCGGGCCAGCACGTCGGTGGCGCGCAGCGCGGCCTGGCCGGTCTGGGCGAAGGCGCGCAGCACGGCGTCGCCGGCGGCATGGCCGTGGGCGTCGTTGATACGCTTGAAGTGGTCCAGGTCCAGCTGCGCGATGCAGAAGCCGTGGCCGTGGCGCAGCGTGCGCTGCTGCTCCTGCTCCATCAGCGCCTGCATCTGGCGGCGGTTGGGCAGGCCGGTGAGCTCGTCGCGGGTGGCGATGGCCTGCAGTTGCACCAGCGCACGGGCCAGCTCCTCGCGCTGCTGGGCCAGGCGCCGACGGATGCGGCTGAGCCGCGCGGTCAGCATGGCCACGGCGGGCAGCATGCAGCTCAGGATCAGGAAATGGCCCACCTCGACCGCGGGTGGGTACAGCTCCGGCCGGCGCAGCGCCATCACCGTCATCACGCCGCCGAACCAGGCCAGCGCATAGGCGGTCAGGCCGTAGGCGCTGCGGGCCCGCAGCTGGAACATGCCGAACATGAGGATCAGCGTCAGCGCCGGAAACACCACGCCACGCAGCGGGCCGGCCTGGGCATAACCCAGCGCAGCGGACGTGATGGCGAAGGTGATCTGCGCCGCGGTGAGCGAGGGGTCGGCAAAGCGCCGCGACCAGCCGCTGCGGATGGCGGCATAGAACAGCACCACGCCGCCCAGCGACAGGGCCGTCCACAGCCACAGCAGCGGGCCGCGTGGGTCGCCGGCCACGCCCACCGCGTAGTGCAGCAGGGGCACGCACAAGCCCATCAGCGCCATGGCCAGCGAGGTCTGGCGCACGCGCAGCCGCTGGGTCGCGTCGGTGCCCAGCCACAGGGTCGCCAGCCGTTGGAAGGGGGAGGGCGTCATGCCGGCAGCCTAACCGTTTCCGCTCAGCTGCTCAGGTGGCCCAGCGGCAGCAGCCCGCTGGCCTTCACCTCGCCGAGAGAGAAGCTGGTGTGGATGTCTTTCACGTTGGGCAGCTTCAGCAGGGTGTTGATGGAAAAGCGCGAGAAGGCATCGAGGTCGGTGGCCATCACCTGCAGCTCGAAGGTGCCGGTGCCGGAGATGTAGTGGCAGGCCACCACCTCGGGCAGGCTGCGGATGGCGTCCTCCAGTGCCTGCGTGGCCGAGGCGGCGCTGCGCTCGGCATCCACGCGCACGAAGGCCAGCACGCCCAGCCCGATTTTGCGGCGGTCGATCTCGGCGCGATAGCCGGTGATGTAGCCCTGCTCCTCCAGCCATTTCACCCGCCGCCAGGTGGGCGCGGCCGACAGGCCCACGCGCTGCGCCAGCTCGGCGTTGGACTGGCGCGCGTCGCGCTGCAGCTCGGCCAAGATGGCGATGTGGTAGCGGTCCAGCGCGTCGGAACTCATGGTTTGCCCTTGGTGGCGAATTGTCGAAATGGAATGCGCTGATTTTGTTCTATGGCGAAAGGCTGTTGCTCGAAAGGCGGGTTTGTGGGCGAAATGGGAAAGCACCCGGCGCGCCTGTTTCCCTACACTGGCCGATCCGGCCATACTGGCCCCACGGCTGCGCGCGATGCCCCACAAGGGCGCCCCCGCCGGCCTGCCACTCAGGAGCACATCCGATGAACGCCCCGCTGCCCGAGCACATCCTGAAGGCCCTACAGACGGTCTCGCTGGACGACAAATACGCGCTGGACCATGGCCGCGCCTTCATGAGCGGCGTGCAGGCCCTGGTGCGCCTGCCCATGCTGCAACGCACGCGCGATGCGATGGCCGGCCTGAACACCGCCGGCTTCATCAGTGGCTACCGCGGCTCGCCGCTGGGCGGCTACGACCAGGCGCTGTGGGCCGCCAAGAAGCATCTGCAGAAGCACCACATCGTCTTCCAGCCCGGCGTGAACGAGGAACTGGCCGCCACCGCCGTGTGGGGCACACAGCAGCTGGACCTGTTTAAAGAGAAGGCCAAGTTCGACGGCGTCTTCGGCCTTTGGTACGGCAAGGGCCCGGGCGTCGATCGCTGCATCGACGTCTTCAAGCACGCCAACATGGCGGGCACGTCCCGGCACGGCGGCGTGATCGCCATCGCGGGCGACGACCACATCGCCAAGAGCTCGACCGCGGCGCACCAGAGCGACCACGTGTTCAAGGCGGTGGGCTTCCCCACCTTCTTCCCGAGCAGCGTGCAGGACATCCTCGACATGGGCCTGCACGCCTTTGCGATGAGCCGCTTCTCCGGCCTGTGGGTGGGCATGAAGACCATCCAGGAGATCGTCGAGAGCTCGGCCTCGGTCAGCGTCGACCCCGACCGCGTCAACATCATCCTGCCCGAGGACTTCGTGATGCCCGAGGGCGGCCTGCACATCCGCTGGCCCGATCCGCCGCTGGAGCAGGAAGCGCGGATGATGAACTTCAAGTGGTATGCCGCGCTGGCCTACGTCCGCGCCAACCGCCTGAACTACAACGTCATCGAGGGCCCGAACGACCGCTTCGGCATCATCACCAGCGGCAAGGCCTTCAATGACACCCGCCAGGCGCTGCACGACCTGGGCCTGGACGACGAGACCTGCCGGCGCATCGGCATCCGGCTGCACAAGGTCAACGTCGTGTGGCCGCTGGAGGCGCAGGTGGCACGCGCGTTCGCCAAGGGGCTGCAGGAGATCCTGGTCGTCGAGGAAAAGCGCCAGATCATCGAGTACCAGGTCAAGGAAGAGCTCTACAACTGGCGCCCCGACGTGCGGCCCAATGTGCTGGGCAAGTTCGACGCCGGTGACGCCGACGGTGGTGAGTGGAGCGTGCCCAACCCCAGCGACCATTGGCTGCTGCGCCCGCAGGCCGACCTGACGCCGGCCCTCATTGCCAGCGCCATCGCCAAGCGCTTGAAGAAGCTGGGCGTGGACGCCGACATCCGCGCGCGGCTGGATGCGCGCATGGCCATCATCGACGCCAAGGAAGCCTCGCTGAAGACGGAGACCCAGGTGGCCGGCGGCGCCGACCGCACGCCCTGGTTCTGCTCGGGCTGCCCGCACAACACCTCCACCCGCGTGCCCGAGGGCAGCCGTGCGGTGGGTGGCATCGGCTGCCACTACATGGTGACCTGGATGCCCGGCCGCAACACCGCCACCTTCACGCAGATGGGCGGCGAGGGGGTGCCCTGGGTGGGTCAGGCGCCGTTCACCGACGAGAAGCACATCTTCAGCAACCTCGGCGACGGCACCTACTTCCACAGCGGCAGTCTGGCCATCCGCCAGAGCATCGCCGCGGGCGTCAACATCACTTACAAGATCCTCTACAACGACGCCGTCGCGATGACCGGTGGCCAGCAGGTGGGTGAGCGCCCCGAGGGCCACAGCGTCATCCAGATCATGAACAGCTTGATCTCGGAGGGCGTGAAGAAGCTGGTCATCGTGACCGACGAGCCGGCCAAGTACGAGGGCGTGGCGCTGGCGCCGGGCGTGACCGTGCACCACCGCGACGAGCTGGACGACATCCAGCGCCAGTTCCGCGAGATCCCCGGCACGACGGTCATCATCTACGACCAGACCTGCGCCACCGAGAAGCGCCGCCGCCGCAAGCGCGGCAAGCTGGTGGATCCGGCCAAGCGTGTCGTCATCAACGAGCTGGTCTGCGAGGGCTGCGGCGATTGCTCCGTGCAGTCCAACTGCCTGTCGGTCGAGCCGCTGGAGACCGAGTTCGGCCGCAAGCGCCAGATCAACCAGAACACCTGCAACAAGGACTACTCCTGCGTGAAGGGCTTTTGCCCCAGCTTCGTCACCGTCGAGGGCGGCGAGCTGAAGAGGCCCAAGAAGGAGGCACGCAAGAGCCCCTTCGACGCCGGCCTGCCGGCGCTGCCGCTGCCGGCGATCCCGAATGCGGAATCCGCCTGGGGCATCGTCGTCGCCGGCGTGGGCGGCACGGGCGTCATCACCATTGGCCAGCTGCTGGGCATGGCGGCCCATCTGGAAGGCAAGGGCGTCATCACCCAGGACGCCGCCGGCCTGGCGCAGAAGGGCGGCGCGACCTGGAGCCACATCCAGATCGCCAACCGGCCCGAGGCCATCTACTGCACCAAGGTCGGCACGGCCGAGGCCGACCTCGTCATCGCCTGCGACGCCATCGTCGCCGCCAACAAGGCGACGCTGGCCGTCATGCGCGAGGGCCGCACCTTTGTTGCGCTGAACACGCATGGCTCGCCCACCGCGACGCTGGTCAACAACCCGGACTGGACCTTCCCTGGCAGCGCCTGCGAGCAGGCGCTGCGCAAGGCCGTCGGCGCCGGCCAGCTGGGCGCTTTCGATGCGGAGGAAGTGGCCGTCAAGCTGCTGGGCGACTCGCTCTACACCAACCCGCTGATGCTGGGCTATGCCTGGCAGCAGGGGCGCGTGCCGCTCTCCTACGACGCGCTGATGCGCGCCATCGAACTCAACGGCGTGCAGGTCGACAACAACAAGGCCGCCTTCGAGTGGGGCCGCCGCTGTGCGCACGACCTCAAGAGCGTGCAGGCGCTGTACGCGGCCCAGGCCGTCATTCAGCTCGTCAAGCGCCAGAGCGTCGACGAGATCATCGCCAAGCGCGTGGACTTCCTGACCGGCTATCAGAACGCCGCCTATGCGGCCGATTACAAGGCCTTCGTCGACAAGGTGCGCGCCGCGGAGAGTCCGCTGGGCACGACCAAGCTGACCGAGGCGGTGGCCCGCTACCTGTTCAAGCTGATGGCTTACAAGGACGAGTACGAGGTCGCTCGGCTGCACACTGACCCGGCCTTCACGGCCAAGATCGCGGATCAGTTCGAGGGCGACTACAAGCTCGTGCACCACCTCGCACCGCCGCTGTTGGCGAAGAAGAACGCCAAGGGCGAACTGGTCAAGCGGCCCTTCGGCGGCTGGATCCGCCCGGTCTTCGCGGTCTTGGCCCGGCTAAAGGGGCTGCGCGGCACGGCCTTCGACGTGTTCGGCTACACCGAGGAGCGCCGCATGGAGCGCCGCTGGATCGCCCAGTACCGCGCTGGCATCGAGCGGGCCCTCTCGCGCCTGACGGCCGAGTCCCTGCCCACGGCGGTGGAACTGGCCCGAGTGCCGGAAGACATCCGCGGCTACGGCCATGTGAAGGCCCGCCACGAGAAGGCGGCCAAGGCGCGCTGGGATTCGCTGATCGCGAAGCTCTGAGCGCGCAGCGCGCCACGGGGTCAAAACCAGTGGCGCGCGGGACTGTTTCAACGCCTTACGGGCCAGTTGTTCAAAATCGCTGAACATTGGGAACAAGGCGCGTGAACCGCTGGCCATGCCGCGTCAGTCACACTTTGATCCCATGACCCTAGAAATGGCAGTTGACCGCTTGCTATGCAGCGAAGGTCTTGGTGCAGCAATACCTTGTGCACGTGGCGGCGCTCCAGACCCAAAGCCCGACAGGCTCCGAGGATGAAGAGTCCCGCCCAACGCTATACCCCCGTCGCCATCGCGCTGCACTGGCTGCTGGCGCTGGCCATCGTCGGCGCTTTCGGCGTCGGTCTGTACATGACGGACCTGCCGCTCTCGCCCACCCGGCTCAAGCTCTACAACTGGCACAAGTGGGCCGGTATCGCCATCCTGGCGCTGTCCGTGTTGCGCTTGCTGTGGCGGCTCACGCACAGGCCGCCGGCCGACCCGCCCATGCCGGCTTGGCAGGCCCGTGCGGCCCATGTGACGCACGGCCTGCTTTACCTGCTGTTCTTTGCCGTGCCGCTGGCGGGCTGGGCCTATAGCTCGGCCGCGGGCTTTCCCATCGTCTGGTTCGGTGTGTTGCCGCTGCCAGATTTCGTGCCGCGTGACAAGGAACTGGCCGAGCTCTTCAAGCTGCTGCACAAGTTGGCCGCCTACGCCCTGGCCACCCTCGTGCTGCTCCATGTGGGCGCCGCCGTCAAACACCATGTCATCGACCGCGACGGTCTGCTGGCCCGCATGGGCCTGGGCCGCGCCTGAAGAGGGAGCCCCATGAAGCGCCTGCTCGCCGCCCTGCTGATCGCCACCACCGCGCTGGCCACCCAGGCCGCCGCCACGCTGCAGCCCGCCAAGAGCGAACTCAGCTTCACCTTCAAGCAGATGGGTGTGCCGGTGGATGGCAAGTTCACCAAGTTCGACGCCCAACTGGACTTCGACGCCAGGAAGCCCGAGGCCGGCAAGATCGCCTTCACGGTGGACCTCTCCAGCGTATCGCTGGGTGATGCCAGCTTCGATGCCGAGCTGGCCAAGGCGCCGTGGTTCGACACCAAGCGCAACGGCCATGCGACCTTCGTCTCCACCGCCATCAAGTCCACCGGCCAGGGCAAGTACGACGTGGCCGGCAAGCTCACGATCAAGGGCACCAGCCGCGACATCGTCGTGCCCATCACACTGAGCAACGGTGTGGCCGCCGGCGCCGTGGCGATCAAGCGCCTGGATTTCAAGATCGGTGACGGCGAATGGGCCGACACCTCCATGGTCGCCAACGACGTGACCGTGAAGTTCAAGCTGGCCTTCTCTGGCCTGTGATCCCTCCCAACCCCCCTGGAGCCACTCACGATGAAGAAAGCCCTGCTGCTCACCGCCCTGTTCGCTGCCGTCGCCGCCCAGGCGCAGAGCGCCACCTACGTGATCGACCCGACCCACACCCAGGTGTTCTTCGAGGCCAAGCACTTCGGCGTCAGCACCAACCGCGGCCGCTGGGACAAGAAGGAAGGCACGGTCATGCTGGACAAGGCGGCCAAGACCGGCAAGGTGGAGCTGACCATTGACATGGCCTCCGTCTCCACCGGCATCGGCCCCTTCGACGGCCACCTGAAGAGCAAGGACTTCTTCGCCACCGAGCAGTTCCCGACGGCCAAGTTCGTTGCGGACAAGTTCAGCTTCGACGGCGACAAGGTCACCAGCGTGGCCGGCACGCTGACGCTGCTGGGCAAGACCCACCCGGTCACGCTGACGGCCACCAGCTTCGGTTGCTACCAAAACCCCATGCTCAAGCGCGAGGTCTGCGGCGGCGACTTCGAGACCACCATTCAGCGCAGCCAGTGGGGCATGACCTACGGCCTGCCTGGCATCCCGGACAACGTGCGCCTGCTGATCCAGGTGGAAGCCGCCAAGCAGTAAGCGCCTGCGCCGCCCGTCCCAGCCCGCCACCCGGCGGGCTTTTTCGTTGCAGGCGCGTGACCCCAGAGGCGGCTTGTCGCCCTGGTGCGCAGTTCGTCCCCAGGCTCGGCCGGAGCGTCGCGCCGGCCCCACGGCCAGCCGACCGCTTGCTTACAGTGGGCTCCAACGACGACCCCTGCCATGACCACCTCCTTCACCCCCAGCCCCCAGCAGCAGCTCTGGATCCAGCGTTGGCAGCGCTTCTCCGCCAGCGTGGTGCGCTACTTCCACCTCTATGCCGGCTGGCTGGTCGGCATCAGCTGGAAGCGCTTCGTGCTGCTGTCGGTGGCGTTGCTGGTGGGCGTCAACGTGCTGAAGAACCTGCCGCCGTTCGCCTGGCGCATCAGCCAGCAGGTGGAGGACGTCGACCAGGGCGCCGCGGCGCGCCTGGCCAAGCTCGAGGCCGAGGCGCAGAAGGCCGTCGAGCGGGCACGCCGGGCCGCGGAGAAGAGCGAGCGCAAGGCGGCCGGCAAGGACGGCGTGCAGTACGAGGTCAAGATCGACGAGCGCGGCGTGCGCATCCAGCCGGTGCGGCCCGCCGCGTCTGCCGCCAGCGCCGCCGACGGTGAAGACGAGCGCGACACCGAAGCGCCCGCCATCGTCATCGACTTCCCCAAGAGCGCCCGTCCCGCGGACGTGCGCGCCGCCATTGAGCAGGCCAAGGAGCAACTCAGCCAGCTCAAGCAGGAGGCCGAGGCGGTCAAGGAGGCGCAGCAGGCCGCTCAGGAGGCCCAGCAGGCCCTGCGCGAGGCCGCCGAGCAGCTGTCTGCCGATGCGCAGAGCCGCCGCCGCGTGACCGTCGTGCGGCTGGGCGACTCGCTGGTCGACCTGGCCACCCTCTGGATCCTGGCCTCCGCCGTCATCAAGGCCATGTACAAGGGCCGCATCCAGGCCGAGGTCAAGGCCGCTCAGGCCACCGAGACGGCCGAGGCCGAGAGCCTGAAGCGCCAGGTCATCGAGGCTCGCATGGCCGCCATGCAGGCCCAGGTCGAGCCCCACTTCCTGTTCAACACGCTGGCCAGCATCGACCACCTCATTGAGGTCGACCCACCCACCGCCAGCAAGATGCAGAAGAACCTCATCGCGCTGCTGCGGGCCTCCATGCCGACGATGCGGGAGGCCAATGCCAACGGTGCCGTGCGCGACCTGGGCCGCGAGCTGGCCGTCATCCGGCCCTACCTCGAAATCCTGAAGATGCGCATGGAGGAGCGGCTGCAGATCGAGATCGATGTGCCCGAAGGCCTGCTGTCCGCCGAGTTCCCGCCCATGATGATCCAGGGCCTGGTCGAGAACGCCATCAAGCATGGCCTGGAGCCCAAGGCCGAAGGCGGCAAGCTGACCGTCAAGGCCGAGATCGTGCACGGCAAGCTGGCCGTCACCGTGGCCGACACCGGCCTGGGCTTTGGCCGCGCCGCGACCAGCGGCACTGGTGTGGGCCTGGCCAACATCCGCGAGCGCCTGCAACTGCTGCATGGCAACAAGGCCGCCGTCACCGTCACCGAGAACCAACCCAGCGGCACGGTCGTCACCATCACCGTGCCCTACCGCAGCCGCAACGACGAAGGAGTCACCGCATGAAGACCTTGTTCAAGATCCTGTTTGCCGTCATCGCGTTGTCGGTGATGCTGGCGCTGCTGGGCGGCTTGGCGCTGCTGCACCACGACGGCTCGGACATGCACATCGTGCTGAACGGCGAGGAGATGTTCCTTGGCGGTTTGGGCGACTGGCTGGGTGCCACCATCGGCCTGCTCGTCGCCGGCCTGGTCTGCATCATCGTCGTGCCGCTGGTGGTGCTGCTGGGCGTGGCCCTGCCGCTGCTGATCGTCGGCGGCGTGCTGACTCTGGTGGTGGCCAGCCTGCTGGGCGTGGGCGCCGTGCTGGGCGCGCCGCTGATCCTGCTGGGCCTGCTGCTGTTCGTCGTGCTGCGCAACCGCCGCCGAGCCAACGCTGCTGCCCAATCGGCGCCGGTCTGATCTAGCATCCGCGGCCATGAACACAGCAGCCTCCATCCGCGCCGTTCTGGCCGACGACGAACGACTGATGCGCGAGCAGCTGCGCACCCGACTGACCGAGGTCTGGCCCGAGCTGGACATCGTGGCCGAGGCCAAGAACGGCCTGGAGGCCGTCGAGCTGACCCGCCAGCACAAGCCCGACCTGGTCTTCCTGGACATCCGCATGCCGGGCCTGACCGGCGTCGAGGCGGCGCGGCAGATCGCGCAGCTGCCGGACGACGACGACTGGGGGGTGCCCGAGATCGTCTTCATCACCGCCTACGACCAGTATGCGGTCGAGGCCTTCGAGCAGGGTGTGGCCGACTACGTGCTCAAGCCCGCCGAGCGTGAGCGCCTGCAGCTGACCGTGGCGCGCATCAAGAAGCGCCTGGCCCAGCGCGATGCGCCCTCCAGCGACTTCAGCGATAGCGCGCCGGTGCCGCTGCAGCAGCTGTTGCACAAGCTCTCGGCCAGCATGAACCCGGCCGCCAAGCCGCAGTACCTGCGATGGATACAGGCGACGGTGGGCCAGTCCATCCAGATGATCCCGGTCGAGGACGTGCTGTTCTTCATCAGCGACGAGAAGTACACCCGCGTGCAGACCGCCAAGCTGGAGGCCTTGATCCGCAAGCCCATCAAGGAGCTGGTGGACGAGCTGGACCCGCAGCTGTTCTGGCAGATCCACCGCTCCACCCTCGTCAACACCCGCGCCATCGACGGCATCACGCGCGACTTCCGCGGCCGCCAGCTGGTGGGCGTCAAGGGCCTGACCGAGAAGCTCGAGGTCAGCCGCAGCTACACCCATCTGTTCAAAGGGATGTGACAGCCCCCGCGAGCATCGCCGTCCCCTCGGGAGATCGACCAGGCTCGACCGCGCGCAGCGGCGCAAGACTGGGCGAGGGGCCCTACTTCTCGACGAAGGCGCGTTCGATGACGTAATCGCCCGGCATCGTCGTGTTGCCTTCCTTGAAGCCGCGGATCTCCAGCATCTCCTGCATGTCTCTGAGCAGCGCCGGGCTGCCGCACAGCATGATGCGGTCGGACTCGGGGTTCAGCGGCGGCAGGCCCAGGTCGGCCTGCAGCTTGCCGGTCTGGATCAGGTCGGTGATGCGGCCCATGTTCTTGTAGGGCTCGCGGGTCACCGTGGGGTAATACAGCAGCTGCTCGCTGACGTACTCGCCCAGGAACTCGTGGCGGGGCAGGTCCACGGTGAGGTGGTCGTGGTAGGCCAGCTCGGCGACCTCGCGCACGCCGTGCACGATGACGACCTTCTCGAAGCGTTCGTAGGTTGCCGGGTCGCGCACGATGCTGATGAACGGCGCCAGCCCCGTGCCGCTGCCCAGCAGGTACAGCGTCTTGCCGGGCAGCAGGTAGTCGATCAGCAGCGTGCCGGTGGGCTTGCGGCCGACGATGATCTTGTCGCCCGGCTTGATGTGCTGCAGCTTGGAGGTCAGCGGGCCGTTTGGCACCTTGATGCTGAGGAACTCCAGGTTCTCTTCGTAGTTGGCGCTGACGATGCTGTAGGCGCGCAGCAGCGGCTTCCCGTTGTCGCCCGTGAGGCCGATCATCGTGAAGTGGCCGTTGGAGAAGCGCAGCGCCTGGTCGCGCGTGGTCGTGAAGCTGAACAGGCGGTCGGTCCAGTGGTGGACGGTCAGGACGGTCTCTTCGTGGAAGGCACTCATGGGCGGAGATGGTGGCGGGTTAACCCGGGGATTTTCGCCCGGAACTCGTGCGCGGCCGTCGCCAAGGGGTCAAGGCGCGGTTTCGATGCGCAGAAGCCTGGCCCCTGGAGCGGCGCTGGCCCGCGTGGACGAACGGCGCGGCGCGCCGTGCTCGATGAACGACGCCCGCAAGCTCAAGCGGCTCTGAAACCCATCCCGCGCCGCTCCCGCACCTCAGGCTTGGCCCGGTGTTCCGCTTCCAGCTGCGCCAGGAACTCGTCCGGCGCGAAGGCCTCGCCCAGGATCTCGACCTGCTGGCGCACCGCGGCGAAGTCGCCATGCGTCAGGCAGTCCATGGCCGCCAGCCGTGCACGCTGCTCGTCGGTGGGCGCCGCGCCCGCCTCGCGCTCGAACATCGCGAACCGCTGCTCGGGCTTCAGGGCCTTGAAGCGGATCTTGAAAGCGAAGCGCCGCAGCGCCGCCTCGTCCAGATCGTCGAACAGATTGGTCGTGCAGATGAACAGGCCGTTGAAGCGCTCCATGCCGGCCAGCATCTCGTTGACCTCAGACACCTCGTAATTGCGCTGCGCATGCTTGCGGCTGCGCAAGAAGCTGTCGGCCTCGTCCAGCAGCAGCACGGCGCCCTCGGTCTGTGCGGTCTCGAACATGCGGGCCATGTTCTGCTCGGTTTCGCCGACGAACTTGCTGGCGATGTCGCTGGCGCGCCGCACCATCAGTGGCCGGCCCAGCTCGGCCGCGATGTGCTCGGCCAGCGCGGTCTTGCCGCTGCCCGGGGGGCCGTAGAAGCACAGCTGGCCGCGGCCCTTCCTGCGCAGCGCCTCGACGATGCGCGGGATCTCGAAGCGGCTCTCGCAGTTCAGCAGGTCCAGCGCGTAGCGGGTCACGCAGGGGCGGGCGGCGCTGTTGCCGTCGTCGCGGCCCAGGGCCTTGTCGGCGTTCTGCAGCTGGCGCTCGATGAGCTTCTCGGCGGCATCGGCCGAGCCGGCCAGCTGGGCAAAGCGAGCGGCCGTGCGGATCTGCGCCGGCGTCAGGCCGGGGCGTTCGGCCAGCTTGGCGATGAAGCCCTCGCTGACCGGCACCTCGGCCAGCGCCCGCGCGACCAGCCCCCGACGCGCGCCCGGTGGCGGCGACTTCAGCTCCAGGTGGTACTGGAAGCGGCGCCGGAACGCGGGGTCGATCTGCTCGATGCGGTTGGTCACCCAGATGACCGGCACCGGGTTGGTCTCCAGGATCTGGTTGACCCAGGCCTTGCCGCTGACCGAATTGCCCACGCTGCCCTCGGTGCTGGCGTCCAGCCGGTTCAGCAGCGAGGCCGTGTCGCTGGACAGCGGCGGGAACACGTCCTCCACCTCGTCGAACAGCAGCGCCACGTTGGCGCTGGCCTTCAGGAACACCTGACTGATCTGCAGCGAGCGGTAGCGGTCGCGGCCCGTCAGCGAATTGCCGTCGCGATCGGCGTACTCCACCTCGTACAAATCCAGCCCCGCGGCCGCGGCGGCCACCTTGGCCAGTTCGGTCTTGCCGGTGCCGGGCGGGCCGTAGAGCAGCACGTTGACGCCGCTGGCATGCGTGGCCACGGCCTGGCGCAGCAGGCCGCGCAGCAGCTCCAGGTCTTCGGCGACGAACTGGAAGTCGCTCGGCGCGAGCAGGCTGGGCGTGGCGGGCCGCGTGAACACGGCCATCAGGTCTTGCGGGCCCTGGTACTCGCGCATCAGCACCGGCGGCAGCTGGTCGCTGACCTTCATCAGGTCGGCCAGGTCGGTGATGTTGTGCTCGGAGATCAGGTTCTCCACCATGCCGATGCGCTCCAGCCGCGAGCCGGCGCGCAGCGCCTCGGCCACTTCGCGCTCGTCCACGCCGGCGACGGCAGCGATGGCCGCGAAGGCCTCTTGCGCCGTGTTGACCTTGAACTCCACCAGCGCGCCGCGCAGCTCGCGCTGGTAGCGCGCCAGCGTCCCGTAAAGCAGGATGGCGCGCTCGGCCGGGTTCAGCTGCAGCAGCTGGCCCAGCGCGTCGATGTTCTTCTCCACCAGCGTGGACTCGCGCTTGAGCTGGCGGTCCAGGTGCTCGCAGGTGGTGGCCAGCAAGGCCATCATGTCCTTGGGCGCGTCCTTGACGTACTCGTCCAGGTAGAAGAACAAGGTGCCTTCGGAGAATGGCCCGCTCCACTGGCCGAAGCGCGCCAGGAAGGCGTCGTCGGACAGCGCCTCATGGCCGCGCCATAGCTCGTTGCCGGCGCAGCGCTGGGCCAGGTAGCCGCGCAGGCGCTGCAGCACACGCACCGGCCAGACCAGATGGCGGCCGGTGAAGGACAGCAGGCCGTTGAAATCGCGCCGCAGGTTGAAGCGGCCGGCGTGCTTGACGGTCAGCGTCAGCACGAAATGTGAGCACATGCGGTCCAGCACTGGGGCGCTGTGCAGGCCAGGCGAGGCCAGCACGGCGCCGGCGGCGCGGGATGTCTGTGCGGCGGTTCGCTTGACCATGGATGGGCTCCTTGCGCGGCCCTGCTGCGGCCGGCGTTGGCCCATCTTGTATCAGGCTTGGCGGCCGATCAACGCGACTTCCTGCCCAAAACCCAATCGTGGTTGCGCAACTTTTGGAACTCTCAGTGCATCACGACCGGTTGCTGGCCCATCAGCGCATAGCGTTCGATGAAGGCGTCGATCTCGTCCTCGGACGGCTGGCCTTCGTCGATCAGCGCCTGCACGCCCTGTTGAAAGGCCTCGGCCAGCGCGCCCTCGATGAAGATCTCCTTGCGCGCGAACTTGTCGACGATCTCGAAGCCGCCGCGGTTGAGCTGTGGCCCCGAGCCTTCGGCGAGCGATTCTGTCGTGGGCACCTCGAACTGGACCACGATGAAGCTGTCGGAGTTGTAGAGCATGTGCATGGCGTTCTCCTCTTGGCCTCAACTGCGGTTGGGGCCTGCAAGTTTCAAGCCCCGCTCGGTGGAGATACTGGCAGAAGCCCGCGCTGATCGGGCCATCCCGCGCGCCGACAAGGTGTAGGAAGCGTCAGGAGTTCACGTCGGCCAGGTGGATCTCGAAGCCGCGCGTTTCTGGGTCGCCCTGGCGCAGGCGCACTGGCCAGAAGCCGCGCGCCGGGTCCAGCCAGATCTCTACCCCTGGGTCGTGCGGGCCCAGCACCTGGCGGCGCAGATGCAGCAGGCCGGCGTCTTCGGTCTCGGGGGGCAGGCTCTCGAACACCCACTCGCGCAGCTCGCCGCGCGGCCCGGCGACCCAGACGCGCCAGCGCGCGCCCGGTGCCGTGCCCTGGTCGTGGGCGGCCTGCACCAAGGTGGCCAGTTGCAGCCACCACGACAGCCGGTCCTGCGCGCCGTCGGGCAGCTCCAGCTGCGCCGGGCTGGCCGAGAAGCTGATGCGCCGGCCTTCGCTGTCGAAGTTGACGGCCTGCCGGTCGCGTCCATCCATCTGCAAGGCGTAGCGCTGCGGCGTCAGGCCGGCGCCGCTCAGCTGGCCCAGGCTGTGCTGGGCCGGCAGCGCGCGGTCGCCGATGCGGCGCGTCAGCCGCAGGCTGTAGCGGCCGTCGGGCTCGGGCTGCCAGTCGAGCTGGGCCTCGCCGTCCTGGCCGTTCTGGCGCAGCCGGTAGGTCCAGGTGCGTGGCCCGGGCAGGCGCAGCGGCGGTGCGGCGGTGGGCGACTCGGCCGGCACTGCGGCCGGCGCTGCGGGTGGGATCTTGTCGTGCGCAGGCCGGGTTTGGCGTGGTGATGGCGCCGGCGGCGCCGGCACGGGCGGCGCCTCGGGCGTCGCGGTGGGAGGCAGCCAGGCCAGTTGCACCGCCCGGGGCGGGGGTGGGACATGCGGCTGCAGGCGCACCTCCCCCAGCAGCGCTGCATGGCCCAGCAGGCTGGCTGCCAGCGCGAGCAGGGCGGCGTGGAGGGGGACGGGCGGGGCGCGCATCGCACAATGCTGCCATCACCCAGCACTCCGCCATGAAACTCGCCAGCTACGCCGACGGCTCGCGCGACGGCCACCTCGTGGTCGTGTCGCGCGACCTCACCCAGGCCCATTACGCCAGCGGCATCGCCAGCCGCATGCAGCAGCTCCTCGACGACTGGGGCTTCATCGCGCCGCAGCTGCAAGACCTGTCCGTGCAGCTCAACCACGGCAAGCTGCGCCACGCCTTCCCCTTCGACCCGACCAAGTGCATGGCGCCGCTGCCGCGCCCGCATGGCTGGGCCGTGGTGGACGGCGAGGGCGGCGTGCGGCGCGAGGCCGGGCATTTGCTGGGCGCCTGCCAGCCGTTGCGGGCCGCGGCCGCCTGCGGGCCGGCGCTGATGCTCATCGCCGGCGACCTGCCCGCCGCCAGCGACGCCGCCGCCGCGCTGGACGCGCTGCGCCTGCTGGGACTGGCGCTGGACTGGCGGGTGGACGGCGAGCTGGTCGCCACGCAGGCCGCGCCGGTGGTGGTCACGCCCGACGAGCTGGGCGACGCCTGGCGCGCCGGCCGTCTGCAGGCGCGTCTGGTCACGCTGCACAACGGCGCCAAGCTGGCGCCTGCCGACGTGGCCGTGGCGCCCTCCGACGCGCTGGTGC
>JBKBOJ010000067.1:0-18373 GCA_046294815.1 Roseateles sp. | reverse complement strand
CTGGGGGCGGCCGTGCAGCCGCCGAGACCGGCCTCGGCGGCCAGCGCCTCGGCCGCGGCGCGGTCCGTCGCGCAGCGCCGTGCCACCAGCGCGGCCAGCGGCTGGCGCATGAACGGGGCGCGCAGGCCCACGCTGCCGCGCAGCAGCTGCAGCGCCCGCGCCTCGTCGCTCGCCGCGCCGGCGGCGCCCAGGCTGGCGCGCTGCAGCAGCTGGCGCGCATGGTCGCTGCTGATGTAGGGCTGGGCCTTGACGACGCGGGAGAGCGCCTGGTCCACGGCCGCGAGCGCCTCGTCGCGCCGGCCGGTGGAGGCCAGCAGCTCGCTCAAACCCAGCCAGGTGGCCGCATGGCCGCTGTCGTTGGGTGCATCGTCGGCATAGCGCGCCAGCGCGGCGCGCAGCAAGGCCTCGCGCTCGGCCGGCGCGGCGCCCTGCTGCGCGCGCAGGTCGTGACGCGCCAGCAGCCATTCGGCGCGCTGCAGGCCGCGCGCGGGCAGGGTGGCGTCGAGCTCGGTCAGCACTGCGGCTGCCGCCTTCGTGTCGCCCTCGGCCAGCAGTGGCCAGATCAGGTGCATGCCGGCCAGCTGCGTGCGGTCGTGGCGCGGGCCCAGGCGCTGCTTCAGCAGGTCGTAGCGGCGCTGGCCGAGCGCGCGGCTGCGCGCCGCGTCGCCCAAGTAGTCGTGCAGCGTGGCGGTGATGCGCAGCAGCTCGTCGGCGGTGTCGGGGTCGGTGGGCAGCGTGGCCTCGATGCGCGCGGTGCGTTCGGCCAGCAGGCGGCGCAGCGCGGCCTCGGGTTGGGCGGCGTCGGGCGCGCGGCGATCCAGCGTCCTGAAGAGGTCCAGCAGGTAGGCGTTGGCTGCCTCGGCGCGGCGCGCCTCGCGGCGCGCGCTGTCGGCCTGCCACAGCGCGGCACCCAGGCCCAGCAGCAGCGCGGCTGCGCCCAGCAGCGGCCAGCGCTGGCGGCGCAGCCAGCAGGCGAGCCGGTAGCCGCGCGCATGGGGCAGGGCGGCGACCGGCCGGTGGTCCAGCAGGCAGTGGATGTCGGCGGCCAGCGCCTCGACGTCGGCGTAGCGGTCGGCCGGCGCGTGCGCTTGCGCCCGGGCGATGACGGCGGCCAGCGCGCGGCTGCGCTCGGCCGGCGCCACCAGCGCCGCAAGCACGCCGCCCAGGCCGTGCACGTCGGTGGCAACGGTCAGCGCGTCGCCGCGCTGCTGCTCGGGCGCGGCCAGTCCGGGCGTGAAGGCGTGCGGCCCGGCGGCGTGCAGCAGCCGGGCAATGCCGAAGTCCAGCAGCTTCACGCGGCCATCGTCGCCGACCAGGATGTTGGCGGGCTTGAGGTCGGCATGCAGCACCAGCCGGGCGTGGGCGTGGCGCACCGCGTCGAGCACCTGCAGAAAGGCGATCAGGCGACCACGCAGCGGCCGGCCCGCCAGCGCCTCGGTGATGGGGCGACCGGCCACCCACTCCAGCGCCAGCCAGGGCTGGCCGGCTTCGATGCCGGCGTCGTACAGCCGCGCGATGTGCGCATGCTCCAGGCCGAGCAGCAGTGCGCGTTCCTCGATCAGCCGCTGGCCGAGCCGGCCGCCGCCCCGCGGCAGCTTGATCGCCACGCGGCGGCCGGTCAGCGGGCCGTCCACCTGCTCGGCGCCCCAGACCTCGGCCATGCCGCCGACACCCAGGCAGTGCAGCAGCCGGTAGGGGCCGATGCGCTGGCCCGGCCGGGCCAGCGTGGTGGCGCTGCCAAGCGGGGGGAGTTCGGTCGAGCCGTCATGGGCGCGCAGCAGCGCACGCAGCGGCGCGGCGATTTGCTCGGGCTCAGCGGCGAGCCGGGCCTCGCGTTCGCTGGCCGACAGCTCGGCCAGCGCGTCGAACGCGGCGGACAGCCGGGGCCACAGCGCGGGGTCGATGGCTTTAGGCATCGAGCTGCATCAGCAGGAAGGCCCGCGCCTTGGCCCAGCGGCGGCGCACGCTGCGCTCGCCCAGGCCCAGCGCCTCGGCGGTTTCGGCCTCGGTGTAGCCGCCGAAGAAGCGCAGCTCCACGACCTGGGCCAGCGCAGGCTCCAGCGTCGCAAGCGCGTCGAGGGCGGTGTCCAGTGCCAGCAGGCGCTCTTCGGCGGCAGGGGCGGCGAGCTCTTGCAGGGCCGTGTCCCAGCTCAGCGCCTGCCAGTCGCCGCCGCGCACCTGGGCCTGGCGGCGGCGCAGGTGGTCGATGACGATGTGTCGCATGGCCTTTGCGGCCAGCGCGTAGAAGTGGTGGCGGTCCGCCAGCGGAGCTGCGGGTGCGTGGGCCAGGCGCAGAAAGCCCTCGTGCAGCAACTCCTCGGTGGCCAGGCTGGGCGCGCCGGGGCCGCGCAGCCGCGCGCGGGCGATGCGGCGCAGCTCGGGGTAGATCAGCGGCCAGACGGCTTCGGTGGCAGCGGCGTCGCCGTCGCGCGCGGCTTGCAGCAGCGCCGTGAGGCCGGCCGGCGGCGCGGTCATGCCCCGGGCTCGCGGTCGGCCGCGGGCTTGGCGCGGGAGCGCGCCGGGGCGGGAGGGGCGGCGACGACGCGGATGTCGCGGGCGCTACTGTCGGGCATGGGCAGCTAGGTTACCGTCGTCCCGCCTCAGCTTGTTGAGAAAAACATCCCCATGCGCATCTTCGAGACCCTTGCCGACCTGCGGGCCCTGGTGGGCCAACCGCTGGGCCACAGCGACTGGATCACCGTGGACCAGGCGCGCGTGAACGCCTTTGCCGAGGCCACCGAGGACCGGCAGTGGATCCATGTGGACCCCGAACGCGCCAAGGCCGGGCCCTTCGGCGGGCCCATCGCGCATGGCTTTCTGACACTGTCGCTGATCCCGTACTTCTTCGAGACCGGCTTCGCGGTGCGCGAGACCCGCATGGTCGTCAACTACGGGCTGAACAAGGTGCGCTTCACGGCACCGGTGCCCGTGGGCAGCCGGCTGCGCGGGGCATTCAGGCTGCTGGCGCTGGACGAGGTGGCCGGCGGCGCGGTGCAACTGACGGTGGAGGTGGCGGTGCAGGCCGAGGGTGTGGGCAAGCCCGTCTGCATCGCCGAGAGCCTGGCACGACATTACCGCTGAGACGGGCGGCTAGCATCGCGGTCGTCACAACGCGCGCTCCGCCCATGGCCTCCAGCTTTTTTGTTCTGCTCGACGACATCGCCAGCTTGCTCGACGACGTGGCCGCGATGACCAAGGTGGCCGCCAAGAAGACCGCGGGCGTGCTGGGCGACGACCTGGCGCTGAACGCGCAGCAGGTCACCGGCGTCAACGCCGACCGCGAACTGCCGGTGGTCTGGGCCGTGGCGTTGGGGTCGCTGCTCAACAAGGCCATCCTGGTGCCGGCGGCGCTGGCGATTGCGGCTTTCTCGCCCTGGGCCATCAGGCCGCTGCTGATGATCGGCGGCGCCTTCCTGTGCTTCGAGGGCTTCGAGAAGCTGGCGCACAAGTTCCTGCACAGCCAGGCGCAGGACGAGGCCCATCACAAGGAATTGGCCCAGGCCGTGGCCGACCCGCAGGTGGACATGGTTCAGTTCGAGAAGGACAAGATCAAGGGCGCCATCCGCACCGACTTCATCCTGTCCGCCGAAATCATCGTCATCGCGCTGGGCACGGTGGCCGACAAGCCCTTCACGGCGCAGCTGCCCGTGCTGGTGGCAGTCTCGCTGGCGATGACGCTGGGCGTCTATGGCCTGGTCGCCGGCATCGTGAAGCTGGACGACGCGGGGCTGTGGCTGGCGCAGCGCGCCAGCGCGGCGTCCCGCGCGCTGGGCCGCGGTCTGCTGGCGCTGGCGCCGTGGCTGATGAAGACGCTGTCGGCGGTCGGTACCGCCGCCATGTTCCTGGTTGGCGGCGGCATTCTGGTGCATGGCATTCCGGCGCTGCACCATGTCGTCGAGCACTGGGTGGCCGGCCAGCCCTGGGGCCTGGCGGCCTTGATCGAGAACGGCAGCAACGGCGTGGCGGGCATCATGGCCGGCGCCATCGTGCTGGGTGTCGTGATGGCCGTGCAGAAGCTGCGCGGCCGCTGAGCGCTGTTCAGGTGGGCGTGTAGGCCAGGCGCACGTAGATCGGCGCGAACGCCTCGGCCTGCGTGATCTCCAGCAGGCGTTCGCGCGCCAGCTCCAGCATCGCGATGAAGGTGACCACCAGCACGGCCGGGCCGCGGCTCACGTCGAACAGCTGCTCGAACTCGACGAAGCGCTGGCCCTGCAGCCGGCGCAGCACGATGCTCATGTGCTCGCGCACGGAGAGCTGCTCGCGGCTGATCTTGTGATGCTGGTTGAGCCGCGCGCGCTTCAGGATGTCCAGCCAGGCCGCGCGCAGGTCGTCGGCGTTCACGTCGGGGAAGACCGGCGTCAGCGACTGCTCAATGTGCACCTGGGCGCGCAGGAAGTCGCGGCCCAGCACTGGCAGGCGGTCCAGCCGCTGTGCTGCCAGCTTCATCTGCTCGTACTCCAGCAGGCGGCGCACCAGCTCGGCGCGCGGGTCTTCCGCTTCCTTGCCGTCCTCGCTCTTTTTGGGTGGCAGCAGCATGCGCGACTTGATCTCGATGAGCATGGCCGCCATCAGGAGGTACTCGCTGGCCAGCTCCAGGTTGCGCTGGCGGATCTGCTCGACATAGCTCAGGTACTGGCGTGTCACGTCGGCCAGCGGGATGTCGAGGATGTTGAAGTTCTGCTTGCGGATCAGGTATAGCAGCAGGTCCAGCGGGCCCTGGAACGCCTCTAGAAAGACCTCCAGCGCATCCGGCGGGATGTAGAGGTCCAGCGGCAGCTGGAATAGCGGCTCGCCGTACAGGCGAGCAACGGCGACCGTGTCGACCGTCTCGGGCAGGTCCGACTCGGTGTGGCTGGGCTCGTCAGCCACGGCCGTCTCCACGGCTTACTTGTTGTCCGTCTGGTAGACGTAGGGCTTCTGCGGCACGCGCGCCTGATTGAACGCTGCCTGGGCGGCGCGGTCCTGCTCACGGTCCCACAGCAGCGCGCGGCCGGCGCGCTGCTCGGCCTCGAGCGTGGGGCGCTGAGCCTTGAGCTGCTCGATGAATTGGGTGATGTCGGACTTGTAGGGTTTCCAGAACAGCGGCATGGCGGGGCTCGGATTCGAATTGCGGGATTTTATCGGCCGCGTGCACGAGCCAGGTCGTCCAGTGCCGGCACCAGGCCCAGGAAGGCCAGTGCGCCGGCCAGTGGCAGCGTCGCCGCATAGCCGATGGTCTTGAAGGCCCAGGCGCCCGCCACGCCACCGACCGCAAAGGCCAGCAGCAGGCCGCCCAGCAGCCGCAGCTTGGCGGTGTTGACGGGCATGGGCGTGCCGCCGATGCCGTACAGCGCGCGGCCCAGCTCTATGCCCAGGTCGGTGACGATGCCGGTGACGTGGGTGGTGCGTATCTCGGCGCGCGATACCTTGGTGATCAGCGCGTTCTGCAGGCCCATCGTGTAGCACAGCATGGACACCGTGGCCGGCACCAGCAGGCCCTGCAGGTTGGACAGCCAGGCGCCCATCAGGCCGAAGGCCAGCAGGCAGGCGGCCTCCAGCAGCAGCGGCAGGGCGTAGATGCTGTGGGCCTGGCGGTGTCGGCCCATGTTGACCAGCACTGCCGTCGTCGCTGCTCCGGCGACGAAGAACATCAGCGCGCCGACTGCCGTCATCCAGGCCTCGTGCTGGCCCAGCACCAGGCCGTCTGCCGCGGCGGACACCAGGCCCGTCATGTGCGAGGTGTAGTGATGCACGGCCAGGAAGCCGCCCGCGTTCGTTGCACCGGCCACGAAGGCCAGCAACCAGCCCAGATGGGCATTGCCCGTGGGCGTGCGCTCCACGGCCAGCAGGCGACGGGCGTAGGAAACGGTCATGAGCAGCGGCGATGTCCTGGTCTGCCGCGCCTTAGCGCACTCGCATGCCCGGCTGGGCACCGGCGTGGGGCTCCAGGATGAAGATGCCGGGGTTGGATTTCTCATCGGCATGGCTGGCGGCGAGGACCATGCCCTCGCTGACGCCGAACTTCATCTTGCGCGGTGCCAGGTTGGCGACCAGCACGGTCAGCTTGCCTGCCAGGTCCTCGGGCTTGTAGGCGGCCTTGATGCCGCTGAAGACGTTGCGCGTGCGGCCTTCGCCCACGTCCAGCGTCAAGCGCAGCAGCTTGTCGGAGCCTTCGACCGCCTCGGCCTTGACGATCTTTGCGATGCGCAGGTCCACCTTGCCGAAATCGTCGATCTTGATCTCGGGCGCGATGTCCTCGCCGCCGGGCACGAGCTTGGTTGCGGGCGGCGCCTCGAACAGTTGCTCGACCTTGGCCAGGTCCACGCGCTGCATGAGGTGCTGGTAGGTACCGATCTGGTGGGCGCCCAAGGCGCGTGCGCTGTCGCTCCACTGCAGCGGGGCCACCTTCAGGAAGGCTTCCACCTGGGCCGCCAGCGCGGGCAGCACGGGCTTGAGGTAGATGGTCAGCAGCCGGAAGGCCTCGATGCAGACGCTGCAGACATCGTGCAGCGCGGCGTCCATGCCTTGCTGCTTGGCCAGCTCCCAGGGCTTGTGGGTGTCGACGAACTCGTTGACCTTGTCGGCCAGCGTCATGATCTCGCGCAGCGCCTTGCCGAACTCGCGCTCCTCGTACAGCTCGGCGATGGAGCCGCTGTGGGCGCGCAGTGTCTCCAGCAGCGCCGAGCCTTCCACGCCCAGGTCGGCACTCAGGCGGCCGTCGAAGCGCTTGGCGATGAAGCCCGCGGCGCGCGAGGCGATGTTGATGTACTTGCCCACCAGGTCGCTGTTGACGCGGGCGGCGAAGTCCTCGGGGTTGAAGTCGATGTCCTCGACGCGGGCGTTGAGCTTGGCGGCGATGTAGTAGCGCAGCCACTCGGCGTTGAGGCCCAGGCTCAGGTACTTCAGCGGGTCCAGCCCGGTGCCGCGGCTCTTGCTCATCTTCTCGCCGCCGTTGACGGTCATGAAGCCGTGCACGAAGACGTGGGTGGGCGTCTTGCGGCCGCTGAAATGCAGCATGGCCGGCCAGAACAGGGTGTGGAAATAGGTGATGTCCTTGCCGATGAAGTGGATCTGTTCCACCGATTCATCGGCCATGAAGGCGTCGAAATCCTTGCCAATCTTGCCGAAGTAGTTCTTCAGCGAGGCCAGGTAGCCGATGGGCGCGTCCAGCCAGACGTAGAAGTACTTGCCCGGCGCGTCCGGGATCTCGATGCCGAAGTAGGGCGCGTCACGGCTGATGTCCCAGTCGCTCAGGCGGTTGTTGCCATTCGCGTCGGGCTCGAACCACTCGCGAATCTTGTTCAGCACCTCGGGCTGCAGGCGGCCGGGCTCCTGCGTCCACGTCGTCAGGAACTCCACGCAGCGCGGGTCGCTCAAGCGGAAGAAGTAGTGCTCGCTGGTCTTGAGCACCGGCGTGGCGCCCGACAGCACGGAGTACGGGTTCTTCAGTTCGGTGGGCGCATAGACCGCGCCGCAGACTTCGCAGGAGTCGCCGTACTGGTCCCGCGCACCGCACTTGGGGCATTCGCCTTTGATGAAGCGGTCGGGCAGGAACATCGACTTCTCGGGGTCGAAGAACTGCTCGATGGTCTTGGTCGAAATCAGCTCGTTGTGGCGCAACGCGAGGTAGATGGCCTTGGACAGCTCGTGGTTCTCGGGCCCGTCGGTCGAGTGCCAGTTGTCGAAGCTGATGTGAAACCCGTCCAGATACTGCTTGCGGCCGGCGGCGATGGCCGCGACGAAGTCCTGCGGCGTCTTCCCGGCCTTCTCGGCCGCGATCATGATGGGGGCGCCGTGGGCATCGTCCGCACAGACGAAATGCACCTGCGAGCCCACCATGCGCTGGAAGCGCACCCAGATGTCGGCCTGGGTGTATTCCATGATGTGGCCGATGTGAAAACCGGCGTTCGCGTAGGGCAGGGCGGTGGTGACGAAGAGTTGGCGGGGCATGGCGGCGCGGGCCTCGTGGACGGCGGCGCGAGCGCCGCGGAAAAACCACTAATTTTAGGAGGCTAGGCGAGCTTGTCCGGCGCGGCGGGCTGGGCAGGGGGTCCCTCGCCGCCCGCCGCATCGGCCGTGGCGTCGCCGGCCTCGGCGGGCTTGCCGTTGAGTTTGCGCTGGCGCTTCTCTTCCGCCTTGCGTTTCTTGGCCAACTCGCGTTGGCGTTTCTCGTAGCTGTAGTTCGGGGTTGCCAACGGAATTCTCCTGGGGGACTGACCGGCCCAATGTAGCGTGCGCCGGCCGGTCTGACGCTCGCCACTTGGCGCCGAAACCTCCACGGCGTATCAAGGATCGTGGTTAAGTCACTGATTCGTAATGCTTCTTCAAGCTATCCACGGAGTCTGTGGAAAACTTTGTGGAGAACGGCCCCGTATCGCCGCCAAGCCCTTGTGCAACGGGCCTTCGCTTAGGTTGCTCAATTTCTAGGCAGCCGAGAGTGCCCTATATGAATCAATGACTTAGCGACGTATGGGCGGAGATGCTGGGTGCATGAGCGGGCGGCGGCGGAGGGGCTTGACGGGTTCCGAAATTGGGGATAAGTCAAGCGCCGACGGGCCGATGTCACGCGTCTGGATGACATGGCGCCCGGGTTTTTTCCCCGTCCGCTGTGGACAAGTCTGTGGGCGGGCTGCCGACAGCAACGCTAAGTGCTTGATCGACCGCCGGTGCGCTTGCGCTGCCTTTTTTTGTGGCGGCGGACGCGACGCGTTTTGGGGGCAGTCCCCAAGCGAGGGGGTTGAGGCGACGGCTAAACTCGCGGCCTTTTGAACGGGCTGCAGCAGGGCAATGGCGGAGACGACAAGGGGGAGCGGGCGCGGCAGGAGCGCGTCGCGCGCCGGCACTTTCGAGTTGAAGGCGCGCCGCTTCAGCCTGCTCGGGCTGGTGCTGCACAGCGCCGACATGGCCGAGATCGCCGCTGACTGGGCGCAGCGGGCGGGCCAGGGCCGCTTCGAGCATGAGCCCGTCGTCATCGATCTGACCCAGCTGGCGCGTGCGCCGGCCCGTGATGCCGTCGAGGGGCAGGCGGCGCTGGCGCTGGACGCTCCGGCACCGCTGGACCTGCGGGCGCTGGTGACTTTGCTGCGCGGCAGCCAGCTGCAGCCGGTGGCGGTGGCCGGTGCGACGCCCGACGAGCTGGCGCTCGCGCATGAGCTGGGCCTGGCCGATGCGGCCGAGGAGCCCGGCACGCCTGCTGCGCCGGCCGAGGTCGTCCGTGAGGTGGTGCGCGAGGTCATCGTCGAGAAGGTCGTCGAAAAGCCTGCCGCGCCGGTGCCGACGCTGGTCATCGACAAACCGCTGCGCTCGGGCCAGCAGGTCTATGCCAAGGGCGGCGACCTGGTCGTGCTGGGCGTCGTCAGCCATGGCGCCGAGGTCATCGCCGACGGCAGCATCCACGTCTACGCGCCGTTGCGCGGCAAGGCCATCGCCGGTGCGCGTGGCGACACCTCGGCGCGCATCTACGTGCAGAGCCTGGAGCCCGAGCTGCTGGCCATCGCCGGCATCTACCGCACCGCCGAAAACCCGCTGCCCGCCGACGTGGCGGGCAAGCCCGCCCAGGTCTACCTCCAGGGCGAGAAGCTGCTGCTGCAGCCGCTGCAATCCTGATCACACCCAAGGAAACACCCAGATGACCAAGATCGTCGTCGTCACCTCCGGCAAGGGCGGGGTCGGCAAGACCACCACCAGCGCGAGCTTCGCCACTGGCCTCGCGATGCGGGGCTTCAAGACCTGCGTTATCGA
The DNA here is from genome assembly GCA_046294815.1 of Roseateles sp. Classification (GTDB taxonomy): domain Bacteria; phylum Pseudomonadota; class Gammaproteobacteria; order Burkholderiales; family Burkholderiaceae_C; genus Pelomonas. The sequence continues at coordinate 8,653 of JBKBOJ010000067.1, read as the reverse complement.
CTTCGACGTGGGCCTGCGCAACCTGGACCTCATCATGGGCGTGGAGCGCCGCGTCGTCTACGACTTGATCAACGTCATCAATGACGAGGTCAAGCTCACGCAGGCGCTGATCAAGGACAAGCAGCTCGACAAGCTCTACATCCTGGCCGCCTCGCAGACGCGCGACAAGGACGCGCTGAAGCAGGAAGGCGTGGAGCGCGTGCTGAACGAGTTGAAGGAGATGGAGTTCGACTACATCGTCTGCGACTCGCCGGCTGGCATCGAGACCGGTGCGCTGATGGCCATGCACTACGCCGACGAGGCGCTGGTCGTGACCAACCCCGAGGTCTCGTCGGTGCGCGACAGTGACCGCATCCTGGGCATGCTGTCCAGCAAGACCAAGCGCGCCATCGAGGGCGGCGAACCCGTGAAGGAGCACCTGCTCATCACGCGCTACAACCCCAACCGCGTCGAGGGTGGCCAGATGCTCAGCCTGGACGACATCCACGAGATCCTGCGCACGCCGCTGATCGGCGTCATCCCGGAGAGTGAGAGCGTGCTGCAGGCCTCCAACCAGGGCACGCCGGCCATCCACCTGACAGGCAGCGATGTGTCCGAGGCCTACAAGGACGTGGTGGCCCGCTTCCTGGGTGAAGACAAGCCCATGCGCTTCACCGAGGCCGTCAAGCAGAGCTGGTTCAAGCGCGTCTTCGGCGGCAAGTGAAGGAGGCAGGGCCATGGGATTCCTGAACTTCTTCCTCGGCGAGAAAAAGAGCTCGGCCAGCGTCGCCAAGGAGCGGCTGCAGCTCATCCTCGCGCACGAGCGCAACGGCCGCAGCAGCAGCCCCGACTACTTGCCGCAGCTGCAGCGCGAATTGGTGGCCGTCATCAGCAAGTACGTGTCCATCAACCCGGACGACATCAAGGTGCACATGGAGCGCCAGGGCGATCTGGAGGTGCTCGAAGTGAAGATCGAACTTCCGGAGAGCGGCGGCCGTTAGGCCTTGGCGGCGCGGGCCTGTTCGCGCCGCATGAACAGGTGCGGGCTGCCGAGCTTGGCGCGTGCCTACGGCGTTTTGCGCACGAACGTCGGGCTGGACGCCACGCTGAGGTCGAGCGCAAAGCACTTGATGGCGATGTGCTGGCCCAGCTCACGCCAGCCGCAGCAGCTGACCAGCTCGGTCACGCCGGCCGCCAGCGTGAGGCCGTGCAGGGGAGATCGCCGCTGCCGTTCATTCGTGGGTGAACTGGCTTGCGTTCTTGCCCTTGAACTGGGCGTAATAGGCCTTGATGTTCGCCATATCGGCCTCGACGTCACCGGTCGGCGTGAATAGCGGCCCCAGGCCCACCAGCTTGCGCTGATAGTCCATGTAGGCCATCACGATGGGCAGCTTGGCCGTGACGGCGATCCAGTAGAAGCCTGTCTTCCAGTAAATGGTCTTGCTGCGCGTGCCCTCGGGCGGCACGATGAGCTGCACCGGGCCATCGGCCGCCTGCAAGGCTTCGGCGGACGCGGCCACCAGGTTGTTGGACTTGCTGCGGTCCACCGGGATGCCACCCAGCCAGCGCATCAGGGCGCCGAATGGGAACTTGAAGATGGACGCCTTGCCCATCCAGTACGGCGTCAGCCGCAGTGCGAACGCAGCAAACAGCGTGTAGGGCAGGTCCCAGTTGCTGGTGTGCGGCGCGGCGATGAAGACGCTCTTGCGCGCCTCGGGCGGCAGCTGGCCCTGGACGGTCCAGCCCGCGAGCTTGAGCCAGGCGAGCGAAACGCCGCGCAGCAGCGTGCTGACGATGGGCGTCGTGAAGATGGTGCGATGCATGCTGCGATTGTCCCGTTGCGGGGCGCTGCCTCAATCTGCGGCAGCGCAAGAAAAGCACTGTTGTGCCAAGGACTTGGGGGCACAGCCCGCAGGCTGTTCACGGGTTTGTCCACAGCTGCTGTGGACGAGCTCAGGCGCCCGGGCGCAGCACGCAGTCGCTGCGCGGCTCCGCCACGCAGGGCAGGACCAGGCCCTCGGCCTTCTCCTGCGCTGACAGCCCCGGCCAGGGGATGCGGTGCTCGATGCGGCCCGCGGTGAGCCGCGCGATGCAGGTGCGGCAGCTGCCGTTGCGGCACGACCAGGGCAGGGCAACGCCGGCAGCCAGCGCGGCCAGCAGCAGGGGCTGATCCGGCGCGCAGTCGAAAATGGCGCCCTGCGGCTCCAGCCGCACCTTGAACTTCTCCGATGACATCGCTCCATCTTGCCAGCGCCGCGCGCTATCTCGCGGGCTACGCGCCCGAACTGATCGCCCAGGCCGGATCGCTGCTCGCCGACGGGCGTCTGGCCGACTACCTGCAACGCCGCTACCCCGAGCGTCATGAGGTGCGCAGCGATGCCGCGCTGTTCACCTATGTGAACGAGCTCAAGACCCGCCACCTGCGCAACGCGCCGCCGCTGAACTTCGTCGGCTTCGACGCCAAGCTGCGCGTGCTGCAGCAGGCGCTGGGCACGCACACCCGCCGCACGCAAGTGCAGGGCGCGAAGCTGAAGATGCGCCGCGAGATCCGCGTCGCCACGCTGTTCAAGGACGCGCCCGCCGCGCTGCTGCGCATGATCGTCGTGCACGAGCTGGCCCACCTGCGCGAGCTGGATCACAACAAGGCCTTCTATGCGCTGTGCCAGCACATGGAGCCGGACTACTTCCAGCTGGAGTTCGACCTGCGGCTGTACCTGATGAACCAGGACTGCGCCCAATGATCTTGCTGGCGCCCATGGAAGGCCTGTTGGACCACATCCTGCGCGACGTGCTCACGCGCGTCGGCGGGGTGGACCGCTGCGTGTCCGAGTTCATCCGCGTGACCGACCAGCTGCTGCCGGCCCGCGTGTTCACGCGCATCGTGCCGGAGCTGAAAGCGGGTGGCCGCACGGCCGCCGGCGTGCCGGTGCATCCGCAGCTGCTGGGCTCCGACGTGGCTTGCGTGGCCGAGAACGCCGCGCGGCTGGCCGAGCTCAAGCCCGAGGGCATCGATCTGAACTTCGGCTGCCCGGCCAAGTGCGTGAACCGCCACCGCGGCGGCGCCGTGCTGCTGGACGAGCCGGAGCTCATCCACGCCATCGTCGCCGCCGTGCGCCGTGCGGTGCCGGCCGGCATCATGGTCTCGGCCAAGATGCGGCTGGGCTACATGGACGACAGCCGCACGCTGGACGTGGCCCGCGCCATCCATGCGGCGGGGGCCGAAGAGATCGTCGTGCATGCCCGCACCAAGGCCGATGGCTACAAGCCGCCCGCCTACTGGGAGCGCATTGCCGCCGTGCGCGAGGCAGTGCCCCTGACGGTCATAGCCAACGGCGAGATCTGGACGACCGAACATGCGCAGCTGGCCCGCCAGCGCAGCGGCTGCGAGCACCTGATGCTGGGCCGCGGCATGGTGGCCGACCCCGGCCTGGCGCTGCGCGTGGCCGGGCTGCGGCGCACGCCACTGTCCTGGGCCGAGCTGCTGCCGCTGATGCAGGTCTTCTTCACCCAGGTGCGCGCGACGGTGGCGCCCAAGCACCAGGGCGGCCGGCTCAAGCAATGGCTGCACTACCTGCGGCGGGCCTACCCGGAGGCGGAGGCTGCCTACGCGCAACTGCGCACGGTCAACGCGGCCGACGAACTGGCGGCGCGACTGTTTGCGCCGGGGGGGGCGGCTAGCATGCCGGCATGAAAACCCTTCTGTCCCTGCTGGCCGCCGCCTGCGTCACAAGCGCCGCCGCCCAGCCCGCCGCACTGTCCCTCGAACGCCTCACCGCCGACCCGCCCCTGGCCGGCCGCCTGCCGCGCCAGGCGGAGATCTCTCCCGGCGGCCAATGGATCAGCTATCTGCAGCCCTCGCAGGCCGACAGCGAGGTGCTGGAGCTGTGGGCCCAGCCCGCCGCTGGTGGTGCGCCGCGCAAGCTGGTGAGTGCGGCCGACCTGCTGGGCGGTGCTGAGCAGCAGTTGACCGAGGCCGAGAAGATGGCGCTGGAGCGCCAGCGCATCAGCCAGCGCGGCATCACCGGCTACCAGTGGTGCGGCGGCGACGACGCGGCGCTGCTGTTCCCGCTGTCGGGCGAGCTCTACCTCGTGCGCCTGACCGCCAGCGGCCCGCAGGCGCAAAAGCTCGCGCTGCCCGCCGGCGCGCCCAAGCTGGAGCCGCGCTGCGCGCCCGACGGCAAGACCTTGGCCTATGTGCAGGGCGGCAACCTGTTCACGCTGGCGCTGGCTGGCGGCGCCAGGCCGCGTCAGCTCACACAGGACGGCAGTGACGCCGTCAGCTGGGGCCTGGCCGAGTTCATCGCCGCCGAGGAGTTGTCGCGCCAGCGCGGCTATTGGTGGAGTCCGGATGGCCGCGCGCTGCTGGCGCTGCGGGTGGACGAGTCCGGCGTGGGCCTGAAGACGCGCGCGCAGATCTTTGCCGACCGCACGGCGCTGACGCAGCAGCGCTACCCCGCGGCCGGCGAGGCCAATGCGCGGGTCACGGCCTTCGTCATCGATGCCGCAGACGGCACACGCCGCGAGTTGCCGCTGCCGCCTACGGCCGAGTACGTCGCCCGTGCCGGCTGGTTCGGCGACGGCACGCCCTGGCTGCAATGGCTCACGCGCGATCAGACGCGACTGACGCTGACCGAATTTCGCGCGGCTGCAGCGCCGCGCGACATCACGGTGGAGACCGATGCCGCCTGGGTCGAGGTGCACGATGACCTCATCGAGACCCCGCGCGGCCTGCTGTGGTCCAGCGAGGCGTCGGGCCGGCGCCAGCTGCTGCTGCTGGACCGCGCCAGCGGCCGCCGCACGCCGCTGACGCAAATGCCCGAGGCCGTGGCCCATGCGGTCTGCGCCGACGCGCAGGCCGTGGTGTTCGCCGCCGCGGCCGACCAGGGCAAGACCCAGGAGCTGTACCGCCAGCCGCTGAATGGCGGCCCGGTGCGGCCCGTGGCCGGCGCGGCCGAGCGCCACTGGCGCGACGCCAAGGCCGACCGCGCCTGCACGCGGCTGTTGGTGACGCGCTCCGCTTGGGGCCAGCCACCGCGGCTGGAGCTGCGCAGCCCGACACGCGACGGCGCCATCGCGCTGGCCGGCGACGCACCGGCGGCCGAGCTTCAGCACTACGCCAACACGCCCCGGCCGCTGCCGCTGATGGCTGCCGACGGCCGCACGCCGCTGAACGCCTTCTTCTTCGCGCCGCAGCCGGCGCGCGCCGGGAAGCACCCGGTCATCGTGATGGCCTATGGCGGCCCCGGCGCGGCGACGGTGCACTGGGGCTGGGGCCGTGACATGCCGCTGATCGCGTACTGGCAGCAGCGTGGCTACGGCGTGCTGATGGTGGACACCCGCGGCATGCAGCACCGTGACCGCGACTTCACGCGCGCGCACCGCCGCGCGTTTGGCCAGGTCGAGGTGGCCGACCTGTTCGCCGCCGTGCGCCAGTTGCCCGCGCACGCGCCGGCGGTGGATGCGGCGCGCATCGGCTTCTTCGGCTGGAGCTACGGCGGCTACCTCGGCGCCCGCGCGCTGCTGGACACCGACACGCCGTTCGCCGCGGCCGTGGCCGTCGCGCCAGTGACCGACTGGACGCTCTACGACACGGCCTACACCGAGCGCTATCTGGGCCTGCCAGACGGCGGCCGCGCCGCACCCTACGCCAGCGCCAACCTGCCTGCCCGTGCTGCCCTGCTGAACAAGCCGCTGCTGCTGGTGCACGGCACGGCGGACGACAACGTGCTGTTCGAGCACACGCTGCGGCTGGTGGAGGCCTTGCAGAATGCCGGCAAGACCTTCGACCTGCAGATCTACCCCGGCAAGGCCCATGGCATCGCCGGCCGCGCCGCACGGCTGCACCTGTATCGCACCATGGACGCCTTCTTCGAACGCCACTTGAGGCCGGGCGCATGAGCCTCGTCTATTCCACGGCGTTCGGCCGCGCCTGCCCCGGCTGCGGTCAGCCCGTGGCGCAGTGCTCATGCAAAGCCAAGCAGCGGCCCGCGGGCGACGGCACCGTGCGCGTGCGCCGCGAGACGGCCGGCCGCAAGGGCAAGGGCGTGACCGCCATCCACGGCCTGCCGCTGGACGCCGCCGCGCTGACCGCGCTGGCCAAGCAGCTCAAGGCCGCCTGCGGCAGCGGCGGCACGGCCAAGGACGGCGTCATCGAGATCCAGGGCGACCACCTGGACAAGGTGCTCGCCTGGCTGCAGGCGCGGCCTGAGGGCTGGACGGTCAAGCGCGCCGGCGGCTGAAGCGCGGCTCAGCGGGCCTGTTGCCGCGCCCGCTCGCGAGCCAGGAAGTTGGCCTGGTCGCGCTCGCGGTCGCGCTGCTGGCGGGCCTCGCGAGTCTCCCAGGCGCTGCAGCTGAAGTAGGCGCCGCCGAACAGCCAGCCCAGCACGCTGGACCCGTCGAATGCGCGGGCTTTGCCACTCGTGCAGACCAGCACCGCCGTGGAATTGCTCTGCTCGGCCAGCGCGGCCTGCACGAGCATGGAGCGCGACATCAGCACGGCGGCCGGCATGGACAGCGCCAGCAGCACGCCGCCAATGACGACGCCCTTGACCCAGCGTGGCAGCGCGTCGGGCCGGCGCGCCGCGCCTTCGGCGCGCAGCGGGGGCGTCGCAGCGCTGCGCGAGGCCGGCGTGCGCGCTGGCGGCGCGCCCCGGGGGCTGACGTCCAGCCCTGACAGCACCCGCGGCCGTGCCGACGTGGGCGGATCGATGGGCTGGGTGGGCGTGAAGGAGCGGGTGAGCGTGGGCATGGCTGGGGCGTTAGGCGGTGGCGATGCTAGGAAGCAAGGCGGCGCTCAGGCGTGACCATTTGCAAGCCGGCGCCGCCCAGCACGCCGATGCGAGAACAACGTCACGACCGTCGACAATGGCCGCATGACCGCACCGGACCACTCGGCTCCGCCGCCAAGCCCCGCCATGGCGCCCGGCATGCGCTGCATCGGCCGGCTGCTGGCACGGGGCGAGGCCTTGGGCCAACCTTGCTGACGCGATGGGGACCGCAGCAGCGTCGCGTCCTGCCCGAGCCGCCATCGGCCCGCGGCTGCGGCTGGCGGGCGCAGCGTTGCTCTGCCGGGCCGACGGCAGCCTTGAAGCGCTGGCGCCGCGCGACGCGGCGCTGCTGGCCTGGCTGGCCTTGGAGGGGCCGACGGACCGCGGCCGGCTCGCCGCGCTGCTGTGGCCCGACAGCGATGCGGCCCGGGCCCGCAACGCGCTGCGCCAGCGCCTGTTCCAACTGCGCCGGCTCGCGGGCAGCGCGCTGGTGCTGGGCAGCGCGGTGCTGAGCCTGGCCCCCGGCGTCACCCATGACCTGGAGGGGGCCGACACGCTGCTGGGTGAAGGCGCGTTGCCGCTGTCGGCGGAGTTCGGCGACTGGCTCACCCAGCAGCGCATGGCCCGGCGCCAGCGCCGCCTGCAGGTGCTGGGCGAGCAGGCCGATGCCGCCGAGCGCGCTGCCGACCTGGCCCAGGCGCTGGTTCATGCCGGCGCGCTGCTGGCGCTGGACCCGCTGTCGGAGCCGGCGCACCGGCGGTTGATGCGGCTGCACTACCTCGCCGGCGACCGACCGGCGGCGCTGATCGCCTTCGACCGTTGCGAGCAGGCGCTCAAGCACGAGGTCGGCGTCGGGCCCGGGCCGGAGACGCTGGCGCTGCTGGCGGTGGTGGAGCGCGCGCAGCCGCTGGCCGGCCAGCGGCCGGGCATGCCCGCCGCGCTGCTGCGCCCGCCCCGTCTGGTGGGCCGGCAGCTATTGCTGCAGCAGGGCCTGGCCGCTTGGGCGCGGGGCCAGGCCCTGCTGGTGTGTGGCGAGCCGGGCCTGGGCACCAGCCGCCTGCTGCAGGAGCTGGGCGCCGCGCAGCCGGGCTTCGTGCAGGTGGCGGCGCATCCGAACGACCAGCATCGGCCCGGTGCCGCGATGGCGCGCTTGCTGCGCGCGGTGCTGGACCGTCTGCCGGGCAGGGGGGCAGCGCTGCCGGCGCGGCAGCGCGACGTGGTGGCCCTGCTGCAGGCGGCCCGGCAGCAGGGACTGCAGAGCCTGCTGCTCGACGACCTGCATCTGGCCGACCTCGAGAGCCTGGCGCAACTGGTCGCGCTGCTGCGCCAGCCGGCCGGGGCCGCGCTGCTGCCCTGCTGGGGGCTGGGCCTGTCGGCGGGCGCGGCGGCCGGCGCTGCTTGGCCGGCGCAGCTGCTGCAGGAGGGGCTGCTGCATCCGCTGCGGCTGGCGCCGCTGGAGCTGGCGCAGCAGCACGAGTTGCTGGACTCGCTGGACCTGGGCGCGGTCGACGCCGGCCGCCTGACTGCGCCGCTGCATCGCCTGGCCGGCGGCCACCCGAAGTTCATGCTCGAGCTGCTGCGCCAGGCCCACGAGTCCGCCGCGCCGGACGCCGAGTGGGCGCTTGCTGCGGGCGACGACCTGCCCCTTCCGGCCGGTGCGCTGCAGCAGTTGCAGGACCGGCTGCAATGGCTGGCCGCGCCGGCGCGGCGGCTGCTGCAGGCGGCGGCGCTGGCGGCTGAGCCGGTCGACGCCGGGCTGGCGGCCGCGGTCCTGGACCTGCCGGCCGCGCAGCGTTCCGAGGCCTGCGCGGTGCTGGCCGAGGCCGGCATGCTGCGGGATGGCGCGCCAGCCTACGAGCTGCTGGCCGCGGCGGAGGCGGCCGGCGAGGTGCGGCGCGGCCGCGGCC
>JBKBOJ010000066.1:0-18590 GCA_046294815.1 Roseateles sp. | reverse complement strand
AGGGTTCCAGCTCGTCGTGGATCAGGTCCACGCCCATCTCGTTGGCCAGGCTGTAGAAGTAGACGTTGGACGAGGACACGATGGCCGAGCGCATGTCCTTGGGGCCCGGCCGGTCGGTCTCCGGGCTGCCGAAGCTGCGGCCGCCGAAGTTGTAGACCAGGTTGTCCATGATGACCGTGCCCGGCGCGCGCTTGCCGCTGGTCAGCGCGGCCATCGCCATCAGCGGCTTGAAGGTGGAGCCGGGCGGGTAGGTGCCGCGCAGCGCGCGGTTCAGCAGCGGTTTGTCGATGTCCTCGTTCAGTGCGCGCCAGGAATCGCCATCGATGCCGTCGACGAACAGGTTGGGGTCGAAGGTGGGCTTGGAGACGAAGGCCAGCACCTCGCCGTTGCGGGGGTCGATGGCCACCAGCGCGCCGCGGCGCTCGCCATAGAGCTGCTCCACCAGCGCCTGCAGCTTGATGTCGACGGACAGGTGCAGCGTGTTGCCGGGCGTGGGCGGGCGGTGATCCAGCCGGCGCACCGCGCGGCCGCCGGCGCTGGTCTCGACGCGCTCGAAGCCGGTGATGCCATGCAGCTCGCGCTCGTAGGACTGCTCCAGCCCCAGCTTGCCGATGTACTCCGTTCCGCGGTAGTTGGCCAGATCTTCTTCCTCCCAGTCTTCCATCGCCATCTTCTCGGCCTGGTTGATGCGGCCGATGTAGCCGATCAGGTGCGAGCCGACCTCGCCCAGCGGGTAGGAGCGGAACAGCCGCGCCTTGATCTCCACGCCGGGGAAGCGGAAGCGCTGCGCGGTGAAGCGGGCCACCTCCTCATCGGTCAGCTTGGTGCGGATGGGTAGCGAGTCGGTGTGCTTGGCCTCGTCCAACAGGCGCTTGAAGCGGCGCCGGTCGCGCGGCTGGATCTCGATGATCTGACCCAGCGCGTCGATGGTGGCCTCCAGGTCGTCCACCTTGGCGGGGTTGATCTCCAGCGTGTAGGCCGAGTAGTTGCTGGCCAGCACCACGCCGTTGCGGTCCTTGATGAGGCCGCGGTTGGGCACGATGGGCACGATGGCGGTGCGGTTGGACTCGGCGCGCTCGGCCAGGTCGTCGTGCTGCACGATCTGCAGCCACACCAGCCGCGCCACCAGCAGCCCGAAGCAGAACAGCACGAAGCCGCCCGCGGCCAGCACGCGCAGGCGGAAGCTCGCCAGCTCCTCGTGGAGGTTCTTCAGGACGACCATGTCAGGCAGCGCGCTAAAGCGGCCGGTGCGCGTCGGGGTCCGGCGCGCGGCGCTGCGGCGCCAGCAGCAGCACGCTGGCCACGGGCCACAGCGCCGCTTCGAACACCGGCGCCAGCAGCAGGCTCCAGCCTGGCCACATGCCGCCCACGGCCATGCGCACGATCAGCGTCAGCGCATGGGCCGCCATGAACAGCGGCAGGATCTGCACCGCCTGGCCCGTCAGGCTGAACCAGGCCAGCCGGCGGTGCAACGAGATGGCGCCGAAGCTCAAGGCGCTGTAGGCCAGCGCATGCTGGCCCAGCACTGCGCCGTCGTGCACGTCGATCAGCAGGCCGAAGGCGAAGGCCCACAGCACGCCCACGCGTCGCGGCTGGTGCACGCCCCAGAAGACCAGCACGACGGCCAGCACATCGGGCATGGCCGGCAGCCGCCCCATCGGCACCATGTCGATCAGCAGCGCGGCCAGCAGTGTGAACGCGATGAACCAGGGGTTGGCGGGCAGCAGCAGCTTCTCGGCTGCGCGCGGCATGATCATGGCGTGGCTCCCAAGGCTTTGGCCGTGGCCTTTCTGGCCGCTCGCGCGTTGGCCTTGGCTTCGGCGGCCGAAGCCGCTTCAGCCGCCGCTGCGGCCTGCGCCTCCCGCTTGGCCGCGAGGTGGCGGTCCAGCGGCAGCAGCACCAACACATGGCGTGCGCTGTCGGGCCGCGCGATGGGGGTCAGCTGCACCTGGGCGAAGCTGGAGTCGCCACGCCGCTCCACGGCCGACACGCGCGCCACCGGCAGCCCCGGCGGGTAGATGCCGTCCAGGCCCGAGGTCGTCATCAGGTCGCCGACCTTGATGTCCGCATTGGCGGCCAGGAAGCGCAGCTCCATGCCGCTGCCGTCGGCGCGGCCGGCGGCAGCGTTGCGCATCTGCGTGCGCGCGTTCAGCACCGGGATGGCGGCGTCCTTGTCGGTCAGCAGTGTGACCTCGGCGGACAGCGGATACACCCGCGTCACCTGGCCCAGCACGCCGGCCTCGTTGATGACCGGCGAGCCGGCAGCCACGCCCTGTGCCGCGCCGCGGTCGATGACCACGCGGCGCGAGAACGGGTCCGGCGCCTCGAACAGCACCTCGGCGGCCAGCGAGGGCACGGGCAGCGCCGGCTGCAGGCCCAGCAGCCGGCGCAGGCTGTCGTTCTCGGCCTGCAGCGCCGCCACGCGCGACAGCCGCTCGGCCTGCTGCGCGAGCTGGCGCCGCGCCAGGTCCTCGGCGGCCATCGCACGCTGCGTGCCGCGCAGGTAGTTGCCGGCCGTCTCCCAGGCATCCACCGGTGCCAGCAGCAGGCGCTGCACCGGATGCAGCACCAGCGCCAGCGCGGCGCGTGCCGGCTGCATCAGCCCGAAGCGGGCGTCCGCCACCATCAGCAGCAGCGCCAGCGCCGAGCACAGCACGAGCTTGGCCAGCGCCGACAGGCCCTGGCGGAACAGCGGGGGCGGAGAGCGGTCGAGGGTGCCGAGGGGCATTGCGCGCCTGGCGGCTCAGCTGGGATTAGTCGGAGGTGAAGATCGAGCCCAGGCGCTCCATGCGCTCCAGCGCCATGCCGCAGCCGCGCACCACGCAGGTCAGCGGGTCTTCGGCGACGAGCACCGGCAAGCCGGTTTCCTCGCCCAGCAGGCGGTCCAGGTCACGCAGCAGCGCGCCACCGCCGGTCAGCATCATGCCGCGCTCGGCGATGTCGGCACCCAGCTCGGGCGGCGTCTGCTCCAGCGCGTTCTTCACGGCGGAGACGATCTGGTTCAGCGGGTCGGTCAGGGCTTCCAGGATCTCGTTGGACGAGATCGTGAAGCTGCGCGGCACGCCCTCGGCCAGGTTGCGCCCCTTGACCTCCATCTCCTTGACCTCGGAGCCCGGGAAGGCGCTGCCGATGTTCTTCTTGATGGCCTCGGCGGTCTGCTCGCCGATCAGCATGCCGTAGTTGCGGCGGATGTAGTTGATGATGGACTCGTCGAACTTGTCGCCGCCGACGCGGACCGAGCCCTTGTAGACCATGCCGCCCAGCGAGATGACGCCGACTTCCGTCGTGCCGCCGCCGATGTCCACCACCATGGAGCCCGAGGCTTCGGCGACCGGCAGGCCGGCGCCGATGGCTGCGGCCATCGGTTCCTCGATCAGGTAGACCTCGCTGGCGCCGGCGCCCAGGGCGGCGTCGCGGATGGCGCGTTTCTCGACCTGGGTGGAGCCGCAGGGCACGCAGATGATGATGCGCGGGCTGGGCTTGAAGGTCTTGCTGTCGTGAACCATCTTGATGAACTGCTTGATCATCTGTTCGGTCACGACGAAATCGGCGATGACGCCGTCCTTCATCGGGCGGATCGCCTCGATGTTGCCGGGCACCTTGCCCAGCATGGCTTTGGCATCGCGGCCGACGGCCTGGATGGTCTTCTTGCCATTGGGGCCGCCTTCGTGGCGGATGGACACGACCGAGGGCTCGTCCAGCACGATGCCCTTGCCACGCACGTAGATCAGGGTGTTGGCAGTACCGAGGTCGATGGCGAGGTCGGTGGAGAAATAGCGGCGCAGGGAGGCGAGCATGGTGTGGCGCGATGAGCCTCGCCGGCAGGGCGCGGCTCAGGAAACGGGGGCTGAATAAGCAGCGAGGCCGCCCTGCCGGCGACGCACACCGTCGCTGAAAGGGCAGCCCCGAAGGCCTTGAAAGTTGGGCGGCGATAATAACCGATCACCCCGATTTTCGGCCCGCCAGCACTAGGTTTCTGGCGCTTGGCTTACATCTGAAAACCCCTCATGAGCCTCACCCCTGACGACGTGAGCCGCATCGCCCACCTGGCCCGGCTGGAACTGCAGCCGGACGAGTCGGCGGCGCTGCTGGGCAACCTGAACGATTTCTTCAAGATCGTGCACCAGATGAGCGCCGTGGACACCGCGGGCGTCGAACCGCTGTACACGCCGCTATCGGCCATCCAGCAGGTGCAACTGCGCCTGCGCGAAGACGTGGTCACCGAGACCAACCAGCGCGAGCTCAACCAGCGCAGTGCCCCGGCCGTCGAGGACGGCCTCTTCCTCGTTCCCAAGGTCATCGAATGAAGCCCGTTCACGACATGGGCGTGGCCGAGCTGGCTGCCGCCCTGAAGACCCGCGCTCTGTCCAGCCGCGAGGCCACGCAGGCGCTGCTGGACCGCATCCAGGCCCACGACCCGGCGCTGGGCGCCTTCCTGCACGTCGACGCTGAAGGCGCGCTGGCCCGCGCCGCCGCGGCCGACGCGGCCCTGGCCGACGGCACCGCGGGCCGGCTGGCCGGCGTGCCGCTGGCGCACAAGGACATCTACGTCACGGCCGACATGCCCACCACGGCCGGCTCCAGGATGCTGGCGGGCTACCGCAGCCCCTTCGACGCCACCGTCGTCGCGCGGCTGAACGCCGCCGGCACGGTCAGCTTGGGCAAGCTGAACTGCGACGAGTTCGCGATGGGCTCGGCCAACGAGAACAGTGCGTTCTTCCCGGCTCACAACCCCTGGGACCGCTCGCGCGTGCCGGGCGGTTCGTCCGGCGGTTCGGCCGTGGCCGTCGCGGCGCGTCTTGTGCCGGGCGCCACCGGCACCGACACCGGCGGCTCCATCCGCCAGCCCGCCAGCTTCACCGGCATCACCGGCATCAAGCCGACCTACGGCGTGTGCTCGCGCTACGGCATGATCGCCTTCGCGTCCAGCCTGGACCAGGCCGGCCCCATGGCCCGCTCGGCGGAGGACTGCGCTCTGCTGCTGTCGGCCATGAGCGGCTTCGACGAGCGCGACTCGACCAGCGTGAACCAGCCGCCGCAGGACTTCCATGCGCAGATGCTGGCCGCCCGCGAGGGCGCCACGGCGACGCAGCCGCTCAAGGGCCTGCGCATCGGCCTGCCGCGGGAGTTCTTCCCTGCGGGTCTGTCGGCTGACGTGGCCGCGGCCGTGCGCGCCGGGCTGGCCGAGCTGGAGAAGCTGGGCGCGACGCTGGTGGACGTGAGCCTGCCGCGCACCGAGCTGGCCATTCCCGTCTACTACATCATTGCCCCGGCCGAGGCGAGCTCCAACCTGAGCCGCTTCGACGGCGTCAAGTTCGGCCACCGCGCCGCTCAGTACGAGGATCTTCTCGACATGTACAAGAAGACCCGTGCCGAGGGCTTCGGCCCCGAGGTCAAGCGCCGCATCATGATCGGCACCTACGTGCTCAGCCACGGCTACTACGACGCCTACTACCTGCAGGCGCAGAAACTGCGCCGCATGATCGCGGACGACTTCCAGCAGTGCTTCGCGCAGTGCGACCTCATCGCCGGCCCGGTGGCGCCGACGGTGGCCTGGAAGCATGGCGAGGGCAAGGACGATCCGACGCAGGCCTATCTGGCCGACATCTTCACGCTGCCCGGCTCGCTGGCTGGCTTGCCGGGCATGAGCGTGCCCGTGGGCACGGGTGCCGGCGGCATGCCGGTCGGCCTGCAACTGATCGGCAACTACTTCCAGGAGGGGCAGCTGCTGCACGCCGCGCACGCCCTCCAGCAAGCCACCGACTGGCACCAAGCGGCCCCAGCGGGAATCTGATATGCCCACTTCACAACTCATTCGCGGCTACGAGGTCGTCATCGGCCTCGAAAATCACGTCCAGCTCTCCACGCGCAGCAAGATCTTCAGCGGCAGCTCGACCGCCTTCGGTGCCGCGCCCAACACGCAGGCTTCGGCGGTGGACTTGGCGCTGCCCGGCACGCTGCCGGTGCTGAACCGCGCGGCCGTCGAGCGGGCCATCCGCTTCGGGCTGGCGGTGGGCGCCAAGGTGGCGCCGCTGTCCATCTTTGCGCGCAAGAACTACTTCTATCCCGACCTGCCCAAGGGCTACCAGATCAGCCAGTTCGAGATCCCGGTCGTGCAGGGCGGCCAGGTCGAGTTCTTCGTCGGCAACGAGAAGAAGGTGGTCAAGCTGACCCGCGCCCACCTGGAGGAGGACGCCGGCAAGAGCCTGCATGAGGACTTCCACGGCCAGAGCGGCATCGACCTGAATCGCGCCGGCACGCCTTTGCTGGAGATCGTCTCCGAGCCCGACATGCGCTCGGCGGCCGAGGCCGCCGAGTACGCCAAGACGCTGCATGCGCTGGTGATGTGGTTGGGCATCTGCGACGGCAACATGCAGGAGGGCTCGTTCCGCTGCGACGTGAACGTGTCGGTGCGCAAACCCGGCGAGCCCTTCGGCACGCGCCGCGAGATCAAGAACCTCAACAGCTTCCGCTTCCTGGTGGATGCGGTGAACTACGAGGTGAACTGGCAGATCGACGAACTGGAGGACGGCCGAAGAATCAGCCAAGCCACCGTCCTCTACAACCCCGACACCGGCGAGACCCGCGCGATGCGCAGCAAGGAAGACTCGGCCGACTATCGCTACTTCCCTGACCCCGACCTGCCGCCGCTGGTCATCGCGCCGGAGTGGGTGGAGCGCGTGAAGGGTGAGATGCCGGAGCTGCCGTCGGTGATGGCGGCGCGCTTCGTCGAGCAGGACGGCCTGCCGGCCTACGACGCGACGATGATGACGCAGAGCCTCGCGACGGCGCGCTACTACGAGGCCGCCAAGGCCGCAGGCGCGACGCCTAAGCTGGTGGCCAACTGGGTGATGGGCGAGATCAGCAAGCGGCTCAATGCCTCGGGCGGCGAGATCGACACCGCGCCGGTCGGCCCCGAGCTGCTGGCCAAGCTGATTGCGCGCATCAGCGACGGCACCATCTCGAACAACGCCGCCAAGCAGGTGTTCGAGGCGCTTTGGAGCGGCGAGTCGACCGATGTGGACGCAGTCATCGAGGCCAAGGGCCTGAAGCAGGTCAGCGACACCGGCGCCATCGAGGCCATCCTCGAAGAGGTGCTGGCCGCCAACCAGAAGTCCGTCGATGAGTACCGCGCCGGCAAGGACAAGGCCTTCAATGCGCTGGTGGGTCAGGCCATGAAGGCCACCAAGGGCAAAGCCAACCCGGCCCTGGTCAACGAGCTGCTGAAGAAGAAGCTTTCGGCGTAGGCGCCGGTGCCGTCGCGGGCAGTTCGTCCAACGGCGGCATCGAGCCCGGGGTCGCTCCAGACCAGAGCTTCTTCAGCCGCGCGAGTTCGGCGTCGAAGCGGGCGTTGATGCGCACGATCTCTGCCTTCTGGTTCTCCACCAGCACCTGCTGGGCCTCGATGGCGGCGTCGTTGGCGTCCAGCGCCTGTTTGAGCTTGGCCGGCAGCGCCCGGCCCTTGTAGAACTCGGCCTCGTCCAGCAGCGGCTTGCGTTCCGCGCCCAGATCCTTGATGCGGCGCTCGGAGATGCGCATGGCCTTGTGGGCGTCGTCCAGCGCCGCCATGCGGGCCCGCTGGTGGGCCGCCTCGTTGGGGTAGCGCTGCATCAGCGCGCGGTCCCGGCGGATGGCGTCCTGGCGCGCGATGCGCTCGGCCGCGGCGCGGCGCTCGGCAGCCTCCTTGGCGGCACGCTCCTCGGGGCTCAGGAAGGGCGGCAGCGTCGCGCGCAGCGAGCCGTCCGGGTTGAGCACGCGCTGCTCGCGCGAGGTGCATTCGGCGATCGGGCGGTCGCTGGTGAGCTTGCGGCCGTCGGCGGTCGTGCAGGTGTAGATGCCCTTGCCCGGCGGCACCTCCGCGGCCCAGACGGTGGGCGCAAGCGACACGGCGGCGACGAACAGTGCGCGCATCAGACTCCGTAGCGCTCGCGGTAGGCCAGCACGGCCGGGCGGTGGGCGGCCAGTGCCGGCGCGTCGTCCAGGTAGGCCAGCAGATCGGCCAGGCCGGCCACGGCCACCACCGGCAGCCCGTAGCGCTGCTGCACCTGCTGCACGGCAGACAGCGGGCTGTCGACGCCGCCTTCGGCAGCCTTCTCCTGGCGGTCCAGCGCGATGGCCACGCCGCAGGGCTGGGCGCCGGCGGCCTCGATCATCTGGATGGACTCGCGCACCGAGGTGCCGGCGGAGATGACGTCGTCGACGATGAGCACGCGGCCCCGCACCGGCGCGCCGACCAGCGTGCCGCCCTCGCCATGGTCCTTGGCTTCCTTGCGGTTGTAGGCAAACGGCACGTTGTGGCCGCGGCGGGACAGCTCCATGGCCACCGCGGCCCCGAGCGTGATGCCCTTGTAGGCCGGGCCGAAGATCATGTCGAAGGCCAGGCCCGACGCGATCAGCCGCTCGGCATAGAAGCCGGCCAGCCGGCCCAGCTTGGCGCCATCGTCGAACAGGCCGGCGTTGAAGAAGTAGGGGCTGAGCCGCCCGGCCTTGGTCTTGAACTCGCCGAAGCGCAACACGCCGGCCTCGACGGCAAAGGCGACAAAGGACTGGGCGAGCGAGTCAGGAGCGGCGTCGGACATGTCGCGAAGATTCTAGGGGGCAAAAAACAAGGCCCGACCCCTAGAAGGGGCCGGGCCTTTGCAGCGTTGCGTCGGCCCACCCGTTTGGTTCACGGGCGGGAGGTCACGTCGGGATTAGAAGTTCGCCTTGAATTGCACGCCGTAGCTGCGCGGCTCGTTGACGATGCCCGTCAGGTTGTTGAAGTCGATGGCGGCGACGATCTGGCGGTGGTTGGTGATGTTGCGACCATAAGCCGCCACCTCGTACTGGCCGTTGGCCCAGGCGTAGCCCACGCGCAGGCCGCCTTCCAGCGCCGACTTGGCGCGGTACTCCGCGGCCTCGTAGAGGAACATGTTGTACTTGTCCTTGTAGGCCCAGTCGGTCAGCACGGTGAGTTCACCCGCGCCAATCTCGGTGCTGTACTTCAGCGTCCAGTTCCACACCTGCTTGGGCGCACGCGGCAGGTCGTTGCCGTTGATGCTGACGATCTTGTCGGCGGCCGGGAAGCCAGGGGCCAGCGGATCGAGCACCGTGCAGGGCGCGCCGCATGCACGCGCGAAGAGGTTGGGGTCCTTGATCTGGGTGTCGTTGTACGAGAAGCCCAGTGTGGTGCGCCAGTCGCGCGCGATGATGGCCTGCGCGTCGATTTCGAAGCCCTGGCCCTCGGCCTTGGCGGCGTTGATCAGGCGGTTCTGGTTGACGCTGCCGCTGCCGGCCGTGAGCTGCATGTCCTTCACGCGGTACTTGAACAGCGTGCCGGTGATGCGGGCGGTGTTGTCCAGCAGGTCGGCCTTGAAGCCGGCCTCGACAGACAGCACCTTTTCGGCATTGGCGATGGAGATGGTGTCGCCAAACAGCACGCGGCCCTGGATGGACGGCGCGCGGTAGCCGGTGGCGATGCGCGTGAACAGGCTGGTGCTCTTGTCCAGCGCGTAGTTGGCGCCCAGGTCCCAGCTCCAGTTCGTCGACTTGGGGTTGGCCAGCAGCGGCCCGACGTTGGCGCCGCCGAACGGCGTTTGCGTGCGCGCGGCGTTGAAGTCCTTCTTGTCGTCCGTGTAGCGCAGGCCGGCCGTGACCTTGAGGTCCGGCGTCACGGCGTACTTCACGTTGCCGAACACGGCCCAGGACTTGGCGTTCTGGTGCTGTACCGCGTAGCCGTTCTGCGGGTCGCCGGCGGCGAAGCTGTCGAAGTTGAAGCTGTCCACCTGCAGCTTCTCGTTGAAGTAGTACAGGCCTGCGATCCACTGCAGCGGGTCGTTGGTGTTGGACTGCAGGCGGAACTCCTGCGTGTTCTGGCGCAGGTAGGGGATGCCGTCGGCGGTCTGGGCGTCGAAGGGGATGTTGGCCTGCTGGTTGCCGTAGTTGGGGCCCGACGGCGGCGCGTAGGGGGCGCCGAAGCCGCCGTCCACGTCGCCGCGGCTGTAGAACTTGGCGCGCGCGTGCGAGGTGATGGAGTACAGCGACATGCCGTCGAAGTCCCAGCGCAGGCGGGCGCTGACCTCGCTGGACTTCAGCGTCTGCGAGTTGTAGCCGTCGGTGGGGTAGTAGCTGTCGTCGTAGCCGTCGACGAAGTCGTTCGTGCCCTTCTTGATGATGTTGGCGCGGAAGGTCGTGGCCGTGCCCTTGTAGTCACGCGCTTGCACCTTGAACAGACCCTCGAACCCGCGGTTCTTGTAGAGCGCCTGCACGCGCACGGCCTTGTCGTTGTAGCCCTCGAGGTCAGCGGTCGCCCCCAGGCTGGCGGCCAGCGGGTTGTGCACACGGTCGTCCTGACGCTGCACCAGGCCGGCAACGCGCAGCTGCAGGTCGCTGCTGACTGGCAGGTTGACGGCCGTTTCCAGGTTGACGGCATTCCAGCGGCCGTAGCCGATGTTGGCGTAGCCCTCGAACTTCTTGCTCGGCTTGGCGGAGTCGAACTTCATGACGCCGGCCGGCGAGTTGCGGCCGAAGAGGGTGCCCTGCGGGCCGCGCAGCAGCTCCACCTGGGCCATGTCGAACACCGGGAAGCCCTTGAGCGCGATGCTTTCTTGCACCACGTCGTCATAGACCAGGCCCACCGGCTGCGAGGCGTTCATGTCGAAGTCGGTGTTGCCCAGGCCACGCACGTAAAAGCGCGGGAAGGTGCGGCCGAAGTCCGACTCGATGTTCAGGCTGGGCACCTTGCCCGACAGCGCGCGGATGTCCTGGCCGCTGGCGTTGTAGGTGTCCAGCTCCTCGGACTTGATCGCCGAGATCGACAGCGGGACTTCCTTCAGGTTCTCGGCCCGGCGGCTGCCGGTGACGATGACGGCCTCCAGTTGGTTGAGGTCCTTCTTGGCTTCGGGCGCGGCGGTGGTCTGGGCGACGGCGGCCTGCAGCGGGAAGGCGGCAGCAAGCGCCAGCGCGAGCAGGGTGGGCGAGATGCGTGGGGTGGGCATGGAAGGTCCTCGGGTGATAGACGGAGGGCGGGGCTGGGCATTGGCTTGCCCTTGAAATGCGACGGGATAGTAGAGATTGCATGACCGTTTCGTGATGAAGCCGTGCCAGGTGTTGTGTATTTGCTGCACTGCGATACTGCGCCGCCACCGCTTCCCGTGCCGACCGCCATGCGTTTCATCACCGCCAACCTCAACGGCATCCGTTCCGCCGCCAGCAAGGGCTTCTTCGACTGGCTCGACAAGCAAAAGGCGGATGCCGTAGGCGTGCAGGAGCTCAAGGCGCAGGCGGACGTCGTCGAGGCGCAGTTCCGCAGCTGCGACAAGCTCAACGGCCATTTCCACTACGCCGACAAGAAGGGCTATTCGGGCGTGGGCCTGTACACGCGGGTGGAGCCCAGCGACGTCATCACCGGCTTCGACGGCGGCGAATTCGACGGCGAGGGCCGCTGGGTGGAGACCCGCTACGACAAGCCGGGCCGCAAGCTCAGCCTGATCAGCTGCTACTTCCCGAGCGGCTCCTCCGGCGAGGACCGCCAGCAGGCCAAATATCGTTTCCTGGACGCGATCTATCCGCATCTGCAGGCGCTGAAGGCCGAGCGCGAGTTCATCCTGGTGGCCGACGTCAACATCGCCCACAAGGAAGCCGACCTGAAGAACTGGCGCAGCAATCAGAAGAACAGCGGCTTCCTGCCCGAGGAGCGTGCCTGGATGACGCGTTTGCTGGGTGAGGGCGGTCTGGTGGACGTCTACCGACGGCTGCAGCCCGCCACGACCGACAGCTGCTACACCTGGTGGAGCAACCGCGGCCAGGCCTATGCCAACAACGTCGGCTGGCGGCTGGATTACCACCTCGCGACGCCGGCCCTGGCCGCCTTGGCGCGCGCCGAGTCCATCTACAAGGGCGAGAAGTTCAGCGACCACGCGCCGCTGACCATCGACTACGACCTCGTGCTGTAGACGCGGCCGGCCACGGCGTCGGCGATCGGTGGGCGGCGGGCGGCGCATGGGCATGCCCGCTGGGGGCGCTCCCGACCCAAAGCCCGACAGGCTCCTGGGCTCAGGGCAATCCCGAGGGGCCGCGCCGGCAGAAACGCCATAGCAAACGAGACAATCACGGCCTTGTCTTGCGGGCCACCGCCCGCGTCGCCGCCCTATCGGGTCCACCTGGAACGAACGACGTGACCACCACCTCTCCTGTGGCCAATCCGGCCGCGAACGGCCTGCCGGTCTCCGCGCAGGCCACCATCCTGGGCCAGCCCCACCAGCTCTTCGTCCTCTTCTTCACGGAGATGTGGGAGCGCTTCTCCTACTACGGCATGCGCGCGCTGCTCGTGCTGTTCCTCGTCAGCGAGGCCAGCAAGGGCGGCTGGGGCTGGAGCCGCGCCGATGCGACCAACCTGTATGGCTGGTACACGGGCCTGGCGTATCTCACACCCATCCTGGGCGGCTACATCGCCGACCGGCTGTTGGGCACGCGCCGCTCGGTGCTGCTGGGCGGCTTCATCATCGCAGCCGGCCACATCGCGCTGTTCATGGAGACGGTGCCGATGTTCTACCTGGGCCTGGGTTTGGTGGTGCTGGGCACCGGCCTGTTCAAGCCCAACATCTCGGCCATCGTCGGCCAGCTCTACACCAAGGACAACGAGGGCGCCCGCGACGGCGGCTACACGCTGTTCTACATGGGCGTGAACGCCGGCGCCTTCTTCGGCATCTCGCTGTGCGGCTACATCGGCGAGAAAGTTTCCTGGAACCTGGGTTTTGGCCTGGCGGGCATCTTCATGATCCTGGGCGCCGTCCAGTTCTGGCTCAGCCAGGGCCTGTTCGGCAGCATCGGCGACAAGGTGGACGCCGCCAAGAAGGCCATCGCCGAGAAGCTGGACGACACGCCCGAGCATGTCGTCGCCGACCGGCTGAAGGCGATCTTCGTGTTCTCCTTCTTCACGATCTTCTTCTGGTTCGCCTTCGAGCAGGCGGGCGGCTCGATGACCATCTTTGCAGCCGACTACACCGACCGCACGCTGGTGGGCACCAGTGGTCTGATCTTCAAGATCGTCAACACCGCGATGACGCTGGTGCCGGCGGCCATCCTGTCGTGGCTGCTGTTCAAGCTGTACCGCTCCACGGGCGGCAACTACCTGCTGGCCAACGTGTCGCTGGCGCTGGCCTTCCTCATCATCTGGGGGCTGAGCCTGTGGATGCTGGGCCGTGAGTTCCTGATGGAGCAAAGCGAGGTGCCGGCCACTTGGTTCGGCGTGCTCAACAGCTTCTTCATCGTCGTGCTGGCGCCGCTGTTCTCGAAGATTTGGGAGGAAAAGTGGAACCCGTCCGGCCCGGTCAAGTTCGGCACGGGCTTGGTGCTGCTGGGCCTGGGCTTCGCCGTGTTGGCCTATGGCTCGGCCGGCATCCCGCAGGGGGCCAAGACGGCGCAGGTCAGCATGATGTTCCTGACGCTGGCCTACCTGCTGCACACCATGGGTGAGCTGTGCCTGTCGCCGGTGGGCCTGTCCTACATCTCCAAGCTGGCGCCCACGCGCCTGCTGGGTCTGATGTTCGGCGTCTGGTTCCTGAACTCGGCGATTGCCAACAAGATCGCTGGCTCCACCGGCGCCTACATCGATCAAATCTCATCGACGTACTCGATGTCGGCATTCTTTCTGATCTTCACCATCATCCCCATCGGCGCTGGGGTGGTGCTGATGGCCATGACGCCACTGATGAAGAAGTGGATGCACGGCGTGCACTGAACCACCGCGCGGGCCATGAAACCCGCGTGTCACTGCCCAAGCCGCTGGCGCGCAAGCCCAGCGGCTTTTTTGTTCATGCTTTCGCGCTGTTGACAAGGGATGTCAGCAGAGCGCTAGGGATTAGCACGGGGCTCATTCACGGGCAAGACGTTGTGGCTAGAGTCCGCCGCCTGCATTCGGAGCGCGTCATGACCAAGAAAAACCTGGCTCTTCCCTTCCTCTTCGTGCTGGCCGCCTGCGGCCAGCAGCAGGGCGGCCCCGGCGGCCACGCGGGCGGGCCGCCGCCCGTGTCGGTGGCGCCGGCCACGCAGCGCGAAATCCAGGAGTTCGAGGAGTTCACCGCACGCCTGGAGGCGCCCGACACCGTGGACGTGCGCGCCCGCGTGGCCGGCACGGTCGAGGCGGTGCGCTTCAAGGAAGGTCAGTTCGTCCGCAAGGGCGAGCCGCTGTTCACCATCGACTCGCGCGCCTTGCGTGCCGAGGTGGCGCGCGTCGAGGCTCAGGTCGCCGCGCTGAAGACGCAGGCCGAGCTGGCCCGCGCTGAACTGGCGCGCGCGGAGCGGCTGGTCAGCGTCAACGCGGTCAGCCAGCAGGAGATCGATCAGCTGCGCGCCGCGCTGCGCAGCGCCGAGGCCAACCAGAAGGGCGCCGAGGCGGCGCTGGTGCAGGCGCGCCTGAATGTCGAATACGCCAACGTGACCGCGCCGGTCAGTGGCCGCACCTCGCGTGCCAACGTCACGCCTGGCAATCTGGTGGGCGTGGGCGACCCGGTGCTGACCACGCTGGTCTCCAACGACAAGGTCTATGCCTACTTCGACGCCAGTGAGGCGGCCTACCTGCGCTACATGCGCGCGGCCAAGCCCGGCGCGGTGGCGGTGCAGATGGGCCTGTCCAACGAGCAGGGCTTTCCGCACCAGGGCAAGCTGGACTTCGTCGACAACCGCCTGAACCCCGCCACTGCCTCCATCCGCGCCCGCGCGGTGTTCGACAACAAGCAGGGCCAGTTCACGCCGGGCCTGTACGCGCGGCTCAAGATAGGCGGCGGCAGCAGCTACAGCGGCGTGGTCGTGCCCGACCGGGCCATCACCACCGACCAGACCCGCAAGATCGTGCTGGTGGTGGGCCCCAACAACATCGTGCAGCCGCGCCCGGTCAAGCCCGGTGCGCTGGTGGATGGCATGCGCGTGGTGGACGGCGTCAAGGCCGGCGAGCTGGTCATCGTGGACGGCCTGCTGCGCGCCATGCCCGGTGCGCCGGTTGCGCCGCAGCTGTTGAAGGTGGACGACTCGGGCATGCCCATCCCGGCGGCCGCCGCGGCGCCGGCCGCCTCGAAATAAACCGAAGGCGACACGCCCATGGACATCTCCCGCTTCTTCATCGACCGGCCGCGCTTCGCGACCGTGTTGTCCGTCTTCATCTTCCTGATCGGCGCGCTGGCCATCCCGCTGCTGCCGATTTCCGAGTACCCCGAGGTCGCGCCGCCGCAGGTGGTGGTGCGCGCCCAATACCCCGGCGCGAATCCGCGCGTGATCTCCGAGACGGTCGCCGCGCCGCTGGAGGAGCAGATCAACGGCCTGGAGAACGTTCTTTACTTCGAGAGCCAGGCCACCGGCGACGGCGGCATGAACCTGACCGTCACGTTCAAGATCGGCACCAACCCCGAGGCGGCCGAGACCGCGGTGCAGAACCGCATCAACCGCGCGCTGCCGCGGCTGCCCGACATCGTGCGCCAGATCGGCGTGACGACCGAGAAGTCCAGCCCCAACCTGACCATGGTGGTGCACCTGGTCAGCCCGGACAACTCGCGCGACGCGCTCTACCTGCGCAACTACGGCTCGCTGAACGTGCGCGACGAGCTGCTGCGCGTGCCCGGCATGGGCTCGGTGCTGACCTTCGGCGCTGGCGACTATGCGATGCGCATCTGGCTGGACCCGCAGAAGCTCGCCGCCCGCAACTTGACGGCCAGCGAAGTGGTTGCCGCCATCCGCGAGCAGAACTCGCAGGTCGCTGCCGGCGTCGTGGGCGCGTCGCCCGCGCCCAAGGGCACGGACTTCGAGCTCGCCATCAACGCGCAGGGGCGGCTGACCAGCGAGGAAGAGTTCGCCAACATCATCGTGCGCACCGACACGCGTACCGGCGCCATGGTGCGGCTGCGCGACTTGGGCCGCGTCGAGATCAGCGCCAACACCTACGCGCTGCGCAGCCTGCTGAACAACAAGGAGGCCGCGGCCATCGCCATCTTCCAGGCGCCCGGCTCCAACGCGCTGGCCATCTCCGATAACGTCCGCGCGACGATGGAGCGGCTCAAGCCCAACTTCCCAGCGGGCGTGGACTACGCCATCGTCTACGACCCCACGCGCTTCGTGCAGACCTCCATCGAGAAGGTCGTCAGCACGCTGTTCGAGGCGGTGGCGCTGGTGGTGCTGGTGGTCATCCTGTTCCTGCAGACCTGGCGCGCGTCCATCATCCCGCTGGTGGCGGTGCCGGTGTCCATCGTGGGCACCTTCTCGGTGCTGCTGCTGCTGGGCTTCTCCATCAACACGCTGACGCTGTTCGGCCTGGTGCTGGCCATCGGCATCGTCGTCGACGACGCCATCGTCGTGGTCGAGAACGTCGAGCGCAACATCCAGGACGGCCTGACGCCGCGCGCGGCCACCATCAAGGCCATGCAGGAGGTCTCGGGCCCCATCATCGCGATCGCGCTGGTGCTGTGCGCGGTGTTCATCCCGCTGACGCTGGTGCCGGGCCTGTCGGGCCAGTTCTACAAGCAGTTCGCCGTCACCATCGCGATCTCGACGGTGATCTCGGCGTTCAACTCGCTGACGCTGTCGCCTGCGCTGGCCGCCATCCTGCTGCGCCCGCATGACGCGCCCAAGGACGCGCTGATGCGCGGCATGGACCGCGTCTTCGGCCGCTTCTTCCACTGGTTCAACTGCTTCTTCCACCGCCGCTCCGAGGCCTATGGCCGCGGCGTGACGGGCATCCTGCGGCGCAAGTCGCTGGCGCTGCTCGTCTACGCGCTGCTGCTGGGCGCCACGGCGCTGCTGTTCACGCGCATCCCCAGCGGCTTCGTGCCCGCGCCGGACAAGCAGTACCTGATCGGCGTGGCCCAGTTGCCGGCCGGTGCCAGCCTGGACCGCACCGAGGCCGTCATCCGCCAGATGAGCGAGATCGCGCTGAAGGTGCCCGGCATCGTCGACTCGGTGGCCTTCCCCGGCCTGTCGGTTGCGGGCTTCTCGGCCGCGCCCAACGAGGGCATCGTGTTCTTCGGCCTGGAGGGCTTCGACAAGCGCGCCAGCCCCGACAAGAGCAAGGAGGCCATCCTGGGCAAGGTCAACGCCGCCATCCAGCAGATCCAGGGTGCGCGCATGTTCGTCGTGCCGCCGCCGCCGGTGGACGGCCTGGGCATTGCGGGCGGCTTCAAGATCCAGGTGCAAGACCGCAGCGGCCAGGGCGAGCAGGCGCTGTACGGCGCGGTCTGGGGCACGCTGGGCCAGATCTACGGCAACCCCAAGACCCGCATCGCCACGCCCTATTCCAACTACGACATCAACGTGCCGCAGCTGTTCGCCAACGTCGACCGCGTCAAGGCCAAGCAGATGGGCGTGCCGCTGGCCTCCATCTACGACACGTTGCAGATCAACCTCGGCTCGCTGTACGTCAACGACTTCACCAAGTTCGGCAAGACCTACCAGGTCATCGTGCAGGCCGACGCGCCCTTTCGCGCCAAGGCCGAGGACATCACCCAGCTCAAGACCCGCAACGCCGCCGGCGAGATGGTGCCGCTGGGTTCGCTGATGACGGTGGAGCCCACCTTCGGCCCGACGCGCGTGACGCGCTACAACGGCTTCCCGGCGGCCGACATCAACGGCGCGCCCAAGCCCGGCTTCTCGTCGGGCCAGGCCGAGGCCGAAATCGAGCAGTTGCTCAAGGGGCTGCCGCGCGGCATGAGCTACGAGTTCACCGACCTCAGCTACCAGGACCGCCTGACCCGCGACGTGACCGTGCCGGGTACCACGCTGAAGGTCCCGACGCTGGCGGCGGTGCTGCTGTTCTCGGTCGTGCTGGTGGTGCTGGTGCTGGCCGCGCAGTACGAGAGCTGGACGCTGCCGCTGGCCATCATCCTCATCGTGCCGATGTGCATCCTGTCGGCACTGTTCGGCGTGTGGATCTCGCACTTTCCGCCGTTCATGCAGGCGGGTGACCTGAACATCTTCACGCAGGTGGCGCTGGTCGTGCTGGTGGGCCTGGCGTGCAAGAACGCCATCCTCATCGTCGAGTTCGCCAAGGAGCTGGAGGAGCATGGCAAGTCGGTCAGCGACGCCGTCATCGAGGCCTGCCGGCTGCGCCTGCGCCCCATCCTGATGACGTCCATCGCCTTCTGTGCCGGCGTCATCCCGCTGATCCTGGGCAGTGGGGCCGGCAGCGAGATGCGCCGCGCGATGGGCATTGCCGTGTTCAGCGGCATGCTGGGCGTGACCCTCTTCGGCATCTTCCTGACGCCGGTGTTCTACGCGCTGCTGCGCAAGGGCACCGAGAAGCGCCGCGCCCGCGCGGCCGCGCTGCGCGCCCAGGTCGACGCCGCGGCCCACGCCTTCCACCCCGGCGTCGACGACGCCCCGCCCGCCAAGCAGGAGGGCCACTGACATGAAGACCCCACTCACCCTCCTTGCCGCGGCCGCCGTGCTGGCCGGCTGCGCTGCACCAGGGCTGTCGCAGGGCCCGGCGCAGCTGGCGCCGCCGCAGTTCGCCCAGCGGCCTGCCATCGACGCCCAAGCCGCGACAGGCGCCGCGCAGATGACAGCCGCCTTCGTCGACAGCGCGCAGCTGCAGCGCGTCGTCGACGACGTGCTGGCCCACAACCGCGACC
>JBKBOJ010000065.1:0-18630 GCA_046294815.1 Roseateles sp. | reverse complement strand
GCTGCTCGCGGCCTTCGATTTCGGTCTCGAAGTCCAGCAGCTTCTGTCCATCGACGATCGCGAGGCGCCGCTCTTCCGGCTGCGTCGCATTGATCAGCATGCGTTTCATGTCATCACTCCTGCGTTCCTCGCGGAAACGCCACGTCATGCCACCCCGGGGTGGCGTTCAAGACGCACGAGCGATGCGTTTGGAAACCGTGGAAGGAGTGCCCTGGACCGCTCGGGTTTCTGACGCGAGGGTCAGACGCCGTGCGGCGTTGGCGCATGCGACCGGGCGGCCATGTCGCGGAATCGTCCCGCCTCAACCTGGCCGCATGCAAGGGCACCGGAGCGGGCGACCACCGCAGCTTCTGGCTGGGGTCGCGCAGCAGGGCGCAGCGGGTGGGGGAGGGAAGGGCTCATCCGCGAAGGACTGCTGGACGCTGGCGCGAGCTGTTGCGGCTGCAATGCCGCGCGCTCTCGCGCCGTGAAAACCTTGTTTTGGCAACCGGCTCTCTTCGCACCCTGGGGGCTGTCGACGAGGGGCCGGCGGGTTCCGGGTGTCATCGCTCTGCCGCACCGTGCCGCTGACCGCGTTCTCACTTGGGGAGAGCGCCTGCCGGCCGCTGGATGCGTTGCATCGCCTGTTGTGCCCTGGGGGACTGCCCCCGAGCGCCTCGCTACCGCCGCTAAAATCAAAAAAATCAAACACTTACGGCAGCAACGTGGTGAAAAGGATTATAGGGGCAGGCACTGGCGCCCCTGCCACGGGGGTGACCGCCGCCGTGAGTACGGACAAACCCGCGGTGCGGCGCGTCATCGTGGACGAGGGCTCGGCCGGCCAGCGGCTGGACAACTTCTTGTTGCGCGAGCTCAAGGGCGTGCCCAAAACCCATGTCTACCGGGTGATCCGGGCTGGCGAGGTGCGCGTCAACAAGGGCCGGGCCCAGGCCGACACGCGGCTGGAGATCGGTGACGAGGTGCGCATTCCGCCGGTGCGCCTGCCCGAGAAGGCCGCCGCCCCCGCCGCGCCGGCGCGCGAGTTCCCCATCGTGTTCGAGGACGAGCACCTGCTGGTCATCGACAAGCCGGCTGGCGTCGCCGTGCATGGCGGCTCGGGCGTCAGCTATGGCGTCATCGAGGCGCTGCGCCGCGCGCGCCCCGAGGCCCGGTTCCTCGAACTGGTGCACCGGCTGGACAAGGAAACCTCGGGCCTGCTGATGGTCGCCAAGAAGCGCAGCGCGCTGACGGCGTTGCAGGACCAACTGCGCGACCGCGAAACCGGCAAGACCTATGCGGCCCTGGTCTGGGGCGACTGGCCCGCCAGGCTCAAGGTCATCGATGTGCCGCTGGTCAAGTTCGTTGGCAGCGACGGCGAGCGCTGGGTGCGGCCCGGCAAGCCGGACGAGGAGGACGCCAAGCGCTCCATCAGCCTCGTCAAGGTGGTGCAGCGCACGCTACGCTTCAGCCTGCTCGACGTGACCATCAAGACCGGCCGCACCCACCAGATCCGTGTCCATCTGCAGCAGGCGGGCCACCCGATCGTCGGCGACCCCAAGTACGGCGACTTCGAGCGCAACCGCGAGCTGGCCCGTGGGCCGACGAAGTTCGACCGCATGTTCCTGCACGCGCGCCGGCTGCGCTTCAACCACCCCGCCACCGGGGCCGAGATGACGCTGGAAGCACCGCTGCCGCCCGACTGTGCGAAGCTGCTGAATCCATGAGACCCCAACGATTCGACCTCATTGCCTTCGACTGGGACGGCACCCTCTTCGACTCCACCGCGCTGATCGCCCGCTGCATCCAGCGCGCCGCCGTCGACATCGGCCTGCCCGAGCCCGAGTTCGAGCGCGCCAAGTACGTCATCGGCCTGGGCCTGCGCGATGCCCTGGAGCATGTGGTGCCGGGCCTGGCGCCCGAACGCTACGGCGAACTCGGCTTGCGCTACCGCCACCACTACCTCGAGGCGGAGCACGAGCTGGCGCTCTTCGACGGCACGCTGGAGATGCTGCAGGCCCTCAAGGCGCGTCACCACTGGCTGGCCGTGGCCACCGGCAAGAACCGGGTAGGCCTGGACCGGGTGCTGGAGCACGCTGAACTGACAAAAATGTTCGACGCCACCCGCACCGCCGACGAAACCCGCTCCAAGCCGCATCCGCAGATGCTGCTGGAGCTGATGCGCGAGTTCGGCGTGGAGCCCGAGCGCACGCTGATGATCGGCGACACCACGCACGACCTGCAGATGGCCGCCAATGCGGGCGCGCCCTGCGTGGCCGTCAGCTTCGGCGCGCACGATCACGAGACCTTCGCCGAGTTCAACCCGCTGTTCGTCGCCCATTCCACCCGCGAACTGCACGACTGGCTGATTGCCCATGCCTGAGCCCGACATCGCGCCGCCGCAGCGGCTGTGCGCTTCGGCCGAGCTGCAGGAGCGCGGCAAGGCGGTCAGTTTTCACGTCATCCAGTGGCGCGAGCCGGTGCGTGCATTTGCGCTGCGCTTCGACGGCCAGGCCGTGGCCTACCTCAACCGTTGCGCCCACGTGCCCACCGAGATGGACTGGCAGGAAGGCGAGTTCCTCGATGCCGAGAAGCGCTACATCATGTGCAGCATCCATGGCGCGGTCTACGACCCGCTGAGCGGCCAGTGCGTGATGGGCCCCTGCAACCGGGGGCGCCTGACCAAGATCGAGCTGACCGAGCGTGACGGCCAGGTCTACTGGCACCCCACCCGAGACACCAAGCCTGCATTCCAGGACTGAACGATGAGCATCCCCAACGACGACCTGCCGCCCCCCATGCAAGAACCCGTCGGCGTGCCGCCCGTGGTGGCGCCTGCGCACGAGCCGCTGCTGGCCCAGCTGGCGAGCGACCTCCTGCGCGAGCGCCGTGCGGAGCGGCGTTGGCGCACCGTGTTCCGGCTGCTCTGGCTGGCGCTGGCGGCGCTGCTGGTCTACACGCTGTGGCTGCAGGGGCGGCATGTGACCGCCACCACCACGCCG
Source organism: Roseateles sp. (assembly GCA_046294815.1). Lineage (GTDB taxonomy): Bacteria > Pseudomonadota > Gammaproteobacteria > Burkholderiales > Burkholderiaceae_C > Pelomonas. Next base: position 15,652 of record JBKBOJ010000065.1, on the reverse strand, counting down.
CACACGGCGCTGGTGGAGGTGCGCGGCGAAATCGCCGTCGACACCGAGGCCAGTGCCGAGATGCTGACGGCGGCGCTGAAGGACGCCTTCAAGGACGGGGCCGCCCAGGCCGTGGTGCTGCGCATCAACTCGCCCGGCGGCAGCCCGGTGCAGGCCGGCATCGTGTACGACGAGATCAAGCGACTGAAGAAGCTCCACGGCAAGCCGGTCTATGCGGTCGTCGAGGAGATGTGTGCCTCGGGCGCCTACTACATCGCCTCAGCGGCCGACGAGATCTTCGTCGACAAGGCCTCGGTGGTCGGCTCCATCGGTGTGCTGATGGACGGCTTCGGCTTCACCGGCCTGATGGACAAGCTGGGCGTGGAGCGCCGGCTGCTGACCGCCGGCGACAACAAGGGCATGCTGGACCCGTTCAGCCCGCTCGATCCCAAGCAGCGGGCCTATGCCCAGGCGATGCTGGATCAGATCCACCGGCAGTTCATCACCGCCGTGCGCGAGGGCCGCGGCAAGCGGCTGAAGGAGACGCCCGACACGTTCTCTGGCCTGTTCTGGAACGGCGAGCAGGCCGTGCAGCTGGGTTTGGCGGACCGCTACGGCAATCTCGATTTCGTCGCGCGCGAGGTCGTCAACGCTGAGGATGTCATCGACTACACGCCGCGTGAGAACGTCGCCGAGCGGCTGGCCAAGCGCTTCGGCGCGGGCGTTGGCGCGGGCGCCGTGAAGGCGCTGCGCGAGCTGGCGCCGGTGCGCTGACGAGCGCGCCGGCGCAGCGGCGCCGCAGCCCTGCAGCGGACGCAGGACCGCAGCCTCAGCAGGCTCACTGCGCCTTCGCGTCGGCCTTGGCGGCGCCGTCGGCCGACTTGGTGTGCGCATGCTTCTTGGCCTGCTTGTGGGCATGCTTGTGCCCATGCTTGGCGCCGCTGGCGGCCTCGGCGGCAGGTGCAGCGGCCGAGGCCGCAGTTGCGGGCATGGCGGCTGGTGCCTGGGCCAACGCGGCGCCCGAGGCCAGTGCGATGAGCGTGGCGGCGAGGGTGGTCTTCAGTGCGTTCATGAGAATGGCTCCTGGCGGTTGAGGGATCGTGGCCCGGCGCGAACCGTTTGGAAACAGCGCCTGGGCTTGTGTCGACAACGATGCCGCGCTGCCCACCGTTGACGGTGCCGGGTTGTGTTTGCAATCCCTTACACGGCGCAGAATCGCAGCCCATGCACACGCAACACCGCTTCGACTGGAGCGCCGGCTACCCCAGCCGCCGCAGCCCGCTGTTCGCCCGCAACATCGTGTCCACCTCGCACCCGCTGGCGGCGCAGGCCGGCCTGCAGGTGCTGCGACAAGGCGGCAACGCCGTCGACGCCGCCATCGCGGCGGCGGCCTGCATGACGCTGGTGGAGCCCTGCAGCAACGGGCTGGGCTCGGACGCCTTCTGCATCTTGTGGGACGGCCGGCAACTGCATGGCCTCAATGCGTCAGGGCCGGCGCCGGCAGCCTGGACGCCTGACTTCTTCGAGGGCCCGGCCATACCGCGCCGCGGCTGGGGCGCGGTGACCGTGCCGGGCGCGGTGGGTGGCTGGATGGCGCTGAGCCAGCGCTTCGGCAAGCTGCCTTTGGGCGACCTTATGCAGCCCGCCATCGAGATCGCCGAGCGTGGCTATGCGGTGCCTCCCATCGTGCAGGGAAAATGGGCGCTGGCTGCGGCGCTGCCGGAGCTGGCGTCGCAACCCGGCTTTGCGCAGGCCTTTCTGCCCCATGGCCGCGCGCCCGAGGTGGGCGAGCTGTTCCGCTTTGCCGATGCGGCGCGCAGCCTGAAGCTCATCGCCGCGAGCGGCGGCGAGGCCTTCTACCGCGGCGAGATCGCGGCGGCGCTGGCGCGCTTTGCGCGCGAGACCGGCGGTGCGCTGACCGAGGCCGACCTGGCCGCCTACCGGCCCGAATGGGTCACGCCGCTGGCGCAGGATTTCGCCGGCCACACGCTGCACGAGATTCCGCCCAACGGCCAGGGGATCGCGGCGCAGATGGCGCTGGGCCTGCTGGCGCATTGCGATGTGACGGCCCATGCGGTAGACAGCCCCGAGGCCCAGCATCTGATGATCGAGGCCATGAAGCTGGCCTTTGCCGATGTCTACCGCTTCGTCGCCGAGCCGGCGGCGATGACGGTCAGCCCGGCCCAGCTGCTGGACCCCGGCTACCTGGCCCAGCGCGCCAAGCTCATCGATCCGCGGCGCGCCCAGGTCTTCGGCGCCGGCAACCCCATCAAGGGGGGCACCATCTACCTGACCGCGGCCGACGAGAGCGGCATGATGGTCAGCTTCATTCAGAGCAACTACATGGGCTTCGGCTCGGGCCTGGTGCTGCCGGGCTATGGCGTGAGCCTGCAGAACCGCGGTCACTGCTTCACGCTGGAGCCGGGCCACCCCAACCAGGTCGCGCCGGGCAAGCGCCCCTTCCACACCATCATCCCGGCGTTCCTGAGCAAGGACGGGGCGCCCGTCATGAGCTTTGGCGTCATGGGCGGCAACATGCAGCCCCAGGGCCACGTGCAGACGCTGGTGCGCATGCTGTGTTACGGCCAGAACCCGCAGGCCGCGTGCGACGCGCCGCGCTGGCGCTTCAACGAGGGACTGTCCATCAACATCGAGCCGCACATGCCGGCCGCCACCATCGCCGGCCTGCAGGCGCGCGGCCACCAGGTGGGCGACATCCACGACAGCTACCAGGACTTCGGCGCCGGCCAGTTCATCTGGCGGCTGGGCGACCCGGCCGTGAACGGCTATGTGGCCGCCAGCGACCCGCGCCGCGACGGCGCGGCGGTGGGTTACTGACGGCATGCCCGGCGCCCCCGTGGCGCTGCTAGCATGCACCGCATGACCAAGCTGCTCGACCTCGACTGACGCGGCACCTCGCCGCGTCGCCCATCCCGGCGGGGCCGCCCCCGCGCGTCGAGTCTCGAAAGCCTTCGTCATGCTCACCCGTCTGATCCAGTTCTTCACCCTCGCGCCCGGCGATCTGCTGCGCGACGCCGTCTACCGGCGGCTGTGGTCGTCCATCCTGATCTCTTCCCTCGGCGGCCAGATCACCATGCTGGCGCTGCCGCTGACGGCGGCCGTGCTGCTGCAGGCCAGCCCCACGCAGATGGGCCTGCTGCAGGCCATGGAGATCCTGCCCTTCGTGCTGTTCTCGCTGCCGGCCGGCGTGCTGCTGGACCGCAGCGCCAAGCTCCCGGTCTACATCTGGGGCGAGAGCCTGCTGGCCGTGACCGTCGCCAGCGTGCCGCTGGCGGCCTGGCTCGGCGTGCTCAACATGCACTGGCTCTACGTCGTGGGCTTCGTGCTGGGCTGCGTCTACACGGTGGCCGGCAGCGCGGCGCAGATCGTGCTGACCCAGGTGGTGCCGCGCGAGCGGCTGGTCGAGGCCCATGCGAAGAACGCGCTGGCCTCGTCGGGTGCCGAGGTGGCTGGGCCGGGCCTGGCCGGCGCGCTGATCAAGCTGCTCGGCGCGCCGCTGGCGTTGGCGGTGGACGCGCTGCTGCTGCTGGTGTCGGCCGCCATCCTGCGCGGCATCCGTGTGCAGGAGCAACTGTCCCAGGGCAGCGGCCAGGACTTCCTGGCCCAGCTCAAGGAAGGCCTGCGCTTCGTGCGCGAGCGCGCGCTGCTGGTCAGTCTGGCCGCGGCCGTGGGCGTCTGGCAGCTGTGCCACAACGCGGCGCTGGTGGTGCAGATCCTGTTTGCGACGCGTGAGCTGCACCTCTCGCCGCAAACCGTGGGGCTGTCTTATGTCGCGCTGGGCGCGGGCACCGTGCTGGCCAGCGTGCTGGGCCACCGCATCAGCCGCCGCATGGGGCCCGGCCCCTGCCTGGTGCTGGGCTTTGCCGCCTGCGGCCTGGGCTGGCTGCAGCTGGCGCTGGCGCCCAGCGGCCCCGCCGGCGTGGTGAGCTTTGCGCTGATGCTGTTCGCCTTCGGGGTCGGCGCAGTGCTGATCTTCATCAACTTCCTGTCGCTGCGCCAGGCCGTCACACCCGCGCCCATGCTGGGCCGCATGACCAGCACCATGCGCTGGCTCATCCTGCTGCCCGCGGGCCCCGGCGCGCTGATCGGCGGCTGGCTGGGCGAGCATGTGGGCCTGCGCGCGGCGTTGGGCTTTGCCGGCGGCTGCGCCTGTCTGCTGGCGCTGTGGGCGTGGCGGCACGGCGTGATCCGCGCGGTGCGTGAGCTGCCCAAGCCCGTGGAGGTGGCTGCCGCATGAACCTCGTCGAGCCCTTGCTCATCGACATCCCCGAGCGCCTGGAGGGCCAGCGCTGCGTGCTGCTGGCGCCGCGCGCCGGCCTGGGCGCGGAGCTGGCGGTCGTCATCACGCAGTCGCTGTCCCATCTGCGGCCCTGGATGCCCTGGGCGCAGGAGGCCCCCAGCGCCGCAAGCTCGGAGCTGGTGGTGCGCCGCATGCAGGCCGACTTCATCGCCCGGCGCGACCTGTGTTTTCAGATCTATGCGCGCCGCGCGGACGGCAGCGCCGGGCGGCTGTTGGGTGGCACTGGCCTGCACCGCATCGACTGGACGGTGCGCAAGTTCGAGATCGGCTACTGGCTGCGGCCCGAGGCGGCGGGGCAGGGCCATGCCAGCGAGGCGGTGCGGCTGCTCAGCGCGCTCGCCTTCGAGCGCCTGGCCGCGCGCCGGGTGGAGATCCGCTGCGACGCGCTCAACGTCAAGAGCCGCGCCGTCGCCGAGCGTTGCGGCTTTGTGCTCGAAGGTGTGCTGCGCCATGACGCGCTGGGCGTGGACGGCGCGCCGCGCGACACGGCCGTCTACTCGCGCATCGCCGGCTGATCAGCCGCCCGTGGCCACCCAGCGCCCGCCGAGCGCGCGCAGCAGCGTCACCCGGTTGACCTGTTCTGTCTGGCGCAGCGTCACCAGCGCCTGCTGCGCGGTGGCCAGCTGGCGCTGTGCGTCCAGCAGATCCAGCTGGCTGCTGCTGCCCAGGCGATAGCTTTCCTGCGCAAAGCGCAGACTCTGCGCCGCCGCGGCGACCTGGGCCTGCTGGGCGTCCAGCCGCTCGGCCAGGCTGTCACGCACGGCCAGCGCGTCCGCCACCTCGCGGAAGGCCGCCTGCAGCGTGGCCTCATAGGTGGCCAGCGCCTGGCGTCGGCTGGCTTCGCTGACTTGCACCTGCGCCGCGCGGGAGCCGGCGTCAAACAGCGGCAGGTCCAGCTGTGGCAGCAGACTCCAGAAGCCCGTGCCGCTGTTGAACAAGCCATCCAGCTCCGGCGCGCGCGTGCCGGCGCTGGCGGTCAGCGTCAGGCGCGGGAAGCGCGCTGCGCGGGCGGCGCCGACGTCGAAGGCGGCGGCCTGCAGCTGCTGCTCGGCGGCGCGCAGGTCGGGGCGCTGCAGCAGCACCTCGGCCGGCAGACCGGCAGGGATGGCGGGCAGCGCCGTGACGGGCTGCAGGTCTTGCGCAGCGGGCAGCAGCGCGTCCGGCAGCGGCTGGCCGGCCAGCAGCTCCAGCTGCAGCCGCGCCTGCGTGACGGCCGCCTGTGCCCGCATGGCCTCGCCGCGCGCGGCCTCGAAGGCGGTGCGCGCGCGGGCAAGGTCCAGGCCGGAGGCTGCGCCCAGCCGGTGGCGTTGCTCGGTCAGGTCCAGCGTGCGCTGCTGGTTGTCGCGCAGCTGCAGCGCCAGCGTCAGCCGCTGGCGCTCGGCGGCGAGCGCCAGCCAGGCGGTGGCCACCTCGGCCACCAGGCTCAGCTGCGCGCTGCGCTGCGTCTCCTGCTGGGCCGCAAAGCGCGCCAGCGCCGCGCCTTCCAGGCTGGCCAGGCGCTTGAACAGGTCGATCTCCCAGGCCGCCAGGCCCAGGCTCGCGCTGTAGCTTGTGCTCGTGCTGCCGCCGCTTTGCTGGCGGTTGGCCGCGGCGCCTGCATTGACGCCGGGCAGCCGGCCGGCCTCGGCGATGCGGTATTGCGCGCGCACGCGCTCTACGGCGGCGGCGCTGGCCTGCAGGTTGCGGTTGCCCGCCAGCGCAATGCCCACCACGTCGCGCAGCCGCGCGTCGGCGAAGAAGCCGTCCCATTCGTGCGTGGCCGCTGCCGCCGCGGCCGTGGGCGTGGCCGTCACGCGGAAGTCCTCGCGCAGTGGTGCGGTCGTCGCGTCGCGCGCCGGCACCAGGCTGGCGCAGCCACCCAACAGCGCGGTCGCGGCGATCAGGGGCAGGAGTTGCGGCTTCATGCCTTCACCTCCTGGACGGTGGCGTCGTCGCTCTTGAAGCCGCCGAAGCGCCGCTGCACCCACAGATAGAACAGCGGCACGAAGAAGATGCCCAGCACGGTCGCGCTGGCCATGCCGCCCAGCACACCGAAGCCGATGGCCTTCTGCGAGCCCGAGCCGGCGCCGCTGGAATAGGCCAGCGGCAGCACGCCCATCATGAAGGCGAGCGACGTCATCAGGATGGGCCGCAGCCGCTGGCGGCTGGCCAGCAGCACCGCGTCCAGCAGCCCCATGCCGCGCGCCAGCAGCGTCTGCGCGAACTCGACGATCAGGATGGCGTTCTTGGCCGACAGGCCCACCGTGGTCAGCAGGCCGACCTGGAAGAACACGTCGTTGTTCTGCCCGCCGAGGTGGCTGGCGAACAGCGCGCCGAAGATGCCCAGCGGCACCACCAGCATCACGCTGAATGGCACCGACCAGCTCTCGTACAGCGCCGCCAGGCACAGGAAGATGAACAGCACCGAGACCGCGTACAGCAGCGGCGCCTGGTCGCCCGACAGCCGCTCCTGGTAGCTGCGGCCCGACCACTCGTAGCCGATGCCAGGCGGCATCTCGGCCAGCACTTCTTCCATGGCCTTCATCGCGGCACCCGAGCTGACGCCTGGCGGCACGTCGGCCTGGATCTCATAGGCCGAGCTGCCGTTGTAGCGCACCAACTGGCGCGGGCCATTGATCCACTTGCTGGACGCGAAGGCCGAGAACGACACCATTTGCCCGGCGTTGTTGCGCACATACCAGTGCTTGATGCTGTCGGGCGATGCGCGGTAGGCGCCTTCGCCCTGCACCAGCACGCGCTTGACGCGGCCGCGGTCGATGAAGTCGTTGACGTAGGCGCCGCCCAGCGCGATGGACATGGTGTCGTTGATGACGTTGGGCGGCACGCCCAGCACGCCGGCCTTGTGGTCGTCGATGCTGATCTGCAGCTGCGGTGTCTCGGTCAGGCTGTTGGTGCGGGTGCGGCTCAGCTCGGGATGCTTGTTGGCCAGCTCGATGAGCTGCTCGCGTGCCTGCACCAGCTTGGCCTGGCCCAGGCCGCCGAGGTCTTGCAGGAAGAGCTGTATGCCCGCGCTGCCGCCCAGGCCGCGCACGGTGGGCGGCTGCACGATGAAGACGTTGGCATCGCGGATGCGTCGGCCCAGCTCGCGCGTGAAGCGCTCGGCCAGCGCAGCGGCGCTCTGCTCGGGCGCGCGGCGGTCCTTCCAGTCCTGCAGCCGGATGAAGCCCTGGCCCGAGCCCTGGTCGCCGCCGGCACCGCGCACGACGTTGTAGAACAGCACTTCCTTCTGCTCGGCCAGATAGGCCTCGAGCTGCTGCATGACGCCTTCGAGCCGCTCACTCGTGGCGCCGGGCGCCATGCGCACCTGGATCTGCAGGCCGCCCTGGTCCTCGTCGGGCAGGAAGGAGGTGGGCAGGGCCTTGTACATCCAGGCCATGCCGGCGATGACGGCCAGATAGACGGCGAAGCTGCGCACGCCGCGCCTGGACAGGCCGCGCACGCTGCCCACATAGCGCTCGGTGAAGGCGTCGAAGCGGCGGTTGAAGCCGCTGAAGAACCAGTCCAGCTGCTTGCCGAGGGGGCCGCCATGGGCCGCATGCTGGCCCTTGGCGACGGGTTTGAGCACGCTGGCACACAGCGCCGGCGACAGCGTCATCGCCACCAGCACCGACAGCACCATCGCGCTGACCACGGTGATGGAGAACTGCCGGTAGATGATGCCGGTGGAGCCGCCGAAGAAGGCCATCGGGATGAACACCGCCGACAGCACGACGGCAATGCCCACCAGCGCGCCGGTGATCTCCTGCATGCTCTTCTTCGTGGCCTCGCGTGGCGACAGGCCTTCCTCGCGCATCAGCCGCTCGACGTTCTCGACCACGACGATGGCGTCGTCCACCAGCAGGCCGATGGCCAGCACCAGGCCGAACATGGTCAGCGAGTTGATCGAGAAGCCCGCCAGCGCCAGCACGCCGAAGGTGCCCAGCAGCACCACCGGCACCGCGATGGCCGGCACCAGCGTCGCGCGCAGGTTCTGCATGAAGAGGTACATGATGACCACCACCAGCACGATGGCCTCGATCAGCGTCTGCACCACGCCCTGGATGGACACGCGGATGAAGGGCGTCGTGTCGTAGGTGACGGTGGCCTTGTAGCTCGGCGGCAAGAAGGGTTCCAGCTCCTTGAGCTTGGCCTTGACGGCATCGCCCGTGGCCAGCGCGTTGGCGCCGCTGGCCGGGACGATGGCCATGCCTGCGGCGGCGCGGCCGCTGGAGCGCACGTTGGTGGTGTAGCTGTCGCGGCCCAGTTCGACGCGGGCCACTTGCCCCAGGCGCAGCGCCGAGCCGTCGGGCTGCACGCGCAGCACGACGTTTCTGAACTCCTCGGCGGTCGTGAGCTTGGAGCGCGCCGTGATGATGGCCGTGAGCCGCTGGCCCTCGGGCGCCGGCTGCGCGCCGATCTGGCCGGCCGACACCTCGGTGTTCTGCTGCTGCAGCGCGGTGCGGATGTCGCCGGGCACGAGGGCGTAGCGCTGCAGTTTGAGCGGGTCCAGCCAGATGCGCATCGCATAGCCGGAGCCGAACACGTTGACGTCGCCGACGCCCTCGATGCGGCTGATGATGTCCACCAGCGTGGAGTTCAGGTAGTCGCCCAGGTCGCCCGAGCTGATGGCCGGGTCGTCGCTGGTCAGCATGACCACCATCAGGAAGTCGGTGCCCGACTTGGTCACGCGCACGCCCTGGGCCTGCACGGCCTGCGGCAGTCGGCTGATGATGGACTGCACCTTGTTCTGCACCTGCACCTGCGCGGTGTCGGGATTGGTGCCGGCCACAAAGGTCAGCGTGGTGTTGGCGTTGCCACTGGCGCTGCTGCTGGACTCGATGGACAAGAGGCCGTCTATGCCCTTGAGGCTTTGCTCGATGATTTGCGTGACCGAGTCCTCGATGGCCTGGGCCGAGGCGCCGGGGTAGCTGGTGTTGATGGACACGCGCGTGGGCGCGATGTCCGGGTAGCGCTCCAGCGCCAGCTGGTGGATGGCGCCGGCGCCGGCCAGCATGATGACGATGGCGATGACCCACGCGAAGATGGGCCGGTCGATGAAGAACGAGGCCATGGCTCAGCCGCCCTTGCGGGCCGCGGAGGCGGCGGACGCGGCCGGGGCGGCGGGGCCGCCCTTGTCACCCTTGCCGCCGCCGGGCGCGCCGGCCGGCACCGGCTTGACCGGCTGGTTGGGCCGGGCGCGCTGCAGGCCTTCGATGATGAGCTGATCGCCCACCTTCAGGCCGCTGCTCACCAGCCACTGGTTGCCCACGGCGCGCTCCAGCACCAGGCGGCGGCGTTCGGCCTTGTTGCCTTCACCGACCACCAGCGCCGTCGCATCGCCGGTCGGCGAGCGGCTGACGCCCTGCTGCGGCACCAGGATGACGCCGCGGTCTACGCCGGCGAGCAGCTTGGCGCGCACCACCATGCCCGGCAGCAGCGTGCCCTGCGGGTTGGGCACGGTGGCGCGCAGCGTCACGGTGCCGGTGCCGCGGTCCACCGTCACGCCGCTGACCTGCAGCGTGCCGGGGTAGGGATGCAGGCTGCCGTCCTCCAACTGCAGGCGGATCTGCCGGCTGCCGGTGCCGCCTTCGAGCTGGCGGCGCAGGCTCAGCAGCTCGGCGCTGCTTTGCACGATGTCGACCTGCATGGGGTCGAGCTGCTGCACGGTGGTCAGCGCCTGGGTCTGGTTGGCCGTCACCAGCGCGCCGGCCGTCACGCTGGACACCTCGGTGCGGCCGCTGATGGGCGCCACGATGCGCGCGCGCTCCAGCTGCACGCGGGCGGCATCCAGCGCGGCGCGGGCCACGGCCACGTCGGCCTCGGCCTGCTTGAGCGCGCCGGCGCTGTCGTCGGCGGCCTGGCGGCTGATGGCATCGGCCTTCAGCAGCTCGGCATCCCGTGCGGCCTTGCTGCGAGCGACGGCCAGCGTGGCCTCGGCCTTCTGCAGCGCGGCGGCGGCGCGGGCGCGCTCGGCCTCGAAGGCGGCGGCGTCGAGCTGGTACAGCGGCTGGCCGGCCTTGACGAAGGCGCCTTCGGTGAACAGGCGCTTGAGCACGATGCCGCCGACCTGCGGCCGGATCTCGGCCACCTGGCTGGCCGACAGCCGGCCCGGCAGCTCCAGCTCCAGCGGCGCGTCGCCGGCGCTCACGCTGACCACGCCCACCTCCGGCGGGCCACCCTTGGGGGGCTCGGGTTTCTTGTTCTGGCAGGCGCCCAGCAACAACAGGCTGGCAAGGGCGGCAGCGACGAGGACGGTGGGGGGCGCGGCTTTTCGCATGGGGGCGCATGCTGCCATCACCCTGCGACATCTGCCGGAAGTCTGACTTTGCAGACAAAAAACTTTGCGTGGCGGGCGGTTGGCCGAGCGCGGTGCGTCACTCCGCGCTGGTGCGCTCGCCCGGCCCCAGGCGGTCCACCGCGTCCGTGATCAGGCCGTCGATGCCGTCGGCGATGAGCCGCTGCGCCACGGCTGCGTCGTTGACCGTGTAGACCAGCGCGCGCCAGCCGCGGCCGTGCAGGCGCTCGATCAGCGCCGCGTCCATCAGCCGCCAGTTCGTGATGACGGCCATCACGTCCAGCGCGGCTGCGGCCTCGGGCCAGCCGTCCCACAGGGTGTCCAACAGCAGCGCGCGCGGCAGATCGGGCGCGGCGGCGCGGGCGCCATGCAGCGCCTCGGGCTTGAAGCTGCTCAGCAGCGGCGGCACGGCGGCGCCCGCCCACAGCCGCGCGGCCGCGCGCGCCGCCACCTCGCCGGTCAGCCGCTCGACGCCGGGGCAGGGCTTGATCTCGATGTTCAGCGCACAGCCGTTGGCCCGGCAGAAGCTGGCGATCTGCGCGAGGCGCGGCAGCGGCTCGGCGGCGAAGGCGGGGCTGTGCCAGCCGCCGGCGTCCAGCCGGGCGAGCGCCGGCCAGTCCAGCTCGGCTGGCGAGCCCCGGCCGTCGGTCGTGCGCTCCAGCGTGTCGTCGTGCAGCAAAAAGGCTTCGCCGTCGCGACTGAGCTTGACGTCACATTCGAAGGCTCGGTAGCCCAAATGCGCGCCGAGCCGGAAGGCCGCCAGCGTGTTCTCCGGTGCCAGCTTGCCGGCGCCGCGGTGGGCCAGCCACAGGGGATAGGGCCAGGAGCTCATCCCGCAGATTCTGAGGGGAAACACCCCACTGCGATAATCCACCCCCTCTATGAACGCCCCGCATCCCCTGATGCCGGCCGCCGCTGCAGTGGCCGACACCGTCGCCCGCGACGCCCCGCGCCTGCGCGAGATCCCCTACAACTACACCTCGTTCTCCGACCGCGAGATCGTCATCCGGCTGCTGGGCGCGCGTGCCTGGGAGCTGTTGGACAAGCTGCGCGGCGAGCGGCGCACGGGCCGATCCGCGCGCATGCTGTACGAGGTGTTGGGCGACATCTGGGTGGTGCAGCGCAATCCCTACCTGCAGGACGACCTGCTGGACAACCCCAAGCGCCGTGCGCTGCTGATCGAGGCGCTGCACCACCGGCTGGCCGAGGTGCAAAAGCGCCGCGATCCGGCGGCCGACCCGCAGCGCGACGCCGCCGTGGGGGAGTTGCTGGCGGCTGCGCGTGAGGCGGTGGCGAAGTTCGCACAGATGTTCGAACAGGTGGCCGAGCTGCGCAAACGCGCGGCCAAGCGGCTGCGCAAGGTCACCGCCAAGGACAACATCAAGTTCGACGGCCTGTCGCGTGTGGCCCATGTGACCGATGCGACGGACTGGCGCGTGGAGTACCCCTTCGTCGTGCTGACGCCGGACACCGAAGCCGAGATGGCCGCGCTCGTCGGCGCCTGCTTCGAGCTGGGGCTGACGGTCATTCCGCGCGGCGGCGGCACCGGCTACACCGGCGGTGCCGTGCCGCTGGTGTGGAACAGCGCGGTCATCAACACCGAGAAGCTCGAAGCGCTGCGTGGCGTGGAGATGGTGAAGTTGCCGGGCCTGGACCGCGAGGTGCCCACCATCTTCAGCGAGGCCGGCGTCGTCACGCAGCGCGTGGCGGACCTGGCCGAGCAGCACGGCTACGTCTTCGCGGTGGACCCGACCTCGGCCGAGGCCAGCTGCATCGGCGGCAACGTCGCGATGAACGCCGGCGGCAAGAAGGCCGTGCTGTGGGGCACGGCGCTGGACAACCTGGCGAGCTGGCGCATGGTGACGCCCGAGGCCAAGTGGCTGGAGGTGGTGCGGCTGAACCACAACCTCGGCAAGATCCATGACGTCGAGGTCGCGAGCTTCGAGCTGCGCTACTTCGACGCCTCGGGCAAGGTGCTGGAGCGCACCGAGCGGCTGGACATTCCGGGCCGCGTGTTCCGCAAGGAGGGCTTGGGCAAGGACGTGACGGACAAGTTCCTCGCCGGCCTGCCGGGCATCCAGAAGGAAGGCTGCGACGGCCTGATCACCAGCGCGCGCTGGATCGTGCACCGCATGCCGGCGCATACGCGCACCGTCTGCCTGGAGTTCTTCGGCAACCCCAAGGACTGCGTGCCCAGCATCGTCGACATCAAGGACTACATGTTCTCGATTGCGTCGACGGGCGTGCTACTGGCGGGCCTGGAGCACTTGGACGACCGCTACCTCAAGGCGGTGGGCTACGCGACCAAGAGCAAGCGCGGCGGCTTCCCCAAGATGGTGCTGATCGGCGACATCGTCGGCGACGATGCCGACGCCGTTGCGCGCGCCGCGTCGGAAGTCGTGCGCCTGGCCAACGGCCGCTCGGGCGAGGGCTTCGTGGCCGTCAGCGCCGATGCGCGCAAGAAGTTCTGGCTGGACCGCAAGCGCACCGCGGCGATCAGCAAGCACACGAATGCGTTCAAGGTGAACGAGGACGTGGTGATCCCGCTGCACCGCATGGGCGAGTACACGCTGGGCATCGAGCGCATCAACATCGAGCTCAGCTTGCGCAACAAGCTCGAACTCGTCGATGCGCTGACCGCGCTGTTCGCCGAGGGTCGGCTGCCGCTGGGCAAGAGCGACGACGCCGGCGAGATTCCCAGCGCGGAGCTGCTGGAAGATCGCGTGCAGCAGGCGCTGGCCCTGCTGCGCGAGGTGCGCGCGCTGTGGCAGCAGTGGCTGGACGGCATCGACAGCCAGGGCTTCTTCGAGCGTTTGCAGACCCACGAGCTGCGCGCGTCGTGGAAGACGCAGATCCTCAAGCCGCTGCAATCCATCTTCAGCGGTGCTGCCTTCGAGCCGCTGCTCAGCGAGTGCCGGCGCATCCACAAGGAGGTGCTGCGCGGCCGCGTCTGGGTGGCGCTGCACATGCATGCTGGCGACGGCAACGTGCACACCAACATCCCCGTCAACAGCGACAACTACCAGATGCTGCAGACGGCCCACGAGGCCGTGGCGCGCATCATGAAGCTGGCGCGCTCGCTGGACGGCGTGATCTCCGGCGAGCACGGCATAGGCATCACCAAGATCGAGTTCCTCAGCGACGAGGAGCTGGCCAGCTTCGCCGAGTACAAGAGGAAGGTGGACCCCCAGGGCCGCTTCAACAAGGGCAAGCTGCTCAAGAACGACGCGCTGCCGGCCGGTCTGCATTCCGACTTGCGGAACGCCTACACGCCGTCCTTCGGCCTGATGGGGCATGAGTCGCTGATCATGCAGCAGAGCGACATCGGCGCGATCAGCGATTCCATCAAGGACTGCCTGCGCTGCGGCAAGTGCAAGCCGGTCTGCGCCACGCACGTGCCGCGCGCCAACCTGCTGTACAGCCCGCGCAACAAGATTCTCGCCACCTCGCTGCTGGTCGAGGCCTTCCTGTATGAGGAGCAGACGCGCCGCGGCGTGTCGATCAAGCACTGGCAGGAGTTCGAGGACGTCGCCGACCACTGCACGGTCTGCCACAAGTGCGCCTCGCCGTGTCCGGTCAAGATCGACTTCGGCGACGTGACGATGAACATGCGCAACCTGCTGCGCAAGATGGGCCAGAAGAGCTTCCGGCCCGGCAATGCAGCGGCCATGTTCATGCTCAACGCCACCAACCCCGAGACCATCAAGCTGGCGCGCAGCGCCATGGTGGGCCTGGGCTTCAAGGCGCAGCGCCTGGCGGTAGAGCTGTTCAGGCCTGCGGGCCGCAAGCAGACCAGCGCGCCACCGGCCACGCTGGGAGCGGCACCCATCAAGGAACAGGTCATCCACTTCGTCAACAAGAAGCTGCCTGGCGGCCTGCCCAAGAAGACGGCACGCGCGCTGCTGGACATCGAGGACAAGGACTACGTGCCCATCATCCGGCCGCCCGAGACGCCGGCCGAGACCGAGGCGGTGTTCTATTTCCCCGGCTGCGGCTCGGAACGCCTGTTCAGCCAGGTGGGCCTGGCCACGCAGGCCATGCTCTGGCATGCCGGCGTGCAGACGGTGCTGCCGCCCGGCTACCTGTGCTGCGGCTATCCGCAGCGCGGCTCGGGTCAGTTCGACAAGGCCGAGAAGATGATCACCGACAACCGGGTGCTCTTCCACCGCGTCGCCAACACGCTGAACTACCTGGACATCAAGACCGTGGTGGTGTCATGCGGCACCTGCTTCGACCAGTTGCAGGGCTACAAGTTCGAGGACATCTTCCCCGGCTGCCGCATCATCGACATCCACGAATACCTGCTGGAGAAGGGCATCACGCTGGGCAGCAAGCAGAGCTACCTCTACCACGACCCCTGCCACACGCCCATGAAGCAGCAGGAGCCCATGAAGACGGTGAAGGCCCTGGTGGGCGAGAACGTCGTGAAGAGCGAGCGTTGCTGCGGTGAGAGCGGCACGCTGGGCGTGACGCGGCCCGACATCTCCACGCAGGTGCGCTTCCGCAAGGAAGAGGAGCTGCGCAAGACCGAGGCGGCGCTGCGCGCCTCCGGCAAGGTCGGCGCCAACGACAACCTGAAGATCCTGACCTCCTGCCCGAGCTGCCTGCAGGGCCTGTCCCGCTACGGCGACGACCTGCAAAACGGCCTGCTCGAAGCCGACTACATCGTCGTCGAGATGGCGCGGCAGATCCTGGGTGAGAACTGGCTGCCGGACTACGTCAAGAAGGCCAACGACGGCGGCATCGAGCGGGTGCTGGTGTGACGAGCGCGGGCTGCCCGCTGTGCGACGGCGACGGCGGCCTGGTGGTCGCGCGCACGCCGCTGTTGCGCGTCGTGCGCGTGCTCGACGAGCCGGCGCATCCGGCCTTCTACCGGCTGATCTGGAACGCGCACGTTGCCGAGTTCAGCGACCTGAGCGCGCCGCAGCGGCACGCCTGCATGGACGCGGTGGCCGCCATCGAGCAGGTGCTGCGCCGGCTGCTCGCGCCCACCAAGGTCAACCTGGCCTCGCTGGGCAATGTGGTGCCGCATCTGCACTGGCACGTCATCGCCCGCTTCGAGGCGGACAGCCACTTCC
>JBKBOJ010000064.1:0-18981 GCA_046294815.1 Roseateles sp. | reverse complement strand
GGTCAGAGAAGCTATGTCCAGTTCCTCGTGGGACTACCCGCCCGAACGCCGCGCCGAACCTCAAGGGACGCCGGCATCCCCAAATCAACTGCGCATAGTTGCGGCCTGCGCATAGGCAGCGTTATGGAGAGCTTTCCATAACACTGCGCAGCCGTCGTTCCCGCGAGGCGCGTGGGCATGGCCGAGCCGCCGCAGGCTAGACTTCCGAGACCGTGGGCAGTTCCGCATACCTCGCCGAACGAGCTCCGACCGCAGTTGTTGCCGGAAGGGTGCCAGGAAGCAGGTATTGCAGCGCCCGCGGCCGCCCCTTCTCTCGCATATCAGGGGCACTTCAATGCGGCGCAGCGGCAAGCTGGCGTTCCGTCAGCCGACATCAAGTTGGCGGCGGTTCAGCATG
This sequence comes from Roseateles sp., assembly GCA_046294815.1. Classification (GTDB taxonomy): domain Bacteria; phylum Pseudomonadota; class Gammaproteobacteria; order Burkholderiales; family Burkholderiaceae_C; genus Pelomonas. The sequence continues at coordinate 18,584 of JBKBOJ010000064.1, read as the reverse complement.
GTGAGCTCGGGTCGGCCGTGGTCTTATCGACGGCAAGCCTCATCATCTTTTCCAGATACTGAACCGTTCGCTCGTTGAGACCAGCCTGCTGGTCTATACCCATGGCTTCAGCCTCCCGGCGCAACTCGTCAAAACCGAGCAATGCCTCGACCTCGTCGGCGTCGAGCTGATCGTCGCTGTCTGGTAAGTCCATGGCTCGATGCTAGTGCGCAGGACGGCATCCAGCACGCTCTGTGACACCCGCGCCACAGAGCGGCTGCGCTTGGCGGGCTCACTACTCGTTTGGAGTCGGCCTGAAGCCGATTTGCGCCGGAAGAAGATCCGAGGTTAGGGTTGGCCACTCGCGTCGCTGCGTCGCAGTCCAGAGCTTTTCCGCAGAGCGGATCAACCCTCGCATCTGTCGCCGCACCCCGCGCACCATGGGAAACAGCCTGACCCAGGTCCGGCAATGAAGGTCCACCTCGTGAGCATCACCTCGCTTGACAGCGGTCGTCAGGAGGTGCGCGAGCCGCTGATATGTCCGCTCCTGCAGCTTCCAGGTCCAAGCGAAGTCGCCGCGCACTCGTGGCTCTTTGACCATCACGAAACAATCCACCTCCGGGGGATTTTGGCGCCAGCGTTCCCGCGTCCACGGCGACCCGGCAGGCGCTCTGAGCGCCAGATCAGTTGCGAGAACCACCACCTGCCGCTTCATCGGCTCCCCGGTCACGTGGACCGCGACAGCAACACCCGTCGGCAAACCCATCTGCTTTCGATCCTGTCGCTTCCAGGGCGGCAGCCTGGTCCCGAACTGCTCTTCGATCTGGCGCCGCTTCGCTTCCAGTTTTTCGAGGTCAATGGTGAAGGATGTCCAGCATTCGTAGCCCCGAACCCGGCACTGGAGGATGTGATGCAGGGCGGTCGTCTTGTCGTCGATGAGCTTCATCAGGTGTTCCCCTCTCGCCGCAGGGAAAGTAGCCGCCGGAGGTGCTTTGCCGCCGAGGACGGCGCGTTGGTCTTGAACATAAATAGGAAGTGCATGGCATCGGTCCTTAAGTGAGCATGGTCGAGGACTCGAAAAATCGCCCTCGTGGCACGTGATGCAAAACATGCAAGTTGAAGGGGTAACGCAACACCGAACCGCCAAGCGCGTGGATCTTCAGCGTCCCTGTTGGGCATCCCCGAGTGCAGCCATGTGGCTGCTCTCAGGGCACCTCCATGAAGCTCTTCTTCAGGCGGCGCAAGAAGCCGCACTTCAAGGTCAACCGGGCGAAAGCCCAACGGGCAATTGCGCTCGCAACTGACCAGATCGCGCCAATTGGCGCACACCGTATCGGCTCGACCGAACAGGGAGCTCGTTCATGAATCGCGGGCTCACATATGCGGAAGCCATGGCATATGTCGGCGTTCGCCGTCGCACCTTTGATGCCATCTGGCGCCCTCGCCTCCATGCGATCAAGCAAGGCTGCTGCCTGATCTTCGACCGTCACGAGCTTGATCGGTTGTTCGACCAGTTCAAAGCGGACGGGTCAAGTGTCGTTGGCCCGCATCAACCAGATGACAGCGCCCATTGCGCCTCACAGAATGGCCCCCGGAACGGATGGCCCAACGAGAAAGGAGTTAGTTCATGGGCCGAAAAACAACCGGCGTCTATGCCGGCGAAGATGGAACCTGGCAAGTCGACAAGTGGTGGAAGGGCACCCGATTTCGCCAGCGTGGCTTCCGCAGTCATGAAGAGGCGGAGAGCTGGCTGATCAGGCAGCTGGAATCAAAGCGGACCCAGGCGCTGCATGGAGTCCGCCCCGACCGCACCTTCGAAGAAGCAGCCACGCATTACCTGCTTTCCAACCAAGAGAAACCGTCCATCGTGACGGAGACCTACCTTTTAAAGTCACTGATGCCCCACATCGGCGCGCTCAATCTCCCGCAAATCCATGATGGAAGCCTCGCTCCGTACGTGAGCGCCAGGCTGGCGGCTGGACGCAAGCACAAGACCGTGAACTTGGGTCTTGGGCTCGTTCGCCACATCCTGAACCTTGCGGCGACGACCTGGCGTGATGAGACCGGCCAGACTTGGTTGGAAAGTGCCCCGCATATCACGCTACTGCCCCTGAACGGCCATCAGCGCGAGCCTCGGCCGATCACTTGGCCGGAGCAGCGTCGACTGCTTCAGGTGCTGCCGTCACATCTGGCCCGCATGGCGTTGTTCAAGCTGAACACCGGCGTGCGGGACGATGTGGTGTGCAGCCTTCGCTGGGACTGGGAAGTTCGGGTGCCTGAGCTGGGCATTTCGGTCTTCGTGGTTCCACGTGAGCACGTCAAGGGCCGGAAGCAGGCACGCGTGTTGGTCTGCAACAGCGTTGCCCAGTCGATCATCGAAACCGTGCGAGGACAACACGAAGAGTTCGTGTTCGTTTACCGGCGAGAACGGATCAAAAACATTGACGACGCGCCGCTGATGGAGTACCGCCCGATCCAAGCGATGAACAACACGGCGTGGCAGTCAGGGCGGTCAAAGGCAGGCCTTGGTGACCTACACGTGCACGATCTCAGGCATACCGTTGGCATGCGCCTTCGGGAGGCTGCCATACCGGAAAGCACTATCGCCGACATCCTCTGGCACAGCCGGCCAAGCATGACGCACCACTACACAGTGGCTCAGGTCGTGGAAATCCACGCTGCGCTGGAGAAGATCAAGGACGATACGGGCCGCTGGAACATCAGCTTGGCCATGCTTCAGCGGGAGCAACGCGGGGCCAGTGGGGACGCAAGTCCCCCAAAAGTCCCCCAGCAAAGGAAAACGGGTTAGCGCCTTGCGGTGCTAACCCGTTGATTTCTCTTCTTATTTTTGGCGCGGCTGGCAGGATTCGAACCCACGACCCCTTGGTTCGTAGCCAAGTACTCTATCCAACTGAGCTACAGCCGCTGAAGCCTCACAGTATAGCCATATTTTTTGGCCCTCAGCAAGAGTTGGCGGATTTTTTTAAAAAAGTTCGCTCGGTGCTGTTTGCGGGTGGGCGGCTCCTCGCTCCACCGAGGCGCCATTGGCATGCCATCAAGGCAGGCGTGCCGCAGCCTCGTAGCAGCGTGCGCGGCGCGCGTCGTCTCCCTCCTGCTCGGCCAGTGCGGCCAGGGCCAGCCAGCTGCGGCGCCGAGCGGCGCTGGGCATGGTGGTGTCCTCCACCACCGCCTCCAGCATCAGCCGGGCCTTGCCCCACAGCTGGCGCTCGGCCAACGCATGGCCGAGCGCATAGGACCACGCGCGCTCGCGCGGAAAGCGCGCCTGCGCTGCCTCCAGCCGCTGCAGCCAGTCGGGGCCGCAGCCCGCCAGCACCGGCACCAGCGCCTGGGCGAGCGCGGCACGCTCGTCGACCTGCAGGCCGGCCAGGTCGTCGAAGAAGGGGCGCAGCCAGCCGCGCCCATCGTCGGGCGCACCGAGCTGACCGGCGCATTGCGCCGCCCGCGCAGCGACCAACGCGTCGCGGCGGTCGGCGGGGTCCAGCTGCTGCCAGACCACGCGCAGCTGATCCACGTCGCGGGCGCCGTCCAGCGCCTCGAAGGCCAGCGTGCGCAGCAGGCCTTGGGCAGCCACCTTGGAGAAGGCCTGGTGCTTGGCCAGCAGCCGCGCCGTGCGCAGCGCGTCCAGCGGCTGCTGGGCCAGGCGCGTGGCCTGCAGCCGCAGGCGCAAGGCCTGGGTGCGGCGGGCCACGCCGGGCGGCAGTTCGCCCAGCAGCATGAGCGCGCGCGTGGCGTCGCGGTCGTCGAGCGCCCATTCGGCAGCCAGCAGGCGCGCACCGTCTTCCTGGGCCCGGGCACCGCTGCGGCTGGCCAGCTCCAGCGCGTGCTGGAGCTGCTCGTCGCGAAGGCGGCGGTCCTGCAGGCGGTGGGCGCTGGCCGCCGCCAGCAGGTGGGCCAGCGCCATGAAGGCCTGGTCGGCCGCCAGCTCGGGCGTGGCCGACTGGATGTTGAGCGCCTTCTGCGCGGCCTTCTGCGCGCGGCTGAAGCGGGCACCGAAGAGCTCCACCAGTGCCTCGCGCAAGGCCAGCTGGGCGCTGCGTTCGCGCTGCGCCAGGCGCCATTCACGGGCGCGCTTGGGCAGCGTGGTCAACGCCTCGATGGCCTGAATGGCCGTGACGAGTGCGAAGCAGCTCGCGACCAGCAGCAGCAGGAAGAGGTTGAGCGAGATGTCCAGCCGCCAGCCGGCCCAGTAGAAGCTGGCGAGACCGTCGTTGGAGCCCAGCGTCAACGCCGCAACGACGGCAACGACGAACAGCAGAACCAGCCAGATGACGAGGCGCATGGTTCAACGCCCTTTCATCGGCCCGCGGCCGCGGCGGCCAGCGCCGCCAGCGTGTCGTCCGGGCGCGGCACGCTGACCTGGCGGGCCTGGCCGGCCACCTGGCGCAGCAGCTCGGCGACGCTGGCGACCTTGCGCGAGCGCATGTCGAAGTAGCGGTTCAGCATCTCCTGGCAGTCACGCAGATCGGCCTGGGCGGTGTCGAACTGGCGGCTCAGCAGCGCCAGGCGCGCGTTGAGCAGGCGCAGCTTGAGGTTCTCGCGCAGGAAGAAACTCTGGTCGGGCGCGATCAGCGCGGCTTCGGGATGCTCGATGCGCGTCACGCGCAGCAGCGTGCGGGCCTCACGCCAGACCAGGCCGGCCCAGCTCGAGAGTTGCTCGCGCGCCTGCCACCACCACAGGGCCAGGCGGCCGTCCGCGGCGGCTGCGGCCTGCTCGCGCAGCAGACGCTGGGCCTGCTCGCGCTGGCTCTTGGCGGGGTCGGGCTGACGCTCCTCGCGCTGACGCGCCACCAGGTCGCCACCGGCAATCAGCGGCAGCTCGTCCGCGACGCGCACGACCTCGTCGAGCTTGATGGTCAGCGTGGACACGTCGACGACCGCCACGGCGCGCACGCGCTCCAGGTCGCGCGCGACCGCGCGGCGCACGCCTTCCAAGCGCGGTTGCTTGTAGCGCAGCAGGCGCTCGTCGGCCTGCTTCAGCGTGGCAACGAGCGGCTCGGCGCTGCCGGTGATCTGGGTCTGCTGCATCGCGACGCGGATGGCAGCCTCGATGTCGCCGACGACGTTCTCGTCGCGCGAGCGAGACATGGACTGGATCAGCTCCTCCAGCTGGCCGCGCTGCAACGCGACCTCGGCCAGGCGCGCCTCCAGCAGCGACACCTTGGCGGCGGTGTCGCGCACCAGGTCGGCGGACTGCTTGGCGGCCAGGCGGGCCTCGGTGGCCTGGGCCTGGCTGGCTTCCTGGCGGCGTACCAGTTCCTGCTCCAGCGACTGCTGGCGACTCAGGCTCTGCCAGGCCAGCACGACGCATAGCAGCACGGCAGCCCCCAGCAAGGCCAGCAGCCACGGCAACCAGGCGGGCAAGGGGGACGGGGCGGCAGGCGGTGGCGCCACGGGCTCGGCCGCGGTCGGCAACGCGGTGTGGGGAGAAGTCGGCTCGGTCACAGTGCGCAGGATTCTGTCAGAGCACTTTCAGCGCCCGCGCGACGGCCGCTGGATCGGGTCGCGCCAAAACCACAGGCGCAAAGCCGGCCTGCGTGGCGGCCGCGGCGATGCGGGCATGGGTCGCCACGGCACGCTGGCCGACCAGCGGCAGACCGGCGTGAGCAAGCAGATGGCCCACCGCCTCGGCGCTGCTGAACAGCCAGACAAAGTCCGCCGGCCGGGCCAGCACCTGCTGCAGCCGGGCCTGCTCGGCGGCGTCCAGACGCGGACCGCTGCGGTGGTAGGCGGTGATGGCCTGGACCTGCGCGCCGGCCTCGGTCAGACGCTCGGCCAGCCATGTGCGGCCGCCGTCGCCGCGCACCAACAGCACCTGGGCACCGGCCCAGTCGCGGCGCGGCTGGAGCTGCGGCCACAGGTGCTCGGAGTCCAGGCTGGCGGCGTCGGCCGCGGGCTGCACGATGAGCTGGGTCGGCACGCCGTGCTCGGCCAGCGCCTGCGCGCTGCCCGGGCCCACACAGGCGGCCAAGGTATGCGCCGGCCAGCGCCGGCCAGCGGCCAGCGCGAAGAAGTGCTCGACGGCGTTGGGACTGACGAAGAGGGCCAGGTCGGTGCGGGCCAGTGCCGCCCAGGCTGTCTGGACCGGCGCGGGGTCGCGCGCCGGCAGGATCTCGATGAGCGGAAGCGCCACCGCGGGCACGCCCAGCGCCGCCAGGCGCTGCAGCCAGGCCGCGCATTGCGGCCGCGGTCGGGTGACGATGAGCGTGGGGCCGCTCATCCAGCGAGGTAGGCGCTGGCACCCAGCTCGCGCAGGCCGGCGGCGGCACGCTGGCCCAACGCGCGGGCCGCCGCCACGTCGGCCACGGGGTCCGTCACGCTGACGCGCAGCAGCGGCGCGGCGGGCTCCTCGGCATGGCCCAGCGCCGCGTCCAACCGCAGCTCGCCGCCCTGCCAACGCGCGTGGGCGGCCAGCGGCAGGCTGCAGCTGCCGCCCAGCGCACGCGACACGGCGCGCTCGGCTTCGCAGGCCAGCAACGTGGGCTGGTGGGCCAGCCGGGCCAGCGCGTCGGCCAGCGCGGCGGCGTCGCTGCGGATTTCCAGGCCCAGCGCGCCCTGCCCTGCGCAGGGCAGCATCTCGTCAATCTCGAACACGCTGCGGATGCGCTCGGCCAGGCCCAGGCGCTTGAGGCCCGCCGCGGCCAGCACGATGGCGTGGTAGCCGCCTTCGTCGAGCTTGCGCAGCCGGGTGTCGAGATTGCCGCGCAGCGGCTCGACGCGCAGGTCGGGACGCAGGCTCAGCAACTGCGCGACGCGGCGCAGGCTGGAGCTGCCGACGACGGCGCCCTGCGGCAGCTCGGCCAGCGCTGCGTAATCGTTGGACACAAAGGCGTCGCGCGGGTCCTCGCGCTCCAGCACGGCAGCCAGCATGAAGCCCTCGGGCAGCTCCATGGGCACGTCTTTGAGCGAGTGCACGGCCAGCTGGGCGCGGCCGTCTTGCAGCGCGGCCTCCAGCTCCTTGACGAACAGGCCCTTGCCGCCGACCTTGGACAGCGTGCGGTCGAGGATCTGGTCACCGCGGGTGGTCATGCCCAGCAGCGTGGCCGTCAGGCCCAGTTCGTCGGCGAGGCGGGCCCGCACGTGCTCGGCCTGCCACAGCGCGAGGCGGCTTTCGCGCGTGGCGATGGTGATGGCGTTGGTCATGACCTCGATTATCGAGGTCGGCTCTTGAAGAAGGCGTTGATCGTCAGCCGGCCGGGGTCACTCCGGTAGGCCGCGGCGGGGGCGCGGATGTCGCCGGAGTGGAAGATGCTGCCGTCGTAGAAGACCGCTCGGTTCCACCTGGCGGGCAGGCGGCCGATGCACTCGAAGTAGCGGTTGCTGTCGGTCATGTAGCCGGGCGGCAGGCCGTATTTGTCGGCAAAGGCGCTGGCGTCCAGCGTCTTGGCGTCGTGGCGCAAGCGCTGGGTGTCGGCCTCCGACATGCGCGAGCGGAAGAACACGGTGCCCCCCAGGCGTTCGTCGCGGAACAGGTAGTGCACCGACGCGGCCATCATCTCGCCCGGCTGCAGACCGGAGTCGTCGCGGTGGCAGATGCGCTGGCGGGCGTCCAGCGTGGCAGCGTCCTGCCGCACGCGGGCAAAGCGGGCGTACATGCCCAGCGGCGCACCGGCGCCCAGGCGCTGGCGCAGCCGGCTGTCGAAGAACTCGGCCAGCTCGGCGGCCATGGACTCGGGCAAGTCCAGCTGCGGCCCGGGATAGGGATGGCCGGGCAGCACCTGGAATTGCGGCGCGACCGCGGCCGCCAGCGCGACCAGGGCGTCGGGGTCTTGCACGAAGTCGTCGACGACGATGACGCGCGAGCCGTCGTCCAGCACCACCTCGTCCAGCCGTGCCTGCGGGTTGATGCGCAGCGACGGGCCGGCCATGACCGGCCGCGGCGCTGCCGCCTCGGGGGCTGGCGCGGGGCAGAACTGGCGGATGAACTGCTGGTGGCGGGGCAGCTTCATCAGCGTGCGGGCCACGTCCTTGCGGATGTCGCCGAGGAAGTCGGCCAGCGCGCGGTCGTCCATGTTGCGCGTGATGGGGTGGTGGCTGGCGGGCGTGATGCCCTGCCCCATCATGACCTGCACCCAGGAGTTCTCCTGGAACAGCTCGCCCAGGTCCAGCTGAATGCGCGCGGTGTCGCGGAAATGCTGGATGCGGTGCGCGAGCAGCGGCGGCACGTCCATGTCGCGGCAGGCGCGCCAGAAGGCGGTGTCGGTACGGTCGGTGACGTGGTAGTGCAGGATGATGAAGTCGCGGATGACCTCGATCTGCTCGCGGGCCTGGCGGTTGTATTCGTCGATGTCGCTCTGCCTCACACCGTCGGTCGGGAACAGCTCGATCAGGCGCAGCAAGCCCTTTTGGATCAGGTGGATGCTGGTGGACTCCAGCGGCTCCAGAAAGCCGCTGGACAGGCCGATGGCGACGACGTTGTGCTTCCAGACCACCTGGCGCTGACCCGGCGTGAACTTGATGACGCGCGGCTCGCGCAAGACCTGGCCCCGCACGTTGGCCAGCAGCGTGGCCTGGGCCTCATCTTCGCTGACATGCTGGCTGCTGAACACCACGCCGTTGCCGACGCGGTGCTGCAGCGGGATGCGCCATTGCCAGCCCCAGGGGTGGGCGATGGAGCGGGTGTAGGGCACGGGCTCGCCGATCGACGCCGTCTGCACCGCCAGCGCGCGATCGCAGGGCAGCCAGTGCGACCAGCTCTCGTAGGGCACGCCCAGCGTCTCGCCCAGCAGCAGCGAGCGCATGCCGGAGCAGTCGACGAACAGGTCGCCCTCGATCAGCGCGCCGCCGTCCAGCCGCAGGCCGGTGACGTGGCCGCTGGCCGCATCGGTGTGGACTTGGACGATCTTGCCCTCGATGCGCTGCACGCCCAGCGCTTCCGAGTAGCGGCGCAGATATTGCCCGTAGAGCGTCGCGTCGAAGTGGTAGGCGTAGTTGATGCCGTTGTCGGGCAACAGCGCGAAGCGCTCGTCCATCGCCGCGCGCAGCTCCAGGCAATAGTCGCCGTAGTCGCTGGCAAGTCCCCGCCGCCGGCCTTCCAGCCAGAAGTGCTGGAAGCCGGCCGACCAGTGGCTCGTGCCGGTCTTGCCAAAAGAGTGGAAGTAGTGCTGGCCGACGTTGCGCCAGTTCTCGAAGTGGATGCCCAGCTTGAAGGTGGCCTGGGTGGCCTGGATGAAGTCCTTCTCGTCCAGGTCGAGCACGTCGTGCAGGAAATGCAGCGTCGGGATGGTGGCCTCGCCGACGCCCACGGTGCCGATCTCCTCGGACTCGATCAGGCGGATGTCCACCTGCTTGCCCAGGCATTTGGACAGGCCAGCAGCGACCATCCAGCCGGCGGTGCCGCCACCGGCAATGACGACGCGACGCACGGGTTTGGGTTCAGGCGTCATGGCAGGGCTCATCGGTTGAGGCGGTTGAGCAGCAGCGCGCGAATCTGGCGCGCGCTGGCGTCAGTCATCGGCGCGAGCACGCCACGCGCAGCGGGCGGGATGTGCGCCGCCGTCTGCGCGTCGGCGTCGAACACGTAGTGGTCAAACAGCGTGCGCCAGGCGTCGCGCTGCTGCGGCGGCAGATCGCGCAGCGTCAGCAGCGCCAGCATCAGCGTGAGCAGCGGCGAGTCCATGTAGGCGGGCGACGGGCGCCACCACAGGTTGACCAGCGCGTTGATGGGGGCGAGGCTGTCGACCGCGTGCCACCACTGGCTGGGTATGAAGATGGCATCGCCCGGCGCCAGCTCGACCACCTGGGCATGCCGCTGCGCGTCGGCATAGCGCGGGAAGCGCTGCAGATCGGGCGCAACCGGATCGACCAGACTGATGGGCTGGCCCGCCGGCGTGAGGTCAAGCGGGCCGATATAGAGATTGCCAACCTGATCCGGCGGGAACAGCGTGAAGCGACGCCGGCCGGCGACGACGCAAGCGATGTTGTCGGCCACATCGAAGTGCGGTGCGACACGCGTGCGGTTGCCCAGCCACAGGTTGACCAGCGGGTCCAAGGCCTGCAGCGCGGGCAGCGGGTTGGCCTGGCGCAGGCCGGGGAAGGAGCCATCCAGCTCGGTGGAGCCCAGATAGAGCGCATCAGGCGACGGGGCCAGCAGTTCATCGAGCAGCGCGCCGAAGCGGCCAACCTCGCGCTGGAAGTTGAAGCCGCTGAAGTCGTCGTTGTAGAAGAAGCGCCCGCCGATGTCGGGCGGGCCGCGCCACAGGCCCACGCGAGTGTCGGCGCCGAAGCCGCGCAGGTAGTCGCAGAACGCGGCGTCCGAGCGCTGCGCTGCCTGCACCAGCGGCCAATGCGCGACCAGGCCACGCAGCACCGTCGGCTGGCCGGACTGCAGCAGCTCGGCGGGGATCGCCTCTACGCTGACATCGCTGCGCTCGCGCATGCCGGTCACCCCCCCTGGTCGAGATGGCGACGGATCAGCTTCGTGAAGTTGGACAGCGAGGCGATGGCCATGTAGATGGGCTGCAAGTAGTCGGCCTGATGCAGCAGGCCCACGGTGGCGGCGTCCAGCGCCGCCAGGCGCTCCTCGTGAATGATGTAGTAGCCCGACAGCTGACGATGCGAGCCGTCGGGGCGCTCGAAGTCCAGCACGAAGGGCTCCAGCAACTCGTGCGTCGTCAGCGTCTGGATGAAGTCGGGCATGGCCTGAAACCCCAGGTGCAACGTGTGCAGCACCGCATTGGCGTGCTCGATGAACTCGGTCATACCGCCATGCGGCAGGAAGACGGCCTCGCCCTCGGCACCATGGCTAATGCGCGGACTGTCCATGTCGACCATCATGCGCAGCTCGTCGTCGGCGACACCGATGGAAAACGGCATGCGCTGCATGGACAGCGGCAGGTAGTCGGCATCCCAGCCGTCATCCGTCAGGAACAGGTTCTGCCCCTGCTCCAGGCCGAACAGCACGATGGGCAGAAAGCTGCCCTGGCCGTCGGGCTGGAACACGATGGGATAGTGGGCCTGCAGCTTTCGGAACTCGTCCGGCGTGGCGGGCGCGGACATCACGTCGTCGCCCCAGCGCGCGCCGCGCTGGGTGATGATGCGCAGGTCTTTGTGCTGGATGTTGTTGAGCAGTTGCAGCATGGCAGTCGGTCGGTGTCGCACGGCGGGTGAGCCGTGCAGGCGCTGGGGTCGGATGAGCTCGGCAGGCCGACATCATCCTGCAAACGCGCAGGCCGGCGCGGACGCCTGAACGCCCACCCCGGCCTGACTGATTCAACCCAGGAGCCTGCCGCGCTCGACGCGGCAGCAGGCCCCGCCCATCGCTCAGAAGCGGTAGCGGGCCCCGATCAGGTAGCGGCGCCCCGTCTGGATGGCCGAGACCAACTGCTCCTTGGCACGGCCGTGCTGGCGGATGTAGCCATCGTTGAGGTTCAGCAGGTCGGCCTGCACCGTCAGGTTCTTGCCGATCTTGTAGCCGATGGACATGTCCACCTGGCCGTAGGCTTCGGTGTAGACCGGGTTGTTGCCGCGACCGTCGAAGCGCTGCGCCAGGAAGCCGCCACGCCAGTTGTACGCCGCACGCACCGACCAGATGTTGTCTTCATAGAAGCCCACCAGGTTGGCCGAGTCACTGACACCCAGCAGCGCACGCTGCGGTGTCGTGATGTTGGTGTTGTCGTACTCCAACCCGGTCTTCACCATCGTGTAGTTGCCCGACACGCCAAAGCCGCTGTTGCCAAACATGTGCTGGAAGTTCAGCTCGATGCCCTTGATGTTGTCGCCGGGCTCGTTCGACGGACGCGTCACGGTGAAGTTCAACAGCGGATCGGAGGGCAGGCCCGCGATGGTGCCCAGGATTTCGCCCGAGTCGCTCACGCCGGTGCGATTCACACCCGGCTGCCCGTTGAAGTTGTTGAAGATGTAGTTGCGGATGCACAGCGGCGTCGCATTGGCGCCGCAGGCGGCCGCACCGGCCCGGTAGTAGGCGCCGCCGATGGGCGTCGTCAAACCTGGCGACGTGGCGGTGTAGGTCGACGTACCGATGAAGTTGCTGACCTTCTTGTAGAACAGGCCCAGCGCGGCATAGCTGGACTTGGCGTAGTACCACTCGGCCGAGAAGTCCAGATTCTTGGACTTCAGTGGCTTGAGCGCCGGGTCGCCCGTGCTGCCTGTGCCGCCGCCTGCGTTGGCCGGCGAGTTGAAGTTCACGCCACCGAGCAAGGCATCCCAGCCAGGGCGGCCGATGTTCTCGCCATAGCTGGCGCGCACCTTGACGTTGTCGGCCACGTCGGCATCCCAGTCGATGCTGGGCAGCCAGTAGTGGTACTTGCCGGACTTGGTGCCGAAGGTCGTGCCGCCGGAGATCAGGCCGATCTCGTTGGACGTGCCCCAGCTGGTGCCCGTGCGGGTCACGACCTGGGACGAAGAGTCCACCTTCGTGCTCTCGTAGCGCAGACCGACCGACAGGTTCATCGGGATGGCCGTGTCGAAGGCATGGTCCCACTGGCCAAAGGCGCTGGTGGACTTCTCGGTCGTGCGCCAATCGTTGCCCAGCGAGTAGTCCGGCGAGGTCGAGAAATAGGCCTCGGCCTGGGCTTTGGTGTAGCCCCGCTCCTTCATGATCGCGGCAATGGCCGCGGCGCGCAGGCTGTCGAAGTCGGCGATGTAGAAGTTCTGGAACTGGCGCGGGTCATCGCTGCCCGGAATACGGCTGAAGAACTTCTGCAGGTTCTCGGTGTAGACCTTGACGTTGTTGTAGTCACCCTGCGTGCCGCGCACGCCCACGCCACCCCAGTCGTCATGCTGGTTGTTGCGGCTGGCGGCGCGGTTCTTGGTCTTGGTGAAACCCAGGCCGGCGAGGAGCTTGTTGTCGTCGTTCAGGCGCCAGGTACCGCGCGTCTGGAACTGATCGACCGTCTGGTCGCTCATGTTGTTGACGAACTGCGAGCCCGTCAGTTGCAGCCGGGTGGGATCGAGCTTGCCGTTGTTGGGCGTGCCCAGCGCGCCGCTGGTGGGCAGGCTCAGGATGGGGAATGCCTTGTCGTAGTACGCCACCGCATTGCCCTGGTTGAACAAACCCAGGTCCATCACGGAGTAGGTCCCGAACGGGCTGTTCGGGCTGGTCTTGGCGTTGGAGTGGTGGACGTCCAGGTCCACCTTCAGCGCATCGCTGATCTTCCACTCGGAGTTGAAACCCGTGGAGTTGAGCTTGGCCTTCTGGCCGAACTTGCCGGTGTTGATCGCCAGGTCATGGTCCGGCGTCTCCCAGATCGAGGTCTGCACGAGCGGCGAGGCCACCGGGCCACTGGTGAAGGTGGTCGGGCCGAACTGGAAGTTGAACCAACTCGACAGCTCGGCGTTCTTGGCGCTGATGGTGTTGGTGGCGACGGTGTGGTCCAGCGTGAACTTCAGGCTCTTGGTCGGCGCGAACTGCAGCGTGACCTGGCCGTTGATGCGCTCGCGCTCCAGGGCCGTCAGGGAGTAGCGCATGTCCACCGAGGTGGAGTACAGGCCGTTCGGACGCTGGGCCTGCGGCACCGTGCCCCAGTCGTTGGACGACGGCGCCGAGGTCAGCCAGCCGCCCTGGGTGTAGGCCTCGTTGGAGCCCGAATCACGCTTGGAGTAGCTGCCACTGATGGCAATGCCCAGCGTTCGATTGCCAAAGGTGTCGCTGTAGATGCCGGAGATTTCCGGCGTCACCGTGGCACCCTTGAAAGTCTCGGGCAGGCGGCCGTTGGACGCGTCGTAGTTGGCCTTGACGCCAATGCTCGCGACGCGCTCGCGAAGGTCCAGCGGACGGGCCGTCTTGACGTTGATGGTGGCGCCAATGCCGCCCGTCGGCGACTCGGCGCGGCCGGTCTTGTAGACCTCCAGCGCCGCGATCGAGTCGGACGACAGGTTGGCAAAGTCGAACGCCCGCGAACCGCTCGCGCCCTGGTTCAGCCGGTTGATGAAGGCCGTGGGCATCTGGCGGCCGTTGAGCAGCACCAGGTTGAAGTCGGGGCCCACGCCGCGCACCGTGACCTTGGAACCCTCGCCGCTGGGCGAGCGGTCGATGGACACGCCGGCGATGCGCTGCATCGATTCGGCGAGGTTGGTGTCGGGAAACTTGCCGATGTCCTCGGCCACGATGCCATCCACCAGACCGCGGGACTCACGCTTTAATGTGACAGCGCTGTCAAGGGACTTGCGAATGCCCGTGATGACAACCGTCTCCAGCAACTGCGGGGAAGCAGCAGGCGTTGCGGCACCCTGCTGGGCCTGCGCCGCGGCCGCGCCGGTCAGCAGCGCGACCGACGATGCCCAGGCCACGGGCTTAAGCCGGGCACGCCTGGACGGCCGATGCGTTTTGGAACTGAGAGGCTTGTTCATTTGTCTCCTTGCTTTGCTGTAACGACCCCAGATGAGCCGAATCCACGACGATGAAGCCCAAGAACGCCAGCGAATGATATCGCTATCAGTTTGCCTTTCGGCAACGTCCGACGGCTGCTGCCATGCCGACTGTATTGACTCGCCAGACTCAGCATCGCTGGGGTTTACGTGAGTGGGACGCCAATGTAAGCATTGCACAACACCCCTTTTGACACTGGGATCGCAGCAGCATCAGGCACGCAAGACACGCGGGAATCAACCCGCACGCCCGCTAATTGATAGCGATCCCATCCCGATCACGCAAGACGCATCCAAACGCCAACATTCCGGCAATAGACAACGTTGTCTACGTTAGCCCAATCGCCCTCTGTGTTCAATCCCGCTGGTCGTCTGGTTTACCCGACCTGTTGCTGGCGCGCCAAAGGCAGCAAGCGCGGTCGAACCCGACGTGGCGGCGTCGAGCCCGGACGAGCGCAGGGCTCCCTCTGCACTTCGGTGCCCGATGTGTTCGCGCATGCACGCTGCGTGCGCAGCCCCAAGTCACCGCTGTGCAACCGTCGCGCCCCGTCTGCACGACGCACCGACGCAACGCGCCTCAGCGCCACGCCGCAAGTGCGCAATCCCGCCTTCGCCAGCATCGAAGCCGCCAGCACTCCGGCAGCCCTTCAGCTCTATGGCCGCCGCTGGTCTGGAGCCCTCACCAAGGCGCCTGTCAACGCCACAACATGCGGCATTGCGATCGCATGGATCCGAGAGAAACGGCTAGACTCCAAACCGAGTAACTTTGTTACTTCTCCTATAGAAATTTCTTCACCGGATGCCCCGCCATGTCTTCACGAGCCGCTGCCGCCCGCCTGGAAGCCGACAAGAACGAGCCGCTGGTGGCCGATATCCGGCTGCTGGGCCGAATCCTGGGTGACGTCATCCGCGAGCAAGAGGGTCGCGAGGCATTCGAGCTGGTCGAGCGCATACGCCAGCTGTCCGTGGCCTACCGCCACAAGCATGACAAGGAAGCCGGCAAGCGCTTCGACAAGTTGCTCAAGAGCCTCTCGGGCGACCAGGCCGTCAGCGTGATCCGTGCCTTCAGCTACTTCTCGCACCTGGCCAACATCGCCGAGGATCGCCACCACATCCGGCGCCGCGACGTGCACGAGCGCGCCGGCAGCCTGCAGCCGGGCTCACTGGCCTATTGCCTGGAGCATCTGCACGAAGCCGGCATCCGGCCGCGCGAGATCGCCGAGGTGCTGCAGCACGCCTTCATCTCGCCGGTGCTGACCGCGCACCCGACCGAGGTGCAGCGCAAGAGCATCCTCGATGCGGAGCGCGCCATCGCCGGCCTGCTGGAGGCACGCGACCGCGCCGTCACCGAGCGCGAGCTGCGCGAGACGGAAAGCCTGCTGCGCGCCCGCATCACCCAGCTCTGGCAGACACGCATGCTGCGCTACTCGAAGCTCACGGTGGCCGACGAGATCGAGAACGCGCTGTCCTACTACCAGTCCACCTTCCTGCGCCAGATCCCCAAGCTCTACGCCGAGCTGGAGGAGCACCTGCCCGGCGAGCCCCTGCCCAGCTTCCTGCGCATGGGGCACTGGATCGGTGGCGACCGCGACGGCAATCCCAACGTGGGCGCGGCCACGCTGCGGCGCGCAATGCAGCGCCAGTGCGAGGTAGCGCTGCGCCACTACCTGACCGAGCTGCATGAGCTGGGTGCCGAGCTGTCCATCTCGCTGCGTCTGACCGGCGTGACACACGAGATGCAGGCGCTGGCCGAGCGCAGCCCCGACCAGAACGTGCACCGGCTCGACGAGCCCTACCGCCGCGCACTGACCGGCATGTATGCGCGCCTCGCCGCGACGCTGCATGAGCTGACGGGCACGGAGGCGCTGCGCCACGCCGTCGCGCCGCAAGACCCCTATCGCTCGCCCGACGAGCTGCTGGCCGACCTGCGCACCATCGAGCATTCGCTCAAGAGCCACCATGCCGAGGCGTTGATCGCGCCGCGCCTGGCACCGCTGATCCGCGCCGTGCAGGTGTTCGGCTTCCACCTGGCGACGCTGGACCTGCGCCAGAGCAGCGACCAGCACGAGCTGGTGCTGGCCGAGCTGCTGGCCGTGGCCCGCATCGAGGCCGACTACGCGGCCCTGGACGAAGCCGCCCGCCGCGAGCTGCTGCTGCGGCTGCTGAACGATGCCCGGCCGCTGCGCGTGATCGGCGCCGTCTACACCGACAAGACCCAGGCCGAGCTGGCCACCTTCGAGGCCGCCCGCGAGGCGCTGGCCCGCTTCGGCCGCGAGGCGCTGCGCCACTACATCATTTCGCACACCGAGTCGGTGTCGGACCTGTTGGAAGTGGCGCTGCTGCTCAAGGAGACCGGCCTGCTGCGCGGGACGCTGGATGGCTACGCGACCAGCGACCTCATCATCGTGCCGCTGTTCGAGACCATCGGCGACCTGCGCATCGCGCCCACCATCATGCGCGAGTTCTATGCGCTGCCCGGCATCCGCGGCCTGGTGGACCGTTCGGGCGGCGAGCAGGACATCATGCTGGGCTACTCCGACAGCAACAAGGACGGCGGCATGTTCACCTCGTCCTGGGAGCTGTACCGCGCCGAGACCGCACTGGTGGAGCTGTTCGACGAGCTCAAGAAGGTGGGCCCCATCACGCTGCGCCTGTTCCACGGCCGCGGCGGCACCGTGGGCCGCGGCGGCGGCCCGAGCTACCAGGCCATCCTGGCCCAGCCGCCGGGCACCGTGAACGGCCAGATCCGGCTGACCGAGCAGGGCGAGGTCATCGCCTCCAAATACGCCCACCCCGAGATCGGCCGGCGCAACCTGGAGACGCTGGTGGCCGCCACGCTGGAGGCCACGCTGCTGCACCCCACGCAGAACGCGCCGCGCACCTTCCTGGAAGCCGCCCAGGCCTTGTCGGACGCCAGCTTCGCGGCCTACCGCAAGCTGGTCTACGGCACACCCGGCTTTGCCGACTACTTCTTCGCGTCCACCCCCATCCGCGAGATCGCCGAGCTCAACATCGGCTCGCGCCCGGCCTCGCGCAAGGCCACTCGCGCCATCGAGGACCTGCGCGCCATCCCGTGGGGCTTCTCCTGGGGCCAGGCCCGCGTCGCGCTGCCCGGCTGGTGCGGTTTCGGCTCGGGTGTGGAGGCGTTCCTCGGCGAAGAGCCCGCCCAGCGCGCCAAGAACCTGGCCCTGCTCAAGCGCATGCTCAAGGGCTGGCCCTTCTTCCGCGCGCTGCTGTCCAACCTCGACATGGTGTTGGCCAAGGCCGACCTCACGCTGGCCGAGCGCTATGTGGAGCTGGTGGAAGACAAGAAGCTGGGCCGGCGCATCTTCTCGGCCATCAAGGCCGAGTTCGAGCGCACCGAGGCGGCGCTCAACCTCATCACCGGCGAACACAGGCGCCTCGCGGCCAACCCCTCGCTGGCACGCTCCATCGAGCACCGCTTCCCCTACATCGACCCGCTCAACCACCTGCAGGTCGAGCTGATGCGCCGCTACCGCCGCACCACCGCGGACGACCCGGCGATGGAGCGCGTGCAGCGCGGCATCCACCTGTCCATCAACGGCATCGCCGCGGGCCTGCGCAACACCGGCTGACGCAGCCCCGTAGGATGGCGGCCCCCGCGCTTCGGAGACCGCCATGACCGCCTCGCCCGCCCTGCCCATCGTCTGCCTGCATTCCAGCGGCGCCAGCGGCAGGCAATGGCGCCGGCTGCTGGCCGACGCCGCCGGGCTGGACTGGACCTGGCGCACGCCCGACCTGCTGGGCCACGGCGACCGCCCGGGCTGGCCCGACGGCCTGCCCGGCCGGCTGACCCACGAGGCTGGCGAGCTGCTGGCCGCGCTGGACCTCCCTGCCGACCAGCCCTTCCACCTGGTGGGCCACAGCTACGGCGGCGCGGTGTCGCTGCAGCTGGCCCTGCAACACCCCGAGCGCGTGCGCTCGCTGACGCTGTACGAGCCGGTTGCCTTCGGCGTGCTGCCCGCGCTGGGTGCCGAGCTGCCCGAATGGCAGGAGGCCCAGCAGGTGGCCGCCGACGTCGCCACCGCGCTGGATCGTGGCGACCTCGACCAGGCCGCGCGCGGCTTCGTGGGCTACTGGCAGGGCCGCGATGTCTGGCCCGAGCTGGAGCCCGCCCAGCGCGAGCGCCTGGCCCAGCCCATGCCGACCATACGCCGCCACTTCGAAGCCCTGTCCGCCGCCCGCTGGAGCACCGCGGAGCTGGCCCGGCTGCAGCTGCCCGTGCAGCTGATCTGCGG